>JAPLCP010000162.1 GCA_026392155.1 Armatimonadota bacterium | reverse complement strand
GCTGGCGCGGCACGGGCACGCGGCTCTTTGTCAGCTGGCTAGCGGGGCCACACCAGACCTTTGAGCTCTGCTACACCCGCCTCAAGCGTGGCAGCTCCACCGAGCCCATCTTCACCTACGGCATCCGGTTTTAGTGCTGATCCAGAAAGTTTTGGAGCATCGCGTGGCCGTGCTCGGTGAGCACGGACTCGGGGTGGAACTGGACGCCCTCGATTGGGAGGGTTTTGTGCCGCACGCCCATGATCTCGCCGTCCTCACTGGTCGCTGTAATCTCAAGGCACTCGGGGAGGCTCGCTCGCTCGATCACCAGGGAGTGGTAGCGAATGGCGGGGAAGTCGTTGGGGAGGCCCGCAAACACCCCAATATTTTCGTGGTGGATCGTGCTGGTCTTGCCATGCATCAGCCGCTGCGCCCGGACAATATTTCCCCCAAACGCATGCCCGATACTCTGGTGCCCCAGGCAGACGCCTAAGATAGGAATCTCCCCGGCAAAGCGCTGGATCACGGCGACAGAGACTCCCGCTTCGGCAGGCGAGCAGGGGCCAGGCGAGATCAGTAGCTGATCGGGTTTCAGCGCCGCGATCTCGTCGAGCGTGATGGCATCGTTTCGGTGCACCACAATCTCCTGGCCCAGCTCCCCCAGATACTGCACCAAGTTATACGTGAACGAGTCGTAGTTATCAATTACTAATATCATTATTTATCTGTCCGAGCGTGAACGCCCGGCCTTTTGACGCGCGATCCTGCACCACCAAGACGGCGGCGTTCACGTCCTGACTCTGTTGATGATCAATCCTCAAGGTCGAAGTCCCCTACTTTGAGTTTTTCGGGCTTGCTCTCGCCCATCTCTAGGTGGCTCCAGCGCGTTCCCTCGGCATCGGCATCCATCTTCTCTGCCGTCCAAGAGTCGCCTTGGACATAGCCGACGACCCGCTGACAAAGTGTGCAGTAGAAGACCAAGCGCGGACGGCTGGGCTGGCGTGGGTCAAGCGCGGACAGATCGGGGCTGCTGCCCATCCGTAGCTCCCGGTTCACCACCGAGGGCTTGAGAGTAATCCGGCACTTGGGGCACTCCAGCTGGAGCTTGCCGCTGAGCAGGTGCGCCAGCCGGGTGAGATCCTCGGAGTCGAGGCGAGCGGGCGGTAAATCCGGGCGTGGCGGGATGGCTTTCACGGAAACCGCGACTCCCGGATGACCTCGCAGGTCTGGGTGGAGTACTCTGAATAGAACTCGGTTCTGCCCCGCTCTTGGGCGAGTTTATGTTCAGCGTTCTCACGCCAGGCCACGATGGTCTCGTCGCTCTCAAACTCAGCAATGGTGACGCGCTCTCCATCGGCGGCGGTGAAGGTCTTCATGGAGAGAAAGCCGGGCTGCTGCTTGGCCAGCTCGACCATCTTGGGGGCCAGCTCGGCGTAGGCTTCGGTGGCTTCTGGGCGGAGACGGTTGCGAAAAACGGTGATTGTCATGGGATCCTTTCTGTCGGCCATCCCGAGGGGTTGAAACCCCCTCGCTGAAGGCGCTTCGCGCCGAACGTCCTGCCGGACGGAGTTCGTCTCCGGCCCAGAGGGCCTTCGGCAACTTGTTGCCTCTAGCGAGGAATTTTCAACTCCTCGCATTGGTTTGGGGCTCGATGATCTCGATACGGCTAAAGCGGCCTTCGACCACTTCGGCGAGCACAGGGACCGTGTCGAGGCCCGCTTCGGCGAACTCGACGGCGCGGCGGGCGGCGGCGGACTTGTTGACCGTTTCTTCAAACTCCGCGGCATGCTGCGAGTCGGCGACGATGCCGCCGCCTGCCTGCACATGAACTTTTCCGTTGTGGATCACGGCGGTGCGGATGGTGATGGAGGCATCGAGGTTGCCATTGTAGGAAAAATACCCAATCGCACCCCCATAAACGCCGCGCCGGGTCGGCTCCAGGCTCTCGATAATCTGCATGGCGCGGACTTTCGGAGCGCCTGAGAGCGTTCCGGCGGGAAACGTCGCACGGAGGACGTCCATCGGGGTGATCTCACTACGGAGCTTGCCACAGACGTTACTCACGATATGCATCACATGCGAGTATTTTTCAATAATCATCAAGTCCGTCACTTTGACCGAGCCGTACTCACAGACCCGCCCAATATCGTTGCGGCCCAAGTCTACCAGCATGATGTGCTCGGCGCGCTCTTTCTCATCGGCGAGGAGCTCGGCTTCTAGCGCGGCATCTTCCTCGGGTGTCTCGCCGCGCTTGCGGGTTCCGGCGATGGGCCGGACGCGTACGGTGCGCTCTTCCACGGTGCAGAGAATCTCCGGCGACGCGCCGACTAAGATCGGGCCATCGTCGAATTTTAAGAAAAACATGTAGGGCGACGGATTGAGTGAGCGCAGGGCGCGGTAGACATCGAACGCATCACCGTCGAAGGGCCGTGAGAAGCGCTGGGAGAGCACGACCTGGATAATATCGCCCGCCCCAATCAGCTCCTTGGCCTCGGTGAGCATCTCGTCGTAGCGGGCGCGGGTGAGGTTCGACTCCCACGGTGCCGGGTTGCTGGGGCGCTTGCCCGGCATGCCTAGCAGATCGGGAATCGGAGCACGGAGCGCGGCGATCATGTCCTCCACTTTCTCAACCGCCGTGTCGTAGGCCGCGTCTAAGTCCGTCTCTGGCTCGATATGCGCGTTGGCCAGAACAATAATCCGGTGCTTGACATGATCGAAGATGCAGAGCGTGTCCGTGAGCATGAGATACACATCGTCGAGGTCTAAATCATCGTGCGTCTTATCCCCGATAGGCTCTAAGAAGCGCACCCAGTCGTAGCCGATGTAGCCCACCGCGCCGCCCACAAAGCGCGGGAGATTCGGCGTCTCCACAAACTTGACCTTGGCCAGCTCCGCTTCTAAAACATGCAGTGGGTCTTCCCCCTTGGAGAGCGGGATCAGCCGTGTCTTGCCGCGCTCGGTGAGGCTCACGCTACTGCCCCGGCTTCGGAGCACCACGCGCGGGTCGGAGCCAAGAAACGAGTAGCGGGCCATG
Organism: Armatimonadota bacterium; assembly: GCA_026392155.1. GTDB lineage: Bacteria > Armatimonadota > Armatimonadia > Armatimonadales > Armatimonadaceae > Armatimonas. Next base: position 23,990 of record JAPLCP010000162.1, on the reverse strand, counting down.
CGCTCGCCGCCCTCCACGGACTCCAGCAAAAACGCATTGGGCCGGTGTGCCAGGCGCTTAAACGCCGAGACAGGCGTCTCCATATCGGCCAGGATCTCCCGGCAGACCGGGATCACATTGCCCTGGCTCGCCAGCGCCTTAAACGTCGCTCTATCGGGTGTCGTCGGAAACATAAGACAAAATAAAACAGGCTCCCGGTTGTCTTAACTCGGGAGCCTGCCTCTCTTCCGGTTGTCTTAACTCGGGAGCCTGCCTCTCTTCGTGTGCAGCGTCGGCGTGTTTAGCAGACAGCGCGCACCGGGCAAGCCCCCGTGCGCCACCACCACTGAACCAGCTTTCGCATTTGCATTGCGGCTACGATACCACGGCTCCGCATCAAGATGCAAGAAGCTTGGGATTTTCGATGACCTGCAGTAGACGAGCCGCGGCGTGACTCGGGGTTCGTGCCCCTTGCTCCCAGCTCTGAACCGTTTTGGGGGAGACATTGAGAAGCTGAGCAAACCCGGCTTGGCTGAGCTTCAAGCGCTGGCGCAGTGCGGCAACACGAATAGCATCGTAGGGCGGAGGTGGCTCAGGGATAGTCACTGTGGTGACACGGAGTTCTGCTTCTCCCTGTGCCCAAGAGATCGTTTCCTCTAAGCCCGTCTTGAGAATATTATAGAGAGGTGGCCGCACCTCACGAACTCTATCCATAGCTTGCTTTCCTTAGCTCCTCACGAAGCACGCCCGCGAGGCGTGACAGCTCAGTTTTTTGCTCTTCCGTCAGGTCGCTTGCTTCATCTTTATCATAGGCATCGGCAAGAAGAACGACCAGTACATCCGAAAGATGTAGATAGATCACCCGGATTCCGCCACGAGTCCCTTTGTTTCGTCTTGGATCGTGCCAGCGTAACTTACGAAAACCACCACAACCGGGCATGACTCGACCTGCCTCGGGAGCACGCAAAAGTGCTTCTTGAAACTGACGATAACCATCATCGTCTCCGAAGTACTCCAGGCAATTTTTCGTGAACCAGGTCGGTGGCGACGAGGGCGACGATGGGGGCGGTGAAGAGGAGGCTGTCGAAGCGGTCGAGGATGCCGCCGTGGCCGGGGAGGAGAGCGCCAAAGTCTTTGATGCCGATCTCGCGCTTGAGGGCGGACTTGAAGAGATCCCCCAGTGGCCCGAGAATCCCGGCCAGTGCTCCGACGATCAGGCCAAATATCGGGGAGCCAAGAAGGAGCTGACCTAGGCCGCTCCCGATAAGCAGGCTGGCGACCATGCCTCCGATAAGGCCCTCAGTGGTCTTCTTGGGCGAGAGTCCCTCGGCGAGCTTGTGGTGCCCAAGCCAGCGCCCGACAAAGTATGCGCCGCTGTCGCCCGCGATGGTGCAGGCGGCGGTGAGCAAGACAAGCGCCGCTCCGCCATCCAGCGACGGCCAGAGTCCTTTGGGGCCGTGCCAGAGCGTCAGCCGCAGGAGCGCGATCCCGCCAAAGAGCGCGACGTAGGCCCCGCTCAGCAGGCCGTAGGCGAGGTTTCTGCCCGTGTGGATCTCCTCCTTGGGGTGCGAGGCCACTCCTGTCTCCAGCAGGCTGGCGATCACGAGGCCACAGGCGAGGATCAGTAGCAGCGAGAGCGGCGCGGCGGGCATTCCGCCGCCCAAGGGAGGCCGCAGGAGAAGAACCGCTCCCGGCACCAGCGCTCCAAGGAGCGAGAGCAAGGCGTTGGGACGGATGCCGCACTGGGCGTAGGCCCGCTGGAGCTCGGTGCGCCCGATGAGCGCCAGAACCACGGTGAAGATCACAAAAGGCCGTGCGCCCCAGAGACAGAGCGCGACTAAGATCGGCATGCCCACGAGCGCCGTGAGAACACGCTGGGTCAGGGGTGGCAGCTTTTCGAGGCGCTCAATCATCGCCGACCTCCACAAACTCCGCCAGCACGGGATAGTGATCCGAGGGGAACTTCCCCTCAGACTGATGGGTGAGCGTGGTGACGCGGCTGACGGTCAGCGACGGGCGGAAGAGAATGCGATCCAAGCGGCCCATCCAGCGGACACGTCCCGTGCCGCCGTGGTAGGTGCCTTCCGGCCCACTACGCTCTAGGGCTTCCTCCCAGGCGTCTCGGAGCGGCGGGTGGGGAGTCTGGGCAAGCTCTGCGCCTAAGTGCGCGTAGGCTTTCGAGCGCGGCTGCGCATTGAAATCTCCCAAGAGAACCTGAAGCGTGCTGTCCCAGTGGGTGTCGAGCATCCGGCGCAGGATACGGGCGGAGCGGAGCGGTGCCCAGGGCAGAAAGTCCAGGTGGGCATTGAAAACCGTGACAACCTGGCCGGTGGTGCGCTTCTGGAGGCGTGCCCAGTTGACCACGCGCGGCAGCCAGGAGCCAGGCAGGACACTTCCCTCGGAGTCGGGCTTGTGCGAGACCCAGAAGGCACTGCTCTCTAGTAGCTCAAAGCTGTCGGTGCGAAAGAGAATGGTGCAGTGCTCGCCGCGTGGGATATGTAGATGCACCGTGGCGGTGTGGTCGTGGCCTGCGCGGCGGGCACGGGCGCGGTGCAACAAGCGGGTCGCACGGTGGAGCACACGCGGGAGGCGGGTCTCACCGCTCTCAGGGCCGGTGATAAACGTGAACTCAGGGAGGGCATGCTCTAGGTCACGAAGCTGAGGGGCGGTCGCCTCCTGCACAGCGATAAGCTCTGCCCCACTCTCACGCAGCACGTCCAGCACCAGCGGCAGGCGCATGGGCCACGTGCCCGCCGGATTGACCGCCCCGGCGTAGAGCAGGTTGAGGGTCATGACTTTAAGCGCCATCGCTCCTCGATTCTCTCTTTTACAAAGTCGTAGTCATCGTGCTCGTCCACATCGATCGTGATCTCGGGATAGCCGACCAGTAGTGGCGTGACCCCAAAGCCTAGCTCTTTGGAGACAAAGTGGGCGAACTGCTCCAGGGTCAGCAGGTGGAGCCCCTCGACCTCGATCAGGTAGGCCAGTGCAATCTTCCAGCCCAGCGCCAGGGTCGTGGTGAGAGCGTTTTTGCGGCCCGCGTAGAAGCGATCTATCCGTTCCTTGAGGCCCGGCTGCTCCAGAAGCGCGGGCTCGGCGATAAAGAAATTGCCATGGCAGAGCGTGATGTCGCGGTAGTGATTGAAGGGCTTGGTGAAGTGCTCGTAGGGGCCGGTGTAGGCGCTCTTGGGCACCGCCGAGAGAAAGAGGTTCTGCGGGTAGGTCGTGGGCGCGCTCTCCCAAGCCGTGAGAAAGCTCTGGATCGCCTCGGGGGTGACCAGGGGAATATCGGCGGCGATAAAGAGAACGGCGGGCGCGTCTTGAAAGTGCCGCAGCCCAATGACGAGGCTGTCGAGAAAGCTCTCCCCGCCCTCGACGAGCGTGATGCGGGAGTCGGCACTCAGGCGCTCGGCGAGCTCGGGCTGGAGCTGCGCCTGTGGCCCTTCGATACAGATGCGCCCCACGCGCGGCACGGCGGTGAGGGCATCGAGGACGTACTGAATCGAGGCGCGCCCGTGGTAGGGAATCAGTGCCTTGTAGCCGGGGACGTAGCCCTCGTAGAGTGGGATCTGGTTGAGCCCACTCGCCAGAACCACGACGTCTATGATGCTTGTGCTCATACCTTCAGTGTATCGCTAATCGCAGCATCGGCGGCGGGGCACTTTTACCCTCCCGCGGAGCTGTGGCCGAACCCGATCCCATAGAGAGCATAGCTCCTCTGCGAGGGCACGGGCGACGAGGCGGTTCGAGAAAACTTGTTTGTTTGGCAGGAGACTGGTCTCTTCCTACCGAACTGTGAGGTATGAAAGCTCTCTGGAGTCTGTTTTTTGGGTCTGTGGCCTTGGCGGGGCTGGCGCTGGCGCAGCCGAGCGCAACTAAGCCTGCGCCGCCCGTGGACTACAACCGCGATATTCGTCCGATTCTCTCAGGCAAGTGCTTTACCTGCCACGGCCAAGACGAAAGCAAGCGTGCGGCAGGTCTGCGGCTCGATCTGCCCAACGCGGCGATTGTCGGTGGGGATATTCTGGCCAGCAAGCTCACGCATCGGATCGGGGCGACGGGCGCACTCCAGATGCCACCGGCGGACTCGGGCAAGACGCTCACAGAGGGCGAGAAGACGCTTCTGCGGCGCTGGATCGGCCAAGGCGGCAAGTACCAGCAGCACTGGGCGTTCGCTCCACTTCCCTCCTCCCCAGCCCTCCTCCCAATCCTGGGAGGAGGGAGAGTGCGGGGGATAGATGGCTATATCTCCGCACGCCTCGCCAAAGAGGGGCTGACACTCTCGCCGGAGGCGGATAAGACGACGCTGATCCGGCGGGTGGCTCTGGACTTAACGGGGCTGCCGCCGAGTGTTGCAGACGTGGAGGCGTTTCTGGCCGATAAGTCGCCCCGCGCCTACGAGAAAGTCGTGGATCGGTTGCTGGCATCGCCACGGTACGGGGAGAAGATGGCCATCTCGTGGATGGACATGGCGCGCTACGCCGACTCCAATGGCTTCCAGAACGACCACGAGCGCTACCAGTGGCGCTGGCGGGACTGGGTGATCGAGGCGTTCAACAAGAACATGCCCTTCGACCAGTTCACGATCGAGCAGCTTGCCGGCGATATGCTCCCCAATGCGACCGTCAGCCAGAAGCTAGCGACGGGCTTCAATCGCAACCACCGCATCAACACCGAGGGCGGCCTGATCGCCGAGGAGTGGCGGGTTGAGGGCGTGATAGATCGCCTGGAAACAGTCGGGGCGGTCTGGATGGGAATGTCCGTAGGGTGCGCACGCTGCCACGACCACAAGTACGATCCCATCAGCCAAAAAGAGTTCTACTCGCTCTTTTCCTACTTCAACAACGTCCCCGAGAGCGGCGCGGGCACCGAGGGGGTCAATATCAACACGCCCCCCACCCTCAAAGCTCCCACCACCGACGAGCAAAAGCGGCTGGCGGAGCTGGGCGAGAAAGTTGCGAGCGCAGAGAGTATTGTCAAAAGCTACCCGGCTTGCTGGCGGCGTGGGAGGCGAGCGGCGCGGCGGCGAAGTACCCGGTGACATCGTGGGTTGGGGTGCGCCCCAGCAAGGCGACTGCCCAGAGCGCCAACCTCATGGTGCTCCCCGACAACCAGCTCTTTGCCACGGGAAAGAACGGCGACACCGAGACCTACACGCTCACGCTCCCCACCGGTGGCAAGCCGGTGCGCGGCGTTCGGCTCGAAGTCTTCCCGGAGAAAGGGAAAGTCGGACGCTCGTCCAATGGCAACTTTGTTCTGACCGATGTGACTCTCAACGCGGCACATCCCAGCAAAGCGGTCGCGGGTTTCTCGCAGAACGGCAACCCGATCAGCGATGCGATTGACACCGACCCCGCGACCGGCTGGGGAATCTACGGCCAGACCGATAAGCCCCACACGGCGACCTTCACACTCGATAAGCCAATTACGGGCGAGAGCGTGACCCTCACCCTGCGCTTTGGCTCGCAGTACGGCCAGCACCAGTTCGCCCGCTTCAAGGTCGCCCTCACCGACTCAGAGACACCCTCGTCGGAGGGAATCCCGCCCGCTGGAACCCCCGAGCGTCTGGCCTGGTTTAGGGCCAATGTGGATAGCGCCGCGCGGGGCGCAGACCAGCAGCTCGCCGTGGCTAAGAAGGCCCTGACGGACTACGATGCGACCATTCCCGCCACGATGGTGATGGCGGAGATGGAGACGCCGCGTAAGTGCTACGTTCTCAAGCGCGGCCAGTACGACCAGCTCGGCGAGGAAGTCAAGCCCGGCCTGCCCGCCGCGTTTGGCCAAGGGGAGGTTAGCACACGCCTCGGCTTTGCCAAGTGGATCGCCAGCGAGAAAAACCCGCTCACGGCCCGCGTCTTTGTGAATAGGCTCTGGGAGAAGTTCTTCGGAGTGGGCATTGTCTCCACCACCGAGGACTTTGGCATCCGCGCCGAGTTCCCCAGCCACCCGGAGCTTCTCGACTGGCTGGCATCGGAGTTCATTCGGCTCAAGTGGGACATGAAGGCGATCCAGAAGACCATCGTCCTGAGCCAGACCTACCGACAGAGCTCGAAAACAACGCCCGCACTGCTCAAGCGCGACCCGGAGAACCGGCTCTTTGCCCGCGCCACGCGCCTGCGGCTGCCCGGCGAGGTGATCCGCGATCAGGCACTCTGCGCCAGTGGATTGCTGGTGGAGAAACTCGGGGGGCGTAGCGTCCGCCCCTACCAGCCCGAGGGCTTCTGGGACGAGCTCAATGTCTACGGCAATCTGCGAAACTATAAAAACGACAAAACGCCCGACGGCCTCTACCGGCGCAGCCTCTACACAATCTGGAAGCGTAGCGCGGGTCCACCGACCATGGGGCTCTTTGATGTGCCAGGCCGCGATACGTGCCGCGTGAGACGCAGTCGCACCAACACACCGCTTCAGGCGCTAGCGCTCCTTAACGAGGTGACTTTCGTGGAAGCCGCACGCCAGATCGGCCAGCGAATGCTCTTAGAGGGTGGCACCACCCCCGATGCACGCATCACGTGGGTCTACCGTGAGCTCCTCTCTCGCCGCCCGAGTGTCCAAGAGCTTGCCCTCCATAGAGCGGGACTCGAAAAGCGCCTCGCGCGCTACAGAGCCACACCTGAGGAAGCGAAAAAGTTGCTGGCAATGGGCGAGAGCAAGCCCGACCCGAAGTGCGACCCGAGCGAGCTCGCCGCCTACGCCATGACCGCCAGTATTCTCCTCAACTTAGATGAGGCCATCACCCGAGAGTAGGCTTACGCCGCCAGAGGGTACTCGGCGTCGTTACGGTAGTAGGAGAGGCAGTGCGCGCGGATGGAGAGAGTCCAGTCTTTGTGGCAGTTTGTCACCTTGAGGGTATCAAAGCCATAGCGTCGCCCTGCCTGCGCGGTAACGTCTTTATCGTCCACGATAAGATCCAGATCAAAGGCGGGAGCGTGCTTGATAGAGGTTCGAGGAGCACGCCCAAGCCGAACGGCATTCTGATGCTCATGCCCGGTGATGACTCCCCCCAGCTTGACTCCATTGAGGGCAAAGAAAAGGCGGATTTGGTGGCTCGCTAGCGCCCCCAGTGTGTAGATCCAGATCTCCCAGCCATCACGCTGAAGAGCGCGCATCAGCTCCACTGCCCCACGACGCACGCCCTGCTTAAGAGCGAGTGCGGCAGTCCCTTGCGGTCGCTCACAGCTAAACTCGCCCACCTCAGGAACAAGAGTGCCATACCAGCCAAAAGCAATACGTTTTGTGTCCGTCATCATGTTTTAGCGATATAACAAAATCCATGCCAAGCTCACTATCTTTAAAGGACTGGCTATAATACGGTGTGCCGACGAATTTTCTCCCTGATTTTCCCGATGCGCTGAGCGACCATGTGGTGGTCTGTGGCTTGGGGCGCTTTGGCCTTAGGATCGTGCAGCTCCTGCGAGAGCAGAAAATCGCGGTGGTGGCCATCACGAGCCCGGAGACGCGAGAGGACAGGCGAGTCGCCGCACTGGATCTCGGGGCGCAGCTCATCACAGGAGACTTTCGGTTCCCGGACACGCGTGAGGCAGGACGACTCGAGAGTGCTCGTGCGCTGATCCTGGCAACCTCAGACGATCTGATCAACCTGGAGACGGCCCTCGATGTCCGAAGCCAGCACCCAGAGCTCTGTCTCGTGATGCGCCACTCGGATGCACGCCTGGGGGATCGGCTGGAGCATGATTTTGACATCACACACGTGCTCGTCCCCCCCCTGCTCGCCGCGCCACACTTTGCCGAAGCGGCTCTCGCACCGCCGCCCGAGCGCCTGCCTGCTCGCGCGAGAAGCAACACTCGGCTCACGCTGCGGCCTGCACCCCGCACGGATCTGTCGCTCCTAATGTTCTTGCTCGTCTTGCTCCTCCTGGGGGGCGTGCTGATCTTCCATCAGAATCTCGGTATCAGCTACTTAGACGCGGCCTACTTCACCGTGACGATCCTGACGACCGTGGGCTTTGGCGACTTCAACCTCCATGATGCCGCTCCAGCCATGAAGCTCTTTGGGATGCTGCTCATGTTTGGAGGGCTCTTACTACTGGCCACGCTCTCGTCGCTGCTCACCAACTACATCCTCTCGGGGGCAGCGCAGCAGGCCCGCGCCGAACAAATGGCGCGGCGCTACAAAGACCATGTGATTATCTGCGGCCTCGGCAGTGTCGGCTATGCCATCGCGGGAGATCTTCGGGCACGAAACCTGCGAGTGGTGGTAGTGGACATGACACCCGACGATGCCTACTTCCGCGATCTCGCCACCCGCATCCCGATCTTACTGGGAGATGCCACACGACCAGAGGCGCTGCTGAAGGCAGGGCTAAGACGAGCACGGGCTCTGATTGCGGCAACGTCTAGTGATGCTCTGAACCTGGAGATTGGCCTCACGGCACAGAGCCTGATTGAGGAGACGCGTGGTGAGCGCCCGATGCCGCTCGTGCTACGCTGCTTCGACCCCGACTTGGCGCGGCGGATTCACCGCGTCTCGAAAAACTACATGCTCCTCTCTTCGGCGGAGCTTGCGGCCCCTATTTTTGTAGAAGCCGCTCTGAAAGGTAAGAAAAACCCATGAAATTTCGCTCTTTTCTCACGCTTGGCATCTTGCTGGGCTCGCTCTCCAGTACCTTTGGACAGGCTATTACCCCCGAGAGTAAGACAAAAGTCTTGCAGACCATGCAGGCGAGCATTCAGCGCCAGGCCTTTGTTCCTGGTGTAGACTTTGCCCAGTGGCCCACTTTTTTAGAGAAGCGCCGCAGCGAGCTCGATAAGTCCGAGGATGTCCCCGCGTTTGTCAATACGGTCAATGAAGCCCTCCGTGACTTTGGAATCAGCCACATCCGCCTCTTCTCTCCCCAGAGCGCCAAGGCCCGTATCACCGGGGTGACACAGAACTTTGGCCTGCGCACGGAGAAGAGTGAGAGTGGCCTCAAGATCACCGCCCTTGCCCCGAAAGGCCCTGCCGCACAGCTCGGGCTGGAAGCGGGCGATGAGATTATCGCCGTGGAGGGGATAGAGAAGCCAACAACCTACCCGATTCCCTCCGACCGCGAGACCACTCTTCTGACCATCAAGCGCAAGAGTACCGGGCTTATCAAGAACTACATGGTGCTCAAGAAAGCCTACTCCACCGACCAGCCCAACACGCTGACCTGGACCGATAAGACAACTGCCGTTCTGCGAATCCCCTCGTTTGCCCGCACCTATAATGTCAAGCAGATCGCGGGCTTTATCGAGGAAGTCAATGCCAAGAAGGCAAAGTCTCTGGTGATTGACCTGCGCGGCAATGGCGGCGGGCTTGTCAGCAACTGCAACCACCTGCTCTCACTTCTCACGCCCGTGGGCACCCCGATTGGCACCCAGGTGGGCCGCCAGATGGCGGAGCGCTATATCCAGACCGTGGGTGGCGATGGCAAGGACATGGTGGCGATTGCCAAGTGGGCAGGCCCTACCAGCAAGACCTTCAAGCTCTCTCAAGCGCCGTATCTGGGCAAGCTGGCGATCCTACTCGACAAAGGCTCCGCGAGCGCCTCGGAGATCTCCAGCGCGGTTCTTAAAGAGCAACGTGGTGCGGTTCTGGTGGGCAAGCCCTCAGCAGGTGCGGTGCTGGTCTCGTTCTTTGTTCCCCTACGCGACACCGAGGGCTTTGAGGTGCAAGTTCCCCTCTCGGACTATGTCTCGCCAGGCGGGATGCGTCTGGAGAAGAACCCTCTCAAGCCCGATGTGACCGTCGAAGCCGTGGCCACGGAGACCAGCGACCCCGTTCTGGAGAGCGCCCTCAAAGCCATCAAGTAGCCTATGTCGCGACATCTTTGGGGGGATTGCGCCCGATCAGCGGGTACTGCTCAAAGTCCCAGACCTGGCCATTGACACGCGGGGCATCGTCGGAGAGCAGCCAGGATACCATCGCCGCAACGTCCTCGGGGGTCTGTAAGCCCCCCGAGGGCGCGACGGACTTGGGGAGCCGCTCGGGCCAGTCGGGCGGCAGTCCCTCGGAGATCTTCAGTGCGTACTCACTGTCGGAGATTGTCCAGCCCAGATTGAGCTGGTTCACCCGCACGCCCTCGGCCCCGTGCGCATCCCCTAAGTTCCGCGTCAGCACCATCAGCCCGGCCTTGGTCATCGAGTACGCCAGCAGATTTCGCTCGCCGCAGTAGGCATTCGACGAGCCAATATTGACCACTTTCCCCCCGCCCTGTGCCCGGAAGTGAGGGAGCGCCGCCTGAATCAGCAGCAGCGGAGCACGAAGATTCACCGCCATTAATCTATCAAAGAGCGCCACATCGGTAGTCTCTAAGTTGGAGCGTGTCGTCAGCGCCGCATTGTTCACCAGCGCATCCAGCCGCCCGTACTTTTCGATCACTTCCGTGATAATCGCCTCAGGAACGCTCGCCTCCGCGAGATCGCCCGCAACCCCAGCCAAGCCCTCCAGCTCCGTCGCCGTCTGTGCGTGCCGAACCACCGTCCAGCCCTTCGCCTCCAGCCGCTCGGCAATCACTTTCCCAATGCCCCGGACGCTGCCGGTAACCAGTGCTATTTTTTGAGTCATTTAGATAATCCTTGGGTTTTGGTAGGTAAAGTGAAGCCCCGCTCGCTGTGTTTTCAAGTGGGTTATCTGCGCTTCACTAAGATGTGCGCTACGAAGGAAAAAGCGCGAAAAGGCAGGCAGAGTTTCTGAACTCAGAAGCAGTTCGTAGTGTTCAAAGGGCACACAGCTCGCTTGCCAGTCCTGCATATAAAACTGCGCGTAGTCGCTGAACTCAACATGCTTTAGCTGGGGAAAGCAACGCGATTGGGCTAGGTGGGCAATAAAGTCCTGGTGGTCGTAGCCACAGTCTAGGTGCAGAAGCCGGAGCGGGTGACCAACGCGCTCGCAGAACGTGGCATCGGGAGCCGAGGGAGTCCAGAGTTCAATGAGCGCGGGCATGCGATCTAGAAGCGAACCAAGCTGGCCACTCTCTTCGTAGCCCTTACCGACAATAGAGTGATTGTGGTTCTCCGGAGGCATTCGTGCGATCTGGAGCGACTGCAAACAAGGAAATTGTGCCTTGGCCTCTAGAAGCGGCGTAAAGTCCCACTCACGGGTGCCATTTGCTCCCACATCTGGACTGCGTAAGCTCAACCAGCGAAGTGTCTCGGCGAGCTCTGGGCGTGCGAGAAGCTGAAAGAGCTCTGCCAGATACGCTTCCCCCTCACCGAAGTAGTCGATAAACCAGAAGCCCTCCACTTGGGTGAAGAAAAGACGCTCCGTCAGCTCCGGCCAACCGGTACTGAAACCGTCTTGGTGCATCCGCTCTTGCAAGTCTTGGAGGGCTTCGTGGGGAGCTATGGTTCTTACTCCTCTGTCCAGTCTTCGCAGACTACACCAGGGATTTGTTGGAAGTGACGAAGGTTTCGTGTTATGACAATCAAATTGTAGTGCAGTGCGGTAGCTGCAATTTTACAGTCGCCACTACCAAGACGGCGCAGTGATGCGGGCATGGCGCGAAAGATTTCCTGTGTGGCATCTGTGAAAGAAGCGATGCGAAAGGTTGCAAGAAAGGGGACAAGCTGTGCAAGGCGCTGGTAGCCCTGTGTCCCCCCTGAGCGCGTTTCTTCGGATCGGATGACAGCCAGTGCTCCACGAAGCATTTCTTCAACCGTGATGGCACTGATCACGCGATCCGTTGCGGACGTTTCTTCAAAGCGCCGATGGAGTGCTGTCGTTTTATCTGTGGAACGGAAGAGTAAAGAGACTATATCAGTGTCCAGCAGATAGAGGCTCATTCGGACTCACAAGAGTTGGCACGCTCACGCTCTCTCACGATTGCCTCAAGAAACTCATCCCACTCCGGATCACTCGCAAAAGCTCCTAAGCCCTGTAATTGTGCCTGCTTAGGGTCATCAGGTAGTTGTGCCGGAAGGATGCCCTTCCCTCCATGCTGAGCAAGGGCATTTTGAAGGGCTGACCAGTCGTCGTCATCTTCAAGGCTGTGTTCAAGAGCTGCAAGGGCAAAGTTATCAGGCGTACGTCCCGCACGGTTTGCCCTCGCTCGAAGCCGTACCTCAAGTTCGCCATCCACCGTGATTGTAAGCATGAGGCTATTTTATACTCCTTCGGAAACGAATACCAGGGGCTATATCAGCTCCCTTGGGCGTGGATGCGCTCGCAGATGTGGCGGACGATCTCTTCGAGGTTGTTGCTGGCGCTCTTGAAGGCGTAGTCGTCCACGGTGAGCGGGGCTCCGAGCACGACAAGAGGCGCGCCGTAGCTGGGGCACGCGATGGCCTGATCGGTGGAAAGACCGCCGACGGCTTGCACGGGGATGCTCACGGCCTCGCAGACCTCGCGGAGCTGATCGAGCGGGCTGGGCATGCGCGCACCGCTGGCCGCGATCCCACGGCGCTCGTCGAAGCCGATGTGGTGGATGACGTAGCCGCAGCCTAGGTCTTCTAAGCGCCGAGCGGAGTCGATCAGGTTCTCGGAGATCATGTTGTCGCCCATCACCTCCACCCCAAAGTCCCGGCCTGCTCGGACAACTTCTTTGACCGTGTGCGGGTGCGCTCGCTCCATCACGACCACGTGGGTTGCGCCGACTTTGGCGACGATCTCCACTTCACGGTAGCCACCATCCATGATCTTCAGATCCGCGACAATCGGGACGCTGGGGAAGGCCTCGCGCAACACGCGTACGCCATTGGCCCCGTGCGCCATCAGCATCGGGGTTCCGGCCTCCAGCCAGTCCACGCCTGCCCGCATCGCGAGATGTGCGGTCTCAAGGGCCTCGTCGAGGTCTACAATATCAAGGGAAATCTGTACAATCGGTCTCATGGTGACATTCTACCCGAAGTGCTGGGTGAGTTTTTTGCGGACGAAGGCGACGGATTTTTCCAAATCCCCCATGCCGTTCATGCCGTCCTCGATACTCACCCAGCGCGGCGTGCTCCCAGCGGCTTTGAGTGTGGTGAAGATGGCATCATAGTCGTTGAGGCCCTCGCCGACGACCCCGTGGGCGAGGCGGGAGGCGTAGCCGACACTGTCTTCTTCTTTGCGCAGATCGTCGATGGTGCCGGACGTTAAGTAGCGGTCCGAGGCGTGCATGGTGAGCACTCGGTGCTTGACGAGCGCGAGGACATCTAGCGGGTCTTCGCCTGCCAAGAAGGCGTTGGAGGGGTCGTAGTTGACGCCAAAATACGGGGAGTCTATGGCATTGACAATCTCACAGAAAACATCGGATTTTTGCGCAAACTCAGGGTGTGTCCAGTAGTTGTCTTTGTAGTGGTTCTCGATGATCAGCGTGACGCCATGCGCTTCTGCAAAGGGCAGGAGGCTGGAGATCGCCCCAACCACGCGCTTCACGCCATCTTCCCGCGACAGATCGGGGCGGCGCTGGCCGGAGAGCACGCGGCAGTAGCTCCCGCCCAATGCGGCCGTGAGCGCGATCCAGCCACGCTCTTTTTCGAGTTCACTTTCAATATCATCGGCGGTGAAGTCCGGGGAGCAGCAGAGCATGGGCATGGCGAGGTTTTTTGCTGCCAGTGCTTCGCGCACTGAGGCAAGCCAGCTTGGACTGTCGCCCTCACAGAAGCCCGCGTAGAACTCCAGGCCATCAATGTCAAGAGTTGAGGCAAGAGTAATCCAGTCGAAAACGGTCATGGTCTTGTGGACGCAGAGCTCGTCCATAAAAGCCTTGGGAAAGGCTGCGAGTTTTGGAGATTGCATGATCTATTGTATACTCAAATCATGCTCACGGATGACCAACTTAATTTTTATCGCGAGAATGGCTATATTCTCGTGAAGGGACTCTTTGATAAAGACGAGATGGCGCGGCACCGGCAGGCGCTTCATGACCTAGCGCACCAGCTCTACGTGGAGAGTAATAAAGGCTCCGATGCGACGTGGGGGGCGGCGCGGGACTATGTCGAGGGCGGGAAGACCTCGTCGCTCCAGCACTGTCACGATGTCCAGTTCTACGATGCGGGTCTGGCACGGCTGATCGTGGACGAGCGCCTTGCGGGAGTGGCGGCGCAGATTATCGGCCCCAATGTCCAGCTCCACCACACCAAGATGTTTATCAAGCCGCCAGAGAAGGGCAGCCCGTTTCCGATGCACCAAGACGCGCCGTTCTTTCCGCACGCCAACCACTCCATGATCGCCGCCATTGTGCACTTCGATGATGCGCCGCTAGAAAAAGGCTGTGTCCGCGTGGTGCCCGGCAGCTATAGGCTCGGAATGCTTCCGCATGACTCCGCAGGCGGCTGGCACCTTGATCCCGAGCAGTATCCTGTCGAGGATGCGACCCCATGTCCTGCGGAGGCGGGCGATGTGCTCTTTTTCTCGTATCTCACGATTCATGGCAGCGGCATCAACGCCAGCAACGAAGCCCGTACCACGCTTCTGATCCAGCTACGCGATCCGCTCGATCCACCCAGCATTCGCACCCACGAGAGCCGGGGCCAGGGCATGATGCTCGCCGGAGTAGATCCCTCGTGCTGCACCACCAAGCCCCTCTCCGACGATCACGCAGACAACCCGGTGCATAAAATCAATGGCATGGGCGCAGACTGTGGCGAGGTCACGATGGGCGGCGAGGTAAAGATGGGCGGCGGGATGGCAATGCCCCCCCCCACGATGGGAAGCCCTGTGAAAATGGGCGGCTAAAACGCGTTGCGGCCCGGCGGATTCTTGCGAATCCGCCGGGCCGCTCACGTCGGGGAAGCCTCGCCTCTGGGAGTCATCATGACCCATGAGACAAGCTCACGAGCTAAAATCAGCCCGCGAGACCCCCCCGGAGACTATGACTGTTGTGCATGCCACCACCCCCTTCGTTTTGAGATGCTAGTATTGTAGGCAAAATAAGCTTTTTAGTCAAGGGTTAAGATCAGGTAAAATGTCCCTATGTCTCGCCTTTATTCCCTTCCCCTCCTCTTTGCCGCGCTTGGTCTAGCGGCACTTCCTGCCTCGGCACAGCGCCGGGCGGGAGGCAACCCTTTCACTCCTCCTGCCGCCACGATCCAGTATGCTCCGGACCGTGACTTCGACCTCCAGCACCTGAAAGTGGAGCTGGACATTGACTGGCCTAATCGCAAGTTCACCGGAGCCTCGACCAACACCGTCGCGCCGCTCCGAGATAAGCTCACGGTGCTGCGCTTCCATGCGGGCAAGAATATCGAGGTCAAGACAGCAGAGTCAGGTGGGCAGGCGCTGAAGTTCACCCGCGACGGCGATATTGTCTCGGTGCGCTTCCCCGCACCGCTTGCCAAAGATAAAGCCCTTCTGGTGCGCTTTACCTACGCGGGGGGGGCGATTCAAGGAGGAGGCTTTGGCCAGGGAGATGGCTTCCACTGGATGCTTCCCAATGACCAGAACAAAGAGAAGCAGGGCTTCTGGACCCAGGGTGAGACGGCGGGTAATCGCGAGTGGGCCGTGACTTGGGACTATCCCAACGACATGACCACCACCGAGACCATCACCACCGTTCCAGCCGAGTGGAGTGTGGTCAGCAATGGCCTGCCCCAGAAAGAGACCGTGAAGAATGGCCGTCGCACCTCGCACTGGAAAATGACACAGCCCCACGCGACCTATCTCATGGCGCTGGTCGCCGGACCGTTTGACATTAAAAAAGACAAGTGGCGCGATGTGCCGCTGTGGTATGTCGTGCCCAAGGGCTTTGCGAGCATGATTGACGCTAGCTTTAGCGACACACCCGACATGCTGGAGTTCTTCTCCAAGATTACCGGGGTGAAGTACCCGTGGCAGAAATACGCACAGAACGCGATGTATGACTTTGGTGGCGGCATGGAAAATGTCTCCTCCACGACCCTCGGCGTGGGCAATCTCACCGACTTTCGCTCGGGCTTTCGCAACATGGCGAGCCTCAACTCCCATGAGCTAGCCCATCAGTGGTTTGGCGACTTGGTGACCTGTAAAGACTGGGGCGAGGTCTGGCTCAACGAGAGCTTCGCCACGTTCATGGAGGTGCTCTACTTTGAGCACAGCCGGGGCAAGAACGCCTACGACCGTGAAGTGGACAGCAATATACGGGGCTACCTGGCCGAGTCGCGCCGCTACAAGCGCCCAGTCTCGACCAATCTCTACCGCGACCCCGAGGTGATGTTCGACAGCCACACCTACCCCAAGGGCGGCGCGATCTTGCACACGCTACGCCGTCAGTTAGGCGATGCAGCGTTCTTTGGCGGCATCAAGAAGTATCTCACCGAGCACCGCCACACGCCCGTGGAGTGGGAAGATCTCTGTCGCGCCTTTACGGACTTTAGCGGCATCAACTGCGAGCCGTTTTTCCAGCAGTGGCTCCTCAAGCCCGGCCACCCCGTGCTGGAGTACGATTGGAAGTGGGACGAGGCAGAAAAAGCGGTGCTGGTGAGTGTGAAGCAGACCCAGGACACCTCCGACGGCACCCCGATCTACACGATTCCCGCCAAGATTGGCCTGATCCAAGACAGCCTGAGCCGTTTTGAGGTCACGCTGAATGCAACGGAGCAGGTCTTTAAGATCAAGGCGTCTGCGAAGCCAAGTGCGGTGCTACTTGATCCCGATCATGACTTTCTGCGCGAGCTGAAGCACGAGTTTGCCCCCGAGGAGCGCCTGGCAATTGTGAAGCATGCCCCCGTTGGGCTGGATAAAACCGTTGCGATGCAGGGGCTTCTTGCCGATGGCGCGTCCGATACCGACATTCAGGCCATCGCCGCCGTGGCAAAGGCCGATGCATTGCGCTTCCCCGCTCTGGGGAGCTTAGATGAGCTGGGCCGGCTGGAGCGGGAAGACCTGCGCTCGCTCTGGCGTGGCCTGCTCACCCATCTGAGTGATGCCCGACGCGGTGAGGCGATCCGTGCGCTAGGCAGGCTCAAGCACGATCCCGCGGATGCCAAGCTCTTGATTGCGATGCTCTCCGAGAAAGAGACCTACAGCAACTGTGGAGCTATCGCCACCACACTCACAGCCTGGGACGAGAAAGCCTACGCCACGGAGATCGAGAAGGCCAAGAAGCTCGCACAGCGCCCCGGACGAGCACGACGGTAGTGGATGACGTCCGTTTTGGCGTCCTAGGCTGCGCCCGCGTCTTCGAGCGCCGCATGGCTCCTGCACTGAAAAGTGCGGGAAATGCGGCGCTCCATGCGGTGGCCTCACGCACTCTCGAAAAAGCGCAGGCCACCGCCGAAAAACACGGCGTGGCAAGAGCCTATGGCAGCTACGACGCACTGCTTGCCGACCCGGACATTGAGGCGGTCTACATTCCCCTCCCCAACGATCAGCACGCCGAGTGGACGGTCAAAGCCCTCGCGGCGGGCAAGCACGTCCTCTGCGACAAGCCCCTCGCGCTCTCGGTTGCGGAGGCCGAGTGGATGGCAGGCGCAGCAGTGGCGTCGGGCTTGCGGCTGATGGAGGGGTTTATGTACCGACACCATCCGCAGCACCAGAAAGTCTTTGAGGTGCTACAAAGCGGCGCGATTGGCGAGCCGGTGCACTTTCGTGGGATCTTCACCTACCCCGCCACGGCGGATCATGCAGGCATCCGCTGGAACCCCGCGCAAGGCGGCGGCGCGTTTCTGGATGTAGGCGTCTACCCGCTCAACGCCGCCCGCTGGCTCCTTGGTAGCGAGCCCACCGAAGCAAAAGCCCTCGCCGTTCGTGATTCCGGGACCGGCGTGGACATTCACACAGCGGCGCTCCTCGCCTTTGCCGAAAACCGCACCGCCAGCCTCATCGGCGGCTTTGATCAAGCCTTCACCAGCCGCTACGAATTAGTCGGGCGCGAGGGAAGCATCACCGCCGAGCGAGCGTTTCAAGTCGGCGAGAGCGGCGTCAGAGTTCTCGTCCGTGCCAACAACTCCGACACCGAGGAAGCCTTTTTCTTTGAGCACCAAGATCAGTTCCAGCTCGAAGTCGAGCACTTCGCCGCCTGCGTCCGCGATCCGCAAAAGCCTCTAGAGCCCGGCGAAGACGGTGTCGCCCAAGCCCGCGCCCAAGCGCTCGTTCAGAGTGCCGCCGATTTCAATCGGCGGAGATGATTTGGGTACAATAGGCGGCATGGAGACCATTCTGCCGATTGCGTTGCTCTTGGTTTTGGGAGGCTTTGGCGCACTGGTGGCGCGGAGCCTGAAGCGGCGCAAGGAGTTTCTGACGGTCGGAGCGGCGGATGCCTCGGAGCTACCCGACCTGGTCACCGAGCAGCGCCTGGCGGGGACACTGCGGCGGCTCTGGCGCGACCCCCAGGAGGGGCTCCCGCTGGCGGAGCTGGCCGTAGGCAGTCAGCGCTTGATTGTCTGCACCACAGATCAGGCCACTCATGCAGAGCGCTACAAAGCCGCCATGAGCAAGCCCTGTGAGCTGGCGCTCTATGGCCTCGCGACGCTCGCTCCCGGTGGTGCCAATGCCATGCGCGACCTACTCCGCGATGCCGATAAGCTCTCCGCCGACACGCTGGCGCTGGTGCGCCAAGGCCAGCTTGAAAACGACTACGTGGTGATCTGCCGGATTCTCAGCCACCGCACTGCCACGTGGGGCGAGCTGCCATTGACCGTCTACAAGGCCCAAGTGGTCGCCTCCGACGCGCTGAATCTTATCTTAGAGCTGGCGGTTCCCAACTCCGAAAACTCCACGCCGCTCCCCGATAG
Source organism: Armatimonadota bacterium (assembly GCA_026392155.1). Lineage (GTDB taxonomy): Bacteria > Armatimonadota > Armatimonadia > Armatimonadales > Armatimonadaceae > Armatimonas. The sequence goes on along the minus strand of JAPLCP010000162.1, from coordinate 5,396 downwards.
CTCCCTAGCCCACGGCTCCGTGCGCCTCTTTGGATACCTACCCTCATGACAAACCCACTGCCCGAAACGCACCCGCTTCATGCTATTGCTGCGACACTTCTTGCTCGCACAGATGCTCCCCTCTGTCCGAAAGCGCCATGGCTGCCGGGGCTGCTCTCAAAAGTTTCGGAGGGCTCGTACAACCTGCGGGCGCTCTTGCACTTGCTTAATGATGATCTGGATGCGGCCCATAAGCTCGTGCAGGTGCATGAAGAGGACAGTACGGCTAACTACATCCATCAGCTCGTGCACCGGCGCGAGGGTGACTGGGGCAACACGCGCTACTGGGTGGGCATGACGGGGCCGCATCCGTTTTATGATGCGTTTGATAGTGGCAACGGCACCGCCCGCGAGCGCCTGGATGCCTGCCAGCGCGGCGACTCAGGGGCGGCGGCGCTAAGCTGGCAGGAGCAAGTGGCGCTTCTAGCTTGGATCGTCCGCGAGGGAAAGTAGGCAAAATTTGCGACTATTTGACGATCCTATTGACAGCTACATCAACGAGGAGCTTGGGCTCCAGAGAGTCCCAGGACTCTCGATGGCGCTGGTGCGCCAGGGGAAAATCCTCAAATCCGGCGGCTACGGTCAGGCCAACCTGGAGACACGGACACCGGCGACGGCGGAGACGGTCTACCAGCTCGCCTCCGTGACCAAGCAGGCCGTTGCGGCTAGTATTCTGCTGCTGGAGCAAGAGTCAAAGCTCGCTCTCGACGATCCCTTGTCTCGCCATCTGCCCAAGACGCTTCCGATACCGCCGACTTGGGAGAAGATCACCCTGCGGCACCTGCTCACGCACACGTCGGGCCTGGTCCCCGATGAGCCAATGGATCTCACACGCCGCTACACCGAGGCCGATGCCATCGCAGCGGTCAAGCCACTACCGCTGCGTTTTGCCCCCGGCGAGAAGTGGCAGTACTGCAACTTTGGCTTTGTGCTTCTTGGGGAAGTGATCCGGCGCATCACCAACCAGACCTGGGATCAGTTTCTCACGGAGCGCTTCTTTCAGCCCTTAGAGATGCGTGCCACGCGCCGCCATACGCTCAGTGAGCTGGTTGCCAACCGCGCCGATGGCTATGCCCTAGAGTCGGAGAAGCGCGTGAATGTGGCCTCCTGGAGCCGTGACTTTGCCAGCGGGGGCCTCCTGACGACGGTGCAAGATCTGGCCAAGTGGGAAGGGATGCTCCGCAACGGCTCTCTCTTGAAGCCCGAGACCCGCGCCCGGCTTTTTGAGCCCGTGATGCTAAACAGTGGCAAGCCACACCCCTACGGCCTTGGCTGGAACCTCGCGGGGGTGGCCGGAAAACGCACCGCTGAGCATGGCGGGAGTCGTCCTGGCTTCGCTACCCACTACTGGCGCGAGCTAGACGGCGACAATGCGGTGATCCTTCTGGCCAATAGCGGAGCCGATCTGGGGCGAGTTGCACAGGGAATTGCTGCCAGGGCAACCCGCTAGAGCCAGAACTTAGCCAGAAAAAGCCCTAACGCGATACCCCCTGCGTAGGGAGCCACTGCGCTCAAAAACGGAGTGAGCCACACAAAGCCACTCGCGATGGGGCGGCTGACTATTTTACTGAGAACCATAAGAATAACTCCTGCAAGTTTCCTAAATGCATAAAGTGTGCCAGAGGTTGCCGAAGTTATTCTTATGGTTCTCAGTAAAAATTTTGAGACTAGATTTCTAGCTTATCCAAAAAGGCACGTAGGTCACGCTCAGCGCTCGCTCTCTGTGCCCGTAGCTCGGTGGCTTGCTTGCGGAGTGCTTGGATGCGAATCTCCTGCTCATCAAGCTGCTGAACATAGCGCTTGTAGCTCTCCGAGTTGCGATCTAGGACGTTCATGTTCTGCCGAATCCGGCTCTGGTCTTGCTCGATCTGCTTCACTTCGATATCCCGCTCATTGCTCTGGCTCTCCAGCTCCTGGAGCTTGCGCCGCCGGGCTAAGACATCTTCCAGAGCGACTTTGAGCTTGACAGAGACCCCCTCTTTACGCTGGGTCGTGACCTCGATAAAGTTGACATCGGCATCCAGAAGTGCGTAGGTCTCCGAGAGAGGGCGCTCGGTTTTTACGATGAGTGCCTCGGTCTTGCCCGCAGGGACACTCACACGGAACCGATAGAGACTCGTGGTACGCTCCTCGAACTTGGCGGGGGCAACCAGCTTGAACGCCGCGCTGTAGGGGTGCTCTACCAGAACAGTGCGGGGCTTGTCGGACTTATTGCGGAAGTTGTAGACGACCTCCATGGTCTCTTTCCGGGCACGGATCAGCACGCCGCGCTTGATGGTCAGGCTGGTCTCCACCGAGCTACCATCTTTGTTTTGCACCTCACCCTGAAGCCCCAGATCCACGGCATAGGTCAGAATACGGTTGTCGCCGGGCGGAATGTCGAGCATCCGCGCATCGCCTGCGTAGGTTCCGCCATCAAAGAGAGTCACCGGCCCACCTTTGAGGTGGAGCCCCGTGTTGTTTTTCAGGCGAACGGCATATAAGGGAAAGCGCGTGTCGGTGGTAGGGTTGTAGAGCGAGATTTTCTCCCCGGCAATATCCTGCGCCACGACGGGAATCATCGCCGCCTGCTGCCTCGGAAGCGCGACGGGCGAGGTGATCTTGTAGGTAAATAGCTCCCCCTGCTTCTCCCCCGACGCCTGTGCGGAAACCGACTCCGCCATCGCTTCGGGATCTAGTGGCTTATCCGCCGCAGCAGCGGGAGAAGGCGCAGGCATTGCCCCCGGCCCACCGAAGCCTCCCCCTCGGCCAAATTGACCACCTTGCCCTCGCATCATGGAGTTCGTAATCGCGGCCCGTGCGGCGAGATTGCTCCGGTCTTCCATCACAGACTCGGAGAGCTGGGGCAGAGGCGAGACGCTGAGATCGGCACCAATCACAGGGCGAGCAATGTACTGTGGCTGGTAGAGATCCTGGATAAAGCTAATCGGACGACCCGAGACGAGGGTCAGGCTCACCCCGTTCCAGTCCTCATCTGTCGTGTTCTCGATCAGAGCCCAGCCCTGGAGATACGGTACCGTGCTCCCCTCTTTCACGCCGGAGAGCAGGAGCCGATAGCTCATCTTCCAGAGCGGCGCTTCGGAGATATAGCCGACTTGCACCCGTCGCTCACCCTTGCCCTCAAAACGCAGGGTCACGCTCCGCCGCTTATCATCTGCCCCCGCCGCCAGCAGCGCCAGCGCTTCGCCAAACTCGCGTGCCACCTTCGGGTCATTGAACGAAATATCCGTAACCTGATCCAGACGCACAGTGCTCAAGCCACGCTCGGTCAGAAGGTTCAGAAACTCAGCACTAACGGGCTTCCCATCTGCTCCCAGGAGAGTCTTATTTTCAACACTGACCAGCTTCCCTGTCATCGGACTCGCGGCTGTCGCCGTGATGGTCTGGCCCCGGAGCCGGTTGAGCAAGGCCGTTCGCTCCAGTGGCTGGGTCACATCCACCGCAAAGCTCTGAAGCGTACGATTGACCGGGTCCTTGGCGGCATAGATCGCGGGCTGGACTTTGCCATTTTCATCGATGAGCACCAGCGATTTTAGAATGTCGTTGATCTGCGTGGTGCGGAACGTGAGCGGCATGGTGGCGTTGCCCTCCACGCGCCCCTCGCGCTGGGTGTAGGCCACCCCGGAGGAAAAGAGAGTCACGGCACGCACCGGGAGCACACTCTCTTGAGCCTTCGCGAGCGCTGGCCCCTGCGCCAGCACGATCATCGGTAGTATCATGGTTGTTCGCATCGTTTTTTCTCCTCACCCCCGTTGGAGGGGGGTGACTGTAGAGCGCTTCGCGCTACAAAGGGCGTGCCGCCCATAAATCCCAATATTCCTATGGCCCGAAGCGGCCTTCGTAGCTTTAGCTCTCCAGCGACGCCGTTCCAATCGGCATCGTCTCTAGTCCCACCGCTCCAACCGGCGGGGCTCTCTTATAAGTCCAATGTATCAAGGAAAGCCTTCAATTCGTTTCCAGCATCCTGGGCGGATTTCCGCAGGCGGTTGCTCTCTTCCCGTAGCTCCAGAAGCCGGTTCTCCTGGCCGTTGAGCTCGTCTAAATAGCGGCGGTAGAGCGGGGACTCTTTGTCCAGCGTGGCGATATTTCCCCGGATGCGGCCCTGCTCCTCATGGATCTGGGTGCGCTCTGCATCCAGCCCATCGGCGCTACTTTCTAGCTCCGCGATCTTGCGACGGCGGGCGATGGTAACAGCCAGGGCCTCTTTCAGGCGCGCGGGAATCTCTCCCTGGCTGGCGTAGTGCATGAGCTGAGTCGCATCGGCATCAAGCAGTGCGACCGTCGTTCCGTATGCTTGCTCTTGTGCCACGGTGAGCGTCTCGGTCATGCCCGGCGCGAGGGACACGGCGAACCGGTAGCGATCCCGCGTGGTCTCGGTGGGCTCCGTAGGCGCAACCAGCTCCCAGCCAGCCCAGAGCGGGTGCTCGACCAAGACCGTGCGGGGGAGAGTAGCCTTCGAAGTAAATTTATAGAGTGTCTCCCGACGGTTCTTCGAGGTGATGGTCAGCACGCCGCGCTTGATCGTCAGGCTAGACTCACTGCCGTTGCGAATTTCTTCGGTGCGAACGCCCTCGATACTCAGGTCCACCGCGTAGGTGATCAGCCGTATATCGCCGGGGGTGACCTCCCCTAGCCGTGCATCGCCTGCGTAGGTTCCACCATCAAAAACCGTGATCGGCCCCGCTTTTAAGTGCAGTCCCGTGTCATTGACCAGCCTCAGCGCGTTCATCGGGTACTTCGGATCGGTATCGGCGTTGTAGAGCGAGACTTTCTCGCCGCCAATGTCGCCGGAGACCACGGGGATCATCGCCGCCTGCTGCCGTGGCAGCGCCACGGGGGCTTTGATGTTGTACTGAAACAGCTCCCCCGCACTGCGTCCCTCGGCCTGGGAAGTCACCGATTGCCGCAGAGACTCGGCCCTCATAGAGCGCTTCCCTGATGCCAATACTTGTCCCATGGGTGCGGCAGGCGGCATCTCGAATGAGGACATCACGGCCTCATGGATCTGAGGAGTGGCGGCGGGGATGATATCGGGGCCGACGGTAGGACGCGGGAGATAGAGCGGCTGGTAGAGGTCTTGGATGAAGCTCACGGGACGCCCCGACACCAGAGTTAGTTGCACCCCCTCCCAGTCTTCGTCCGTTGTGTTCTCGACCAGCGCCCAACCCTGGAGATACGGCTTCTGTCCTTCGCCCTCCCCCAGCACCAATCTATAGCTGATCTTCCAGAGCGGCGCTTCCGTGATATAGCCGACTTGCACGGTGCGTTTTTTCTTGCCCGCAAAACGTAGCTGCACCGTTCTTCGCGCATCGTCCGCGCCACTGGCCAGCACCGTAAGCGCCTCCCGTAGCTCCGTG
>JAPLCP010000123.1 GCA_026392155.1 Armatimonadota bacterium | reverse complement strand
GCATAGTCGCCCCACTCGGCGTGGAGCTGTGCCCACTCTACTCTGAGGGTCTCCGCGGCGGCGGTGTGCTGGCTGCGCTCCAGACGGAAGATCGCATCGGAGAAGCACTGTGAGCGGCGGGCAATGGCGATGGCGCGCTCTTTCTCCCCGGCCAGCCACCACTGCCGGACGATCAGCGCGGGTGGGAGATTACGTGCCTCGGCCATCTCCGCGGCGAGGCGGAGCTTCCCGTGGCGCTCCAGAAACGAGACCGCTTCTTCGTCCTCACGGAGCAGCTCAGCCAGTACATAGGCGGCTTCCTCAAAGCGTCCCTCATTTTTTAGCCTCTCGACAGCCTCGCGGTAAAGCTGCTTGAAGCCCCCGTGTAGGCCATCCCAGGGAAGCGCGGAGCTGGCCTGAGTGGGCGTCGGGCTAATCACCAGCTGATCGCGTGGCTTGAGAAAGGCAAAACCGGCAGGGGTATCGTCGCTCTCGCCCGGCTTGCCCAGCGGGATCGCGTGCTGGAGCGCCTCCTGCCACTGGCCTTTCTCAAAAAGCTCCAGCATCTTCTGAAGAAACTCCGCGTTCTGGCGGGAGATGGCCTCTAATTGACCCGGCGAGAAGACCTGCTCCTGGATCGTACTGCGGAGCCTATCGGTCGTGCTGGCGCTTCCCGAGGACGGCGTGGTGGGGCGTAAAAAGTCGAGGAGCACCCGGCCCCAGCGCTCCAGCAAAGAGAAAGAGCTTGGTGTGCTCGTTGTCTTTTGTATCGTTGTGGGAGCCTGGTTGAGCGAGCGCAGGAGCGCGGCGCGGGCGGCAGCGGTGGCGGGGTTGGTCGGGACGATCTGCAGCGTCTTGAGCGGTGCCAGCACCTCACCAATTGGGGCCTCGACAGTGGGCACAGGCTCGATGAGAGGCTTCGTGGGCACAAAGGCGATGCTCTCCAGCGCCAGCCAGTCCGCAGGCTCGATGGCCGTCAGCTCCGCCAGCGAGAGAGCCGTGATGTGCCCCCGCTGGGTGTAGATCAGGCTCTCGGGCGCGGGGCGTAGCTCATCCCACTCGGCTTTCGTGAGCGGGAGGGCAAGCAAGTGACCTCGCTCACGCACCAGAGGCAGGCCCGGCGCGGCCTTTGCTGCCAGGGTTTGTGGCTTGGTGAGCACCATGAGCAGTGCCCCGTCTTCCGTCTGCCAGACCCGCACGCCTGGCTCCCAGAGCGCCAGAATACGCTTTTGCGCTTCGTCCTTGCGGAGTAGTGCGGGATCAAAGAGAAACGCCGCCGCAGGAACGGTTCCGCGATGGAGAAGCTTCTGTGGGATCATGCACTCTCCTCGAACGTCTCGCGCGGCGCATGGAACTGGCAGCGGCGCGCGTTGGTCTCTAAGTCCCAGATCATGAGATCGCCACTCTCGCGCAGGCAGGCCACGAGCGGCAGATCGGGCGAGACGGAGGCGCTCACAATCTTCCCCCCGATTCCCGTGATTGTTTTCGTGCTTCCCAGCCCCACCAAACGCACGATCCGCCCTGCCTCGCTGAGCGTCACCAACCGCACCTGGCCCCCAAAGTACGTCGCCCCCAGGATCGTGTCATCAGGGTCAAGCGCCGGGAACGCAATATCTTTGCTCTCCAGCGGCAAGTACCACCGCCCATCTTCACGCTTCACCACCACAGATTCCTTCGGCGATGGTCCGGCGAAGAGTAGGGCTTGTTTGGGATCGCCAAGGCGGACACTGGTTTTATCGTGGGAGCCGATCAGCGAGCCGCCGTCGAATAAACCTGCGAAAAACGCGCCATCGAAGGCTGGAAGATAGGTTGCACGAGTGGGAGTCCAATTCTGTGCCTCGTTGTTTTTGGTGCGACTCAGTATCAGCGATTTACCAAGTATTTCAAACCAGAGGATAAGCTGGCCTTGGCTTTTATCCTGAAGCCATAGCGTTGCCGAGGTCAGCTCTGATCCTGCATCGTCCAGAAGACGTATGGAATCTTCATTGAGCGGAATTTTGCCTATTGGGAGTGAGGGCATATTCCCTTTGATAAGCCGGATTTCAAGCTGATCGCCGCTCTTGGCAACACAGAAGATCGCATTGTTATGTCCCCCAATCGCACGGATTTTTCCATAGTGTTGCTGGTAGAGCTTGGCGGGGCCGAGGGATGCGCCTTGCTTGGTGGGAATGGGGAAGACCAGCACGCCGGTGTCGGCGCTGTCTCGGGCGGCGACGAGCTTTCCGCCGGGGAGCCAGACCAGTGCGCCGACGGCTTGCCGGGGCGATACCCGCGCCTTGCCGGGCTTGTCTCCGATGGGTGTGAACGGGTCGCGGAGCAGGCGGATCTGGGTGTCGGGGGGTGGAAGCGCAAGCTGGAGCTTCTTGCCCGACGGACGAAGCGTGAGGTTCAGCGCCTCGCCCTTTTCAGAGCTTTCTGTCTCCTGCGTGCTCATCAGGTGCACGCCACGCGCCATCGGGACATCGAGCCAGCGCGGGCCGCCCAAGAGCCACAGCTCCTCGGGGGAGCCCAGCGCCGACTCCGCGAACTTGCGCCAGTCGTAGAGCTGGCGTGGCGATGCCTGAACCGCCGTGCGCGCCCAGAGAAACGCCCGAACCGTCGCCTCATCGAAGCCTGTGTGTAGGACACTCTCCTTGGGCGCGCTGTCTAAGCTCGCCCACTGAAGTGTCGCGCCCGCCGCTCCTGCCCGCTGCGCCAGCACGATCCATGCTGCGAGCTGCGCAATTCGAGGAGTCCCGAGCTGCTCTGGGCCGCAGTCAAAGAGAATCAAGCAGCGGCGCTCGTGGGCATTGGCCTTGCGCTCGGGCTCCAGAAAAGAGAGCTCTCCCTGGCTCAGGCGGCGCAGAAACTCCTCGGGAGCCGTATCTAGCAGGCCCCATTCGGTGGTGAGCAGGTGCTCCAGCTTTCCCCGGCGCGTGATTCCTGCGTAGCCATCGGGCTCGTCGCCGCCCTTGCGCGTCTCGCCTCCTAGCGGCCCAAACGCCGCCGCAAGACGAAGGAGTAAAGGGCCGAGGGCGCTTGCTAAGATGGGATTGAGCACCGCGAGCGGCTCCGCCCAGCGAGCCAGAGCAGGAGGGAGGCTCATCTAGCCCCCTGGCCCCCACGAAGGGGGGAAGCATCGGTGAGCGAGAAGCAGCAGTCGGGCAAGAGCGCCAGGGGAGGACGAAGCTCCGGGAAGCGGCGTGTGAGAGCTGCAAGCACTAAAGCCGGAGGAAGCGTGGGGCGCTTTGTCGTCGGCAGAAACAGTGTGGGGACGCTCGGATCGGGGGCGAGATAGATCACGCCAGGGCTCCACGGTAGCCAGTCGTGCGGGCCGAGGAGTGCGAGAAGACTCTCGCCCGTTTCCCCCCTAACCCCCGCCCGGCGGGGGGACAATGAGGAATCCGATTCTTTGTATTCCCCCCCACCCAGAGGGTACCCGGCGGGGGTTAGGGGGGAGGAAATCACCCCAAGCAAGTGTTTGGTGACGCTCGCCTCCAGCCGGGACAGGCGCTCAGCGAGGAGCGTCGCATCGGGGCCAAGGGCGACAAGGCCTGCGGGGGCGAGGGGGGGCTCGCGATCCGTCCACTCCAACCCAAGAGAGCCGCTCACACGCGGACCCACTCGATGAGCTTCTGGCGCAGCGGGGTGAGCTCTTCTGGGAGGCGCTCCGGAGCAAAGCCTGCGTCTATCTCGCGCAGTGCCCCTTCGAGGCGTAGCTTCCAAGCCGCAAGAGCGGCGGGCTCAGCAGGCGGAGCGGCGAGGAGCTTGCGAATGCCACCCGAGAGCCGCTGGGCGCGGGCGAGCGGCCCTAGCGATGCCTCTTCCGCGGCGTAGGGAAGCGCCACGTTCTCAGCGGTGGCCAGTAGGGGACGGAGCGCCTCTCGGGCGAGCGCTTGCTCGTCGCGGGTGGGCACGGCGTAGATCAGGGGCCAGAGATCGGCGGGTGTGGCCTCGGTACGCCCTGCGAGCGTTGTGGCGGCGGCGATCAGGCGCTGGGTGCGCACCGCCCGGCGGTCGCTGAGGGTGATGCCCGCCTGACGGAGCATGCGAAGCGCTTGGGCCAGTTTCGGGCGAATGGTCGCAAGGTCCACGGTCTTGCTGGCTGCACTCAGCGAGTCCAAATCGGTCAGTGAGGCAAGGGGCTCGGTCGCAAAGCTCTGCTTCATCCAGCCCTGCTCCAGCAAGTCCTCCAAGAGCGGGTCGGCGACGGGCTCCAGAAAGAGTCGCACCAGAAACCGATCGGCAAACGCCGCCAGCGCGCCTTCGTCGGGGAGGGCATTGGAGGCCCCGATACACAGCCGCAGTGGCACCGCGAGCTGCGTGCTCCCGCGCCGAAACGTCCGCTCGTTGAGAATGCCAAGAAGCGTGTTGAGGATCGCGGTCGAGCCTAAGAAAATCTCATCCAGAAACGCCAGCTCGGCCTCGGGGAGCATTCCGCTGGTCTCGGTCTCGACAATACCCTCGCGTAGTCGCCGCAGATCAATGGGGCCGAAAAGCTCGCTGGGTTCAGTGAAGCGCCCGAGCAAGTACTCAAAGTAGCTCCCCCCGAGTGTCTTGGCCATGCGCCGCGCCGCCTCAGACTTTGCCGTTCCCGGTGGCCCGATGAGCAGCAAGTGCTCCCCCGCCACCGCGCACAGCGCAATCGCCTCCGCGACCGCCTCACGCTCAATCAGCCCACTGGATGCACTCTCCACCGCCGCCCGAAGCCGCGCTGCTGCTTCCCACTGTGTTGTCTCCATAACTGGCGGTATAATTCGCCGTGCGTATCATCATTGACCTCCCTCCTGAGCAAGCAATTCGCGCCCAAGTCCTACCTGCTCGATACCCGTCCCGAGATTCCGGCCGATACTTATGGGTATGAACAAGCTAACGAAAGTGATGGAGAGTTTTCTGGGCCGGAAGAAGAGCTCGGCTGACCAGGCAAAAGAGCGTTTGAAGGCGCTCCAAGAGGCGGAGAAAGCGAAGCCCGAGCTGAAAAAAGCAGCCTGACGGACAATTATTGCATTGTGCGTCGAATTCGGGTACACCGTAAACATGAAACGCGCATTTCTCTGGCTGGTTTTGCTGGCTCTCGTGGCGGGTTGTGGCGCGGGTGGGGGAACACTGCTCCCCAAGGACCCCGGCCCAGTGACCATTCGCTCGACACCCTCACCCTCTAATGGCATTGGAGTGCCCCCTCCTCCTCCCTAGCCCTGATTTTTATGGCGATCATGGCTCTGCCCGAACTCGATACCCCGCGCACCGTCGGCCCCTTTCTGGTCGAGCGCCAGCGCGAGCAGCTCACGGTGACCCTCCAGCACCAGGGGAGCTTCACCTGGTACGCGCTTGCCTTTTTTGCTTTCATGGCCAGCAGTGTTCTCATACTGGGGCTGATCTCCACCCAGGGCGCGGCACAGTGGGGCGTGGTCTCTGTCACCGACTTCTTCGCCCCCAAGAAAAACCACTTCGGCTTTCTCTGGATGCTCTGCACCATCGGGCTACTTGTCGGCTTCCCGCTGTATCTATGCCGCGCCTACAAGGCCCCGATCACGTTTCTCTTCAACGCCCGCAATGGCACGATCTTTCGCAACAACGAGCTCGTCACCCGCTTCCGCCGCGTGGAGGCCATTCGCGTCCACGAGCGCAAAGACGCCGCCGGACGCTATCTCTACGCCCTGAGCCTTCTCCATACCGACGGCCACGAGCAGCCCATCTACGAAGTCTACGAAGAGCGCGACGCCCTCACCCTCGCCAACGAGATCGCCACCTACGTCAAGCGCCCCGTGACGTTTAAGTAGCGCCCTCGGATACCCTCCTCCCCCGCCCCTCCTCCCAAACTTGGGAGGAAGGGGAAAGGAGGGGAGATTATGCAGAGGCGCTGTAATAGAGAGACTCCCCTCCCCCAACCTGCCTCCGCAGGATTGGGAGGAGGGGCAGGGGGAGGAGGGTACAATTCTCTCATGATAACAAAAGAGAGTGTAGAGCCAAGCCTCTGGCCGCCGATGACCCACGAGACGCGCCCTTGGGCCTACTGGTGGTGGATGGGCAGCGCCGTCGACGAAGAGAACCTGACCCATGAGCTGACGCGCTACAAAGACGCGGGGATGGGGGGCGTGCACATCATTCCCATCTACGGCGCGAAGGGCTTTGAGAAGCGCTTTGTGCAATATCTCAGCCCGCGCTGGCTGGCCTTG
>JAPLCP010000038.1 GCA_026392155.1 Armatimonadota bacterium | reverse complement strand
CGTCCGCGCCGCCGATTTTGAGCGTGTCGGGGGCTTCGATGAAGCCCTCTTTGCCTACTACGAAGACATTGATCTGTGTCTAAAGCTTGCGGATAAAGGCAAATGTGCCGTCGTCCCCGAGGCGCTGGCCTGGCACAAGGGAAGCGCCTCAACCGGAGGCTCCGAGTCCCCTCGCTCGCTGTTCTACACGTTCCGCAACTCCCGCACGGTCGCCTTGCGCCACGGCTCAACGGAGCAAAAGCAGCAGTACGAGCGCACCTGGCTCCGGCAAGGGCTCTGGCTCGCGTCGTTTGTCGGAGGGCGCTCCAAAGATGTCGGAGCCGCCGCGCTCCTGGGCATGCTCTGCGCCCGCATCAAGCCCTCGGGCGAAATGCCGCGTTTCCCACTCTGGCTCCTCTGGCCTCTCGCGACCCTCAACCAGAAGCTCCCCCGTCGGGATCGGATGGCGCTCTGATATAATTCTGCGAGGAGCAATGCAATGGCACTTTCCGCACTTCAAGACCATGAGGCTACTCTGGAGGATCTCTACCAGCACTCGGAAAAAGCAGAGTTACTGCACGGGCGTGTGGTGCCCCTGATGCCTACCGGACGTGCTCCCAGCTACGCCGCTTTTGAGATCGCGGTCTCTCTGCGCCAGCATATCCGCCATGTCGGGCTCCCTGGTGTCGCCGTCACAGACAACGCAGGCTTTGTGGTCAATCTTCCTCACCGCCGCTCGTTCTCGCCCGATGCCGCCTACTACGAAGGCCCCAACTCCGGGATGAAGTTCTACGACGGTGCGCCACGTTTTGCGGTCGAGGTGCGCTCCGAAAACGACTACGGAGTCATCGCGGAGCACGAGCTAGAGCAAAAGCGCCACGACTACCTTGCCGCGGGCACCGAAGTTATCTGGGATGTTGATCTGCTCGGTGCGGAAGCCATCGTCCGCAAGTACACCCCAACCAGCGGAGCCACCACTCCCGAGACCACCTTCACCCGAGGCCAAAACGCCGAAGCCGAACCCGCTGTCCCAGGCTGGCTCATGCCCGTAGATGATCTTTTTGAGCCATAAACTAAAGCTATGACCGAGCCGAAAACTATCTTACTGGTCGAACCAGTAGAACGTATGCGCAATATGATCAAGCGGGACTGGATCACAAAAAGGCCAAGCCTTCTCGTCGTTGAAACAGAGACTTGCGCGGATGCTCGGCGCCTTTTACAGGAAACATCAGTTGATGCGATTGTCACGGACAACTTCCGGCCCGAACTGGCGGGATGTGAGCTGATCTGCTGGATTCGTCAGCAACAAGATTTAGCGCATCTCCCCATTGTAGCTATTCCCGCGATGTCAAACATTGTTGAGGATGCCTTACCGATAACTCGCCCTCTCCATGAAGCTGGTGCTGATTCCGTCATCTATAAGTTTTTCTACAATGAAGTTCTCAGCACCCTGAAGCGTTGGCGATGGCAACGGCCTGAGCGCCAAGAGCCTGGCTGGGCTTTAGATCACCTCTAGATAGTCCCGGTCCGGCAAAACAGGGAACGGGGCGTGGGGTTCGGCTTGGTACCAGAAGGCAACCGAGGCGATGTCGTCTTGGAGGGGCAGGTAGCGGTGCTTGCTGCGCCAGCCGAGGGCTTGGATCGTGACTTTGAGATCGGACTCGAAGCGCACGGGGTCCATGATGTGCCAGCGATACAGTCCGAAGCGCTGCTGGCACTTATAGGCACCATCGCCGCGGATCACCTGTGGCAGGCCCGCGTACGGAGTCGAGAACTCGGTGTACTGGCCGTTTCTATCGAAGTTGTACGAGCCGCAGAAGTAGTCCTCGGTGCCGGTG
>JAPLCP010000092.1 GCA_026392155.1 Armatimonadota bacterium | reverse complement strand
GTCCGGTGGCTGTTGTCTGCCCGAAGGAACAGAGCAGATAGTCCGTGTAGAGGTCGAGTAGGCGCGAAGTCGTCATGGGCTTTTCAGGCCGTCATGGGGCCAAACCCATTTTATCAACTCGGCACTGCGTAAGGTGAGTTAATCAGTCCAAAGGCGGCCAGTCCTCCGGCTAGTGTCGCGAGATTGCGCCAGTCGTTCTTGGTCTTCTGTCGTTGTTGCTGCTGGCGCTTGCCCTGTGCCCGCGTGATGCCCGGAGTCACCCCGAGCAAGGTGAGCGCGGCTAGTGCGCCCCCAAGGAGCCGTGTTGTCTTTGTTTGCATACGGCTCCTATGCTATAGATTTGCGCAGGGTTCCGTCTTTGCAGGTATGATCGTCCACATGGCAACGGAGATAGAGCGCAAGTTTCTCGTCACAGGCACCGACTGGCAGAGCACCACGCCCACTTACTACTGCCAAGGCTACCTCAACCGCGACAAGCACCGAACCGTGCGTGTCCGCGTGGCCGGTGAGCATGGCTTTCTCACGGTCAAGGGCATCACCACGGGAGCGAGCCGCGCGGAGTTTGAGTACACGATTCCTCTCGAAGACGCCAAAGCGCTTCTCACACTCTGCGATGGGCCACTGGTGGAGAAGATGCGTCATATTGTCGAGCACGCGGGACTGCGCTGGGAGATCGACGCATTTCTCGGGGACAATGAAGGCCTCGTGGTCGCAGAGATCGAGCTCGAGTCCGAGGCGCAAGCGCTCGCGCTACCCGAGTGGATCGGCGCGGAGGTCACCGGCGATGCGCGGTACTACAACTCCAATCTCGCGATAATGCCCTACAAACACTGGAGTGGTAAATGAATCTACTACCATTCCGAGAACTCCTCATGGATTTTTCATTAATTGCTCTTAAAATCTACCCGAAGGAACAACGATGAGAAGATTTCAAGACACCGCCAAACCCGAGGTCAAGCGGGAGGCGAAAGACCCGGCACCGATTGCCTGGTACGCCACTCTCGCACGAGGGCTCGCGGAGGCCAAGCGCACGGGAAAGCCTATTTTGTTTGTGAGCGCTGCGCCCCACTGTGCGGGCGTCTCCGGCATGTGGTGACCGGGCAAGGTCACGATGGACCAGGGCTTCCTGCTCCATCCCGAGGTAGTTACTTCGGCTAAGAAGTTTGTGTGTATCCGGCTGACGTCCTACGAGAACGAGGCCGAGAAGCAGTTTGTGGCCCGAATGAGTGGCCGTGAGCCTGCCAATACGTCGTTTGCAATTCTGAATCCCGAGGGAAATGAGTACGCTCTGCGGGGGCGTGGTCCGGGTCGTGGCCCCCGTGATCTCTTCCCCGATGCGCCTGCGATGGCCAAGGGCATGGACGCGCTGGCGGCAAAGTATCCCCTCAAGGAAGCAACCGGAAAGCCCTCGCTGCCTGTCACCCTGAATGTCAAAGTGGGGCTGGCGGTAGCAGCGGCGGACTTGCTCCCCCTGGTGCTCGTGCTCGCCCCCCATGCCAAGCGCCAAGATGAGATCGAGGCCAAAGTCGCAGAGCAGGCGTGGGCCACAGACTTTGCAGGGCGCTTTACCTTTGCGAGCACGGTAGACCCCAAAGAGCTTGCTAAGCTCACGGGCAATACGGTTAAAGAGGGCGTTTTAATCATCGAGCCTGATATCTTCGGTGCCACGGGTAAAGTGGTCGGGGAAGTGCCGGGAAACCAGCTCGCCAAGCTTTCCGATGCCTTTAAGACCGCGCTCAAGAGCCATGTCAAGCTCAACAAAACCCGGCGGGACTTGGCCAACCGTGGGCTCAAAGAAGGCATCTACTACGAGACAGGGATTGAGGTCAGTGGGCGTGGCGAGGCCACAGACCGTGCACGCTACAAGCAGATGCTCGATTTCTACAAAAAGAAAGACTGAGGCGTCTGGGTAGCCTTCGGCTGCAAAGCCCGTGCCGGGCTGTAGATGTGGGAGCCCGGCACGGGCTTTGCGGCGCTTGCGCCACTGCAGACGCCTCATTCTATGGGGCGGACACGGTTGTGGATGACGATTCGCGAGAAAGGCTCCCATTGAGTTATGTTTAGAACCAAAGTCAGGTAAATATCGTCAAGGATTCCCATGAAATCAAAGCTCCTTTTTGCTCTCCCTCTGCTCTGTGCTTCGCTTGGTATGGTGCGCTCCGTGCAGGCTGCGCCGCCAGAGAAGCCCAATATTATCTTTATTCTGGCCGATGATCTGGGGATAGGAAATGTGGGATGCTACGGCTCTGACAATGCCAAGACGCCGCAGATCGACAAGCTTGCCGCCTCAGGGACGCGCTACACGAAGGCATTTACGGCGGCGCTGTGTGGGCCGTCGCGGGCACTGATCATGACGGGGCGCTATGCGTTTCGCAATGGCTCTACCAACCAAGATGCCTGCCAGCAGCTGCCACTTGAGGAGCTTCGGCTGGGCAATACGCTTAAAGCGGCGGGCTACGCGACGGCGGCGATTGGCAAGTGGGGACAGCTTCCCGGCGAGCCCAACCAGGCGGGCTTCGATGACTACCTGCGATTTAACGGCAGCGGCGTCTATCAGAACAAGCCCGGCGGCAAGGTCGAGGTGTATCGCGCTAATGGCAAGGAACTCAAGCTCACCGACAAAGAGTACATGCCAGACATCATGCACGAGCAGGCGATGGCGTTTCTGAAGAAAAACCAGGCAAAGCCGTTTTTTCTCTACTACTCCATGGTGCATGTCCACGGTGATATCCAGCCGACGCCCGATAGTGCGCCGGGTAGCAAGGACTTGTTTGGCGACAATATTCGCTACATGGATAAGCTCGTCGGCAAGCTTGTCGCCCAGCTCGATGCGCTGAAGCTGCGCCAGAACACACTGATTGTCTTTATCGGTGACAACGGGACGGCAAAAGGCCCCAGTGAGCTCTCTACGATCCACGGACGGAGTCTCTCGGGTTCAAAAGGCTCGATGTTGGAGGGGGGAGGGCATGTGCCGATGATCGCCAGTTGGCCTGGCAAGACACCCGCTGGGAAAGTCTCCAACACGCTGATTGACTCCACCGACATGCTCCCTACGTTCGCGGAGCTAACGGGCGCAAAGCTCCCCGAGAAAACTGTCTTCGATGGGGTGAGCTTCGCTCCGCAGCTCCAGGGCAAGCCCGGCAAGCCACGCTCCTGGGTCTATAACCAGCTCGCCAATAGGTGGTATGTCCGCGAACAGGGCTGGAAGCTCAACCAGCTCGGCGAGCTCTACGACATGGCCGATGCCCCGTTCACTGAGAAGCTCATCGCCACCGGAAGCGAGACACCTGCTGCCAAAGCCGCCCGCACACGCCTGGCTGCCGTACTCGCCACACTCAACCCCGCAGGCGGCATCGTGGACACCGGCGATGGCACGGGTCGCCATGCCAACAAGGCTAAAAATGCTCAAAAGAAAGAAGCTGCCGCTGCCGCAACAACCGAGACGAAAGTGCTGGAAGAGCGCTTCGATAAGCTCGACACGAAAAAAACGGGCAAGCTGACCCTGGAGCAGTTTATCCGCAACAAGCCCGACTCAGACGTCGCCAAGGCACGCTTTGCAAAACTCGACACCAACCACGATGGTATTCTCACGCGGGAAGAGTTTCTTGCGCAGGGAAAGAACTAGGAACAAACATACAGCAGAAATCAGAGCGAGTCTGGGAGGGACGGGGTGGCTACATCAGCATGGATGTCCCGGCACCGCGTCGCCCTGGGACAGCTTAGACCACGGCGGTATCGAGGCTGCCGCGCCACGCTCGATCCCCTTAAGCTGGAGAGCGATCCCAAGATCCAAGTGCTAGGCCTCCTCACTCTTGAGGGCTACGCGGTCTACGCCGAGCGCCTCAAGCCATTTCTGGCGAAGGCACTCGGAGGAAAAGGGCATCGTGGTAAGGAATGATGCAGAGAACCGACCTATGAAACGTCAAACCTCTCCTCCTTTCGCGATTGGCAAGCCAGGCAAGTCTGCCAATGGCAAGCTCAATATCGCCTTTATCGGCTCCGGCGGCTGGATCGCCCAGCAGCCCTACAAGCAAGGGTGCTCCGAGGAAAACCTCGTCGCCTTCTGCGATGTGGACCGCAATCAGTGCGCGGAGAACATGAAGGCCTGGCGCACCAACCAGCCGTTCTTCGATGATTTTCGGGTGATGCTGGATAAGATGCACAAAGAGATCGATGCTGTGGTAGTCTCGACACCCGATCACACCCACTTCGCCGCCACGCAGATGGCGATGGAGCGGGGGATTCATGTCTACACGCAGAAACCGCTCACCCACAATATCTGGCAGTGTCGGACACTTGCCAAGTCGCAGGAGCGCTATAAGGTCGTCACGCAGATGGGCAACCAAGGCCATGCCGATGACGGTATCCGTAACTCCGTCGAGGCCGTACGTGCCGGGGTGATTGGGGACGTTGCTCGGGTGCTCTGTCGCAACGACGGTCCGGAGATGGGAGGAACCCACTTTGGTAACCCTGCGACCATGCCGCCGCCGCCCTCGGCGATCCCCGACGGGCTGGCCTGGGATCTCTGGCTAGGGCCGACCGTGAAGCGGGAGTTCTACCGCGACTACCTGCCGCAGAAGTGGCGCGCCTTCTATGATTTTGGCAGCGGCATGCTCGGCGACTTCGGCTGTCACACGTTTGACACGCCTGTCTGGGCGCTCGATCTCGGCCCACCCACGGTGGTCGAGTGCCTCTACCGCGAGAAGTCACTGGAGGGCTTGATCCCCAAAGCCAGCCACATCCGCTTCCACTTTCCCGCCAAAGGCACGCGTGGCCCCGTGATCCTCGACTGGTTCGATGGTGCGTCGGACTGGAAGCGAGCCGGTCAGGTCAATACGTTTGGTGCGGACGAAGACGCACTCATCGGGCGCGCTTGCTGGCTCCTTGGCACCAAAGGCCTCCTTGGCTGCGGCACGCACGCCGGGCAGCCGCTGATCTTGCCAGAAGTCGTTCGCGAGAAGTGGAAGGCCAGCCCACCGGCCAAGACCCTCCCGCGCGTGCAGGGTGGGCCGTTTCGGGAGTGGATGCGGGCCATCAAGGGCGAAGGCCCTGAGCCCGGCTCCAACTTCAAAGTGGCGGCCAACCTCACCGAGATCATCCTGCTGGGCGTCCTAGCTCAGCGCTTCAACACCCGCATCGAGTGGGATGCCAAGGCAGGGCGCATCACCAACCACCCCGAGCTCAACGCCTTTGTGAAAGAGCCTGTCCGTGAAGGATGGCGCTTTGGAGAAACAGTTTAGTATGCGACAAAATGCTTCCAGAACTTGGATAGACCCCGCTATCGCCAAGCGGGAAGACCCGGACTTCACGGTTCAAGGCGAGTACGTCGGCAAGGGACTCGGGCTCCAGCTAGTGGCGCTCGGGGGCGGTAAGTTCGACGGTTATCTCTTTGAGGGCGGCCTTCCCGGCGCAGGCTGGGAGCCTGGCAGGCCCCGTACCCCGCTCAAGGAAGAAGAGGCTCTGACTCTCCGCAAGAAGCTCAAGCGTGTCGAGCGCCGCAGCCCCACTCTGGGCAAGAAGCCCCCGCGCGGCGCTACGATTCTCTTCGACGGCAAGAGCACCGATGCCTGGGAGCGTGGTAAGGTCGAGAGCGGGCATCTCCAGGCGACCGATGCCATCACCAAGCAGACATTCGCCAGCTACACCCTGCATCTTGAGTTCCGTACCCCGTACATGCCCGCAGCCCGTGGTCAGGGGCGTGGCAATAGCGGCGTCTACCACAGCGGCCGCTGGGAAACGCAAGTCCTCGACTCGTTTGGCCTCGAAGGCCAAGACAACGAGTGCGGTGGGATCTACTCGATCTCCAAGCCACGGCTCAATATGTGCCTGCCGCCGCTCGCCTGGCAGACCTACGATGTCGAGTTTACCGCCGCGACATTTGATGCATCTGGCAAGCGCACCGCCTGGCCGCGCATCACCGTGCGGCTCAACGGCGTTCTGGTGCACGAGAGTCTGGAGCTGACGAAAGACTTCACCACCTCCGCCCCTCTTACCGGTCCGCTGACCAGACCCGAAGGACCCGTTTTCCTTCAAAATCACGGCAACCCGGTTGTCTACCGCAACATCTGGATCGTGCCCCGCTAAGAAACAAATCAACAAATGAAAAAATCAATTCTCTCTCTTGCGGTTTTGCTCGTAGCCAGCCTCCCCGCCTTGGCGCAGAGCAAGCCCGTGCGGGTCTTTATTCTTGCCGGGCAGTCCAACATGGAGGGCCAGGGCTTTATCGCCGCCGATCCCAAGCGCAACGAGGGCAAGGGCTCGCTGGAGTTTCTGGCGAAAGACCCCGCCACGACCAAGCACTTCGCGCCGCTCCAAGACCCAAGTGCCGCCGGTCAGTGGAAGAAGCGCGACGATGTCTGGATCTCGTATCTGGAGCGAAAAGGCCCGCTCACCGTGGGCTTTGGCGCGACACCCGAGAAGATCGGCCCCGAGCTGGGCTTTGGCTGGGTGATGGGCGATACCCTCGACGAGCCGGTGCTACTCATCAAGTGCGCCTGGGGCGGCAAGAGCCTCGCGATAGACTTCCGTCCGCCAAGCGCGGGCAAGCTCCCGTACTCGCTGGGTGAAAAAGGCGATGCGGAGCTGGCGAAGAACCCGGAGAGTCTCGGCAAGTACTACCGCGAGACACTCACGCGCGCCAAGGCGGCGCTTGCTCGGGTTAAAGAGCTCGTGCCGGGCAGCGATGGGCGCTATGTCTTAGCGGGCTTTGGCTGGCACCAGGGCTGGAACGACCGGATCAGCGACAAGTTCAACGCCGAGTACGAGAGCAACATGGTGGCCTTCATTCAAGATATGCGCAAAGACCTCGGAGCCCCCGCGCTCCCGTTTGTCATCGCCGAAACCGGGATGAATGGCCCCACGGAGACGCATCCCCGCGCTCTCTCGCTCATGAAGGCCCAGGCCAACGCAGCCGCCCGCCCGGAGCTCAAGGGCAATGTGGCCTTTGTGAGTACCAAAGCACTCTGGCGCACGAAAGAGCAGTCGCCTACGGGCCAGGGCTACCACTGGAACACCAACGCGGAGACCTACTACCTCATCGGGGAGGCCATGGGCGAGGCGATGAAGAAGCTGCTCTCCGTACAATGAATATGACCGACTCACCCAAATCCACCATTCCTCAATGGAAGTGGTATGTCGTCGCGATGATGCTTTTTGCGACCATGATCAACTACATGGACCGCCAGACCCTGGGATCCATCTCGACCTTTATCAAGGCGGAGTTTAAGCTCGGCGAGGAGGGCTATGGCCAGCTGGAGGCGGTGTTTGGCTACTCCTACGCGGTCTTTCTGCTCTTGGCGGGCTTCCTTGCCGACCGGGTGAACCTGCGCTGGCTCTACCCACTCGCCCTGCTGGTCTGGTCCGCGGCAGGCTTTGCGACGGGCTTTGTCGAGACACTCTTTCAGCTCCAGGTCTGCCGGATTATCTTGGGCGGCGGCGAGGCGTTTAACTGGCCGGTTGCCGTCGGGATCATCGGGCGAATCATTCCACGTGAGTCTCGGGCACTGGCCAATAGTGTGTTTAATAGCGGGATGACCGTCGGGGCGGTGGTGACCCCGCTGCTGGTTCTGGCGCTCGTGAAGCCTAGCGGCGAGGGCTGGCGGCAGATGTTTATGATCGTCGGTGCCATCGGCCTAGTCTGGGTCGTGGCGTGGCAGCTGGTCACACGGGGCGAGCGGGCCGCCGAGATCGCGCACGCGCCCGCCAAGGCTACCGATTTTGTTCCTGTCCCGTTTGTCTCGGTCTTTAGGCTACGGAAGTTCTGGATCGCGCTGGCACTGGGGGTAGCGGTGAACATGAGCTGGCACTTCTACCGCGTCTGGCTCCCACGGCACCTGGTGATTGATCTCAAGTTCACGGATCAGCAGCTCCAGTATCTCCTCATCGCGTTCTATCTAACCGCAGATGTAGGCAGTATCGGGATCGGCTATCTGGCCCGCAAGTTCGTCTCCGCCACTTGCTCCGTCGAGCGTGCCCGTAAGAAGATACTCCTGCTTTCCTCGGGCCTCTGCCTGCTGGCGACGCCGCTTGTTTTCATTCCGGGGCGTGAGGTCATGGTGCCGCTCTACTGCATTGTCGGTGCGGGGCTGATGGGGGGCTTTGCGATCCTCTATGCACTGATCCAAGATGTCTCGCCGCAGCACACGTCCAAGTGCCTTGGGGCGGTGGGGGCCTCCTCCTGGCTCATCAACTCCCTGCTCCACCCCCTGGTGGGCCGCTACGCCGACACGCATGTCAATGCCATGGGTAAGTTCGCCCCGATGATCTTGGTGGCGGGCGTGCTACCGCTGCTTGCAGCACTCTTTGCGCTGACCTGGCCGGAGCAGAAAGAAGAAGAGCAGAAAGAAGAAAAACACAAATGAGCAAAGTCGCACTGGTGACGGGAGCGGGAAGTGGCGTGGGCCGGGCAGTCACTCTGGCGTTGCTCCGTGATGGCTACTCGGTTGCGCTGGCCGGGCGGCGCTCCGACGCGCTGGAGCAGACGGTCTCTGAAGCAGGGGAGTGGGGCACAAATGCCCTTATCGTTCCCACCGATCTGCGTGATCCTGAGGCGATCCGGGCGCTCTTTGCCCAGACCCAGGCGGCGTTTGGGCGGCTCGATGTGCTCTTCAACAACGCCGGGGTTGTCCTGAAGGGCACCCACTTACTGGAGGAGCTGACCTACGAGCAGTGGCAGGCGATGGTGGAGACCAACCTCACGGCGGCGTTTCTGTGCACACAAGAGGCATTCAAATTGATGAAAACCCAGACCCCCATGGGCGGACGCATCATCAACAACGGCTCGGTCTCCGCCCAGACACCGCGCCCCAACTCCGCGCCCTACACCGCTACCAAGCACGCCGTGACGGGGCTCACCAAGTCCACGGCGCTGGATGGAAGAAAATACAATATTGCCTGTGGCCAGATTGACATCGGAAATGCCCTGACGGAGAACACGGCGAAGATGGCCGATGGCATCCTGCAAGCCAGCGGCGCACTGGCCCCAGAGCCGACCATGGACATGGAGCATGTGGCACAGTCCGTGCTGCACATGGCCAACTTGCCGCTGGATGCCAATGTCTTGTTTATGACCGTCATGGCCACCAAGATGCCGCTAGTCGGGCGGGGCTAATCGGCTCGGCGCGAGTTGGCAGGTCAATCTGCGACAGTGTAGTGTATAACATTGTCAGCTTTTGGCGATATACAGGAATGAACACTCTTTTGAAACCAACACTTGCCTCTCTCACCGCCCTTGTGGGGCTTCTCCTGATCTCCCCGGCTCAGGCGCAGACCTCGGTCTGGCCGCAGTTTCGGGGGCCGAACGCCAATCCGGTGAGCGCCAATGCGCGGCTGGCAGATCGCTGGAGTAAGACGCAGAATGTCGAGTGGGCGCAGACCATCCCCGGGCGCGGGTGGTCGTCGGCGATTGTCGTGGGTGAGAAAGTCTTTGTGACCACGGCCACCACCGATGGCAAGTCCAAGGCGCCCCAAGTCGGCACCGAGTACAGTAATGAGTACGTTGCCGAGCTCGCCAAGCAGGGGCTCAGCGAGGCGGAGATCATGAAGAAGGTCAACGAGCGGGACTTTGAGCTCCCAAGCGAGGTGAACCTGCACTACTTTCTCTACTGCCTGGACCTCAAGAGCGGAAAAGTAAGCTGGAAGAAAGAGTTCTACGCGGGCCACCCGCCGGGAGGGCGGCACCGCAAGAACAGCTTCACGTCGGAGACGCCGGTTACGGATGGCAAGTTTGTCTATATCTATGTCGCGAATCTCGGGGTGTGGGCCTACGATCTCACCGGCAAGCTGGCGTGGACCAAGAAACTAGAGATCAACCCGATCTACTTGGAGTTTGGCACGGGTGGCTCGCCGGTCTTGGTGGGCAACCAGCTGGTCATTCTCAGCGACAACCAGAAGCAGCAGTACCTCGCCGCCTTTGACACCAAGACCGGCGAGCAGCTCTGGCGCACCAACCGGGATCTTGCCATCTCCCAGGCCCCGCAGGCTCGCTCTAGCTGGGCGACCCCGTTTGTCTGGAAGCACGCCCAGCGCACCGAGATTGTCACGGTCGGCCCTGGCGTGGCGGTGAGCTACGATCTGGCAGGCAAGGAACTCTGGCGTCTGTCCGGAATGTCGCCCGCCCCGATCCCGACACCGTTTGCCTACGAGGGCCTGCTCTATATCAATGGCGGTCGTGGCGGCGGGCTCTACGCCCTCAAGCCGGGCGCTTCGGGCGACATCTCGCTTCCGCGTGGCGGCACGTCCAACGATTTCGTGGTCTGGAACCAAGCGCGGGGCGGCACCTACCTGCCTACCCCGCTGGCCTACGAGGGCGCGATCTACTCCCTCACGGAGACGGGGATTCTGAGCCGCTACGATGCCAAGACCGGCAAGCAGACCTACAAAGAGCGCCTCGGCACGGCGGGCAACTTCACAACATCGCCCTGGGCCTACAACGGCAAGATCTTCTGCCTCAGCGAGGAAGGCGACACGTTTGTGGTCAGCGCAGGCGAGACCTTCAAGCTGCTCCACACCAACCCCCTCGGCGAGATGGCACAAGCCACCCCCGCTCTGGTCGGCGAGCGCCTGCTGATCCGCACCGAGAGCAAGCTCTACTCCATCCGCAAGAAAACCTGAGGCTATGAGCCTTTTTCACGAACCACTGTGCCGCCGGTTGGAAACCGGCGTCTGCAATAGCCTTCGGCTGCAAAGCCCGTTCCGGGCTGGGGAACCAACTCGGTAGCCCGGCACGGGCTTTGCGGCGCTTGCGCCATTGCAGCCGCCCCATTTCATGGGGCGGCAATGATTCGTGGAAAAGCTCGGCATAGTTGAAAATAAGCTGCTTATGTAGATGCATAAGCAGCTTGTGGATATACATAAGCTCATGCAGATATGCTCAAGGAGTATATCTACGTACATCCGGAAATATGCATATCCATAAGTTTATTGTGCATATGCATAAACGGCTTATGCATATACATAAGGAGAATTTATACGTACATTTGCTCTCTCCGAAGAAGCAGGGTAGCATAGGGATGAGCAACCGTCGCTCACTACAAACGACCTTCTTTCAGGAGAAACCAATGGCATACAAACGACGATCTTCTCTGGCAGTAGATCAGACCAACCAGCGACTTATCGGTATCAAGCAGATAACCCCCGCCCCAACCCTCCCTGCGGGCCTGAGTATCGCAGCAACGGAGCAGAAAAAGCAGGCCATCGAGGCGCTTCTCACTCAGTACAACGGCCTCCTCGCCCAAGCCGATATCCTTCTTAACCAGATCGTGGACGGTGAGAAAGAGCTACGCCGCGATAACACCAAGCTCCTCACCGCCATCGGCCTGCTCTACGGCAAAGACAGCCCCGAGTACGAAGCCGCAGGCGGCACCCGAACCAGCGAGGCAGGTAAGTAGAGCATTGCCTTTGGGGCACAATCCCCAAAATCGTAACTCTGACCGCAGCGGCATAACACTCCTTACAAGGGAGCAAACGCCGCTGCGGCAGAAGCCTTCGCAAAGTAGCTCCTTCGGGTAGTGGTAAAAGAACAAGGCTAGAGACTACTTTTCCGTAGTCATATTGTGGTAATACAGATAGCCGTTCTATCTCAAGCTAAAAAGGAGCAACATTCATGTCAAGCACTCAACAACGCGCTGCCCTGCAGCGCCAGATATGGCAAATCGCCAACGATGTCCGAGGTGCCGTCGATGGCTGGGACTTCAAGCAGTATGTACTTGGCACCCTGTTCTACCGCTTCATTAGCGAAAACTTTGCCAGCTATATCGAAGCTGATGATGACAACATCCACTATGCTGAGCTGCCCGATAGCGTGATCACCCCGGACATCAAAGACGACGCCATCAAAACCAAGGGCTACTTCCTCTACCCTAGCCAGCTATTTGCCACCATCGTTGCCAGCGCCCATACCAATGCGAGCCTGAATACCGACCTCGCCGCGATCTTTTCCGCTATTGAGAGCTCTGCCAATGGCTACCCCTCCGAGCTGGATATCAAAGGTCTGTTTGCGGACTTCGATACCACCAGCAACCGCCTCGGCAATACCGTCAAAGATAAAAACGTTCGTCTGGCCGCCGTGCTCAAGGGCGTGGCCGGGCTGGATTTTAGTGATTTTGAAGGCAGTCAGATCGACCTGTTTGGCGATGCCTACGAGTTTCTGATCTCCAACTACGCTGCCAATGCGGGCAAGTCTGGGGGCGAGTTTTTTACCCCGCAGCATGTCTCCAAACTCATCGCCCAGCTCGCCATGCATCAGCAAACCAGCGTCAATAAGATCTACGACCCGGCTTGTGGCTCTGGCTCGTTGCTGTTGCAAGCCAAAAAGCCCTTTGACGCGCACATCATTCAAGACGGTTTTTGGGGCCAGGAGCTCAACCACACCACCTACAACCTGGCGCGTATGAACATGTTCTTGCACAACATCAACTACGACAAGTTCAATATCCAGCTCGGCGATACGCTGCGCGCTCCACATTTTGGTGATGACAAACCGTTTGATGCCATCGTCTCCAATCCGCCGTACTCGGTGACATGGATCGGTGCCGACGACCCGACCCTCATCAACGACGAGCGCTTTGCCCCAGCGGGCGTGCTGGCCCCCAAGTCCAAAGCTGACTTTGCCTTTGTGCTGCATGCGCTCCACTACCTCTCCAGCAAAGGCCGCGCCGCCATCGTCTGCTTTCCCGGTATCTTCTACCGTGGCGGGGCGGAGAAGAAAATCCGTCAGTACCTGGTGGACAACAACTACGTGGAGACGGTGATCTCGCTCGCCTCGAACCTGTTCTACGGCACGACCATCGCGGTGAATATCCTGGTGCTCTCCAAGCACAAAGCCGACACCACCACCCAGTTCATCGACGCGACCGGGCTTTTCAAGAAAGAGACGAACAACAACGTCTTACTGGACACGCATATCGAGCGGATCATGGAGGTATTCGACAGCAAGGAGAACGTCGAGTACTTCGCCCTCTCCGTGCCGTTTGGGAAGCTCGCCGCCAACGACTACAACCTCTCGGTGAGTAGCTATGTCGAGGCCGAAGACACCCGTGAAGCCGTGGACATTGCAACGCTCAACGGGGAGCTGAAAGTC
>JAPLCP010000074.1 GCA_026392155.1 Armatimonadota bacterium | reverse complement strand
CTATGGAGCGACGTATCTTTGGGATCGAGACTGAGTTCGGGTGCATGGTGCGCGATGACGCGGCGGGGACACCAGAGCAGGTTGTCGAGGCGGTCAAGAACCACTGCTTTTATCAGAAGCACTGGGGCCTGATTGACCTGCACGCGCGAGACTACTCCTTTGAGCCTGCGCGGAGTGGGGGATTTCTTCTCAATGGGGGCCGTCTCTATATTGATGCGGTAGGCGACCATGAGGAGTATGCTACCCCGGAGTGTACGGATATCTTCGATGTCTGCCGCTACAATAAGGCGGGGCAGTGGATTGTCCAGAGCCTGCTCAACGATCTTGGGCTCTCGGAGACGGCCTCGTTTCATAACAACTCGGTGGATCACTTTGGGGGCCATACGTTTGGCTGTCATGAGAACTACTTGGTCGAGATGCACGATGAGGACTTCTTTCGGGCGAGCTTCAACTATCTCTTGCCGTTCTTAGTCACCCGTCAGATCTTTGCGGGCGTCGGGCGCGTGGGCGGGCACCGGCTTAATTTTTCGTCCATGAAGAACTCGGTGATGACGATCTCCGATTACGATGTGGACTACCAGTGGGTGAGCAATTTCTATGGCGTTGAGATTGACCCGACGGTAGATTTCCAGCTCTCTCAGCGCGCCGATCATATTGTGAAGACCATTAGTAGCCGTGTGCGCTTCAATCGCGCCATTATCAACCCCAAGTGGGATAGCTACTACAACTTCTCGAATCTCCACCGCCTGCATATTCTCTACGGTGAGGGCAATATGTCCGACTACGCCACCGCACTGAAAGTTGGGACGACGTGTGTGGTGCTCTCGCTGGTCGAAGATGGCCTGCTGGGCACCGAGGTCGAGATCCGCGACCCGCTCGAGACCCTGCGCTCCGTCAGCCGTGACCCAAGCTGGAAGTGGCTGGTGAAGCGCAAGGCGGGGGGGACGATCAAGGCGGTGGATCTCCAGCGCATCTACCTGGAAGCGGGTAAGAAGCGCCTCGCGGGGGTGGACACGCAGACCGACTGGGTGCTCCGTGAGTGGGAAGCGACTCTTGATGCCCTGGAGTCCGATCCGATGACCTTGGCCAATAAGCTCGACTGGGTCGCTAAGCACAAGATGTACACCGAGTTCATGAAGTCGGAAGGCGTCGGCTGGCACGACGATGTGATGCAGAGCTTGGATATCGAGTATCACAACGCCAACCGTAGTCAGAGCCTCTTCTATGGCCTAGAGGAGCTTGGTGAGATGGAGCGCCTGGTCACCGATGCTGAGATCGCCGAGGCTACGGTCGCTGCGCCACAGAACACCCGCGCCGCCGCTCGCGCTGATATTATCAAGAAACTTCTGGATAAAAAGTCCAAGGACTACGTCATTGACTGGGACTTGGTCTATTTGGCTAAAAACCGTCATCTTGATCTCAAAAACCCCTTCGACACCTACCTGAAAGAGGCAGAGAGCTTCACCAAGGGCATATAACCGATGCGGAAAACGGCTTTTTTAGCGGCGAAGATCAACGAGGCACTCTAGGGCAGCTTCTCGGGTGCGCTCGGTCAGGCTGGCGCGGAGGCTCTCGGCGAGCGGACGAGCGGCTTCTTCCTTGGCGGAGCCCAGTGTCAGGAGAGCGGCGACAGTAAGATCATCGTGGCGGTTGTCGGTGATGGCGGCGAGCAAGAACTGGCGGACCTCGTCCGGCAGGAGCGCGGCATCGTCTGCGGAGAGACGCGGGAGAAGCCTGGCGATGGCGGAGCGAATCGCCTCCTCAATCTCTTGCTCCCAGCGCCGCTTTTTGCCATCCAGGAGTGCGGCTGCATGGCAGAGTGGCCCCAGGGACTCGCGCTCATGAATCTCATTGACGACCTCCGTCAGCCCGGCGAGAGCGTTGTGCCGCAGAGGGCCGTAGCGCCGCACGGAGAGCCAGATTGCGAGGGCGATCATGAGGGGGCCAGCCAGAAATAACGGTAAAGGGACCATGCCCAAGAAGCCGCCTTGGTAGTTGAGGAGCACCCAGAACCCTAGGGTGATGCTCATCACGATGAGCGTCACCCGCTCACGCCGCAGTCGGCTCATCTGCTCTTCCTGAAGGCACTGGCAGAGCTGAAGCGCCGCCGCATCCGCGCTCAGTCCGGTGAGAGCGCGACTAATATCGGTGACAGGAAGTAGTGCGGGCTTGAGGCGATCCCGTAGCGCAGTGTAGCTAGTGTTAGATTTTTGCACCATGGCTCAGGCAACCTCCATTTCTATCATCGCCCTATTCTAGCGTACCTCGTCCAAAAACGCCTCGGCGGCATCGCGGAGAACGGGTTTTCGGAGGAGCTTTTGGGCAATCGGAACCGTTTTCTCGTCCCGCACGCTCCCCAGCACCAAGAGCGCCGCTCGAACCAGGTCGGGCTCCGTGGTAGGGTTTGCGCAGAGTGTCCGCAAGAGCTGTCGCCGCTCGGGGGTGAGTAGCTCCGAAAGCTCGTCCTCACTGGCACGTGTCAGTAGTTGGGCCACGCTTTCTCGCAGCGCTGTTTTCGCGACAGAGTTCGCTGCATGATTGAGCCAGCCCAGCAGATCCAGCAGCTCCGGCAGAATCTGTGTACTCCGGCACTCCGGTAGCAGCTCACTCAAAATCCCCATCAGGCGCTCCGTCCGCTGGCGGCGCTTCTTGCACTCGGGGAGAAAGGGGATCAGTACCGATAACAATACGACGATCTGAACTCCGACCGCGAGCAACTTCAGGCTATCAGGTGCAAGTCGCATCAGTGGCAACACAAGCCCCATCAACATCAGCCCGCCGGTAGGAGGCTGAAGCTCGGCTTGGTGGGGGGCTACTGCATCGTGAATCAGGCGAACGGCGGTTTCTGCATCGCAGGTCTGGAGCGGAGGAATCTGCGCACGGCGAGTCGGCTCCTCGTCACGCAGCTTTCTCCAGAGCAGGAGTGCTTCGGTAGGACGAACCCGCTGGCGCATCATGAGGTCACCCGCACTGCATCCAGAAACGCCTCGACTCCATCTTTTACGTCGGGGCTTTTGCGCCGAAGCGCATAGGCGAGTGGCACTGTTTTCTGGTCTTTGACGCTCCCAAGGGCGAGAAGCGCGATGACAATCAGGTCGTGTGGTGTGTCCGAGCGGGTGAGAAGCTGGCGCAGGGTCTGGCGGCGCTCCTCGGTCAGTATCTGCCGTAGCTCATCCTCCCCGACCCGAGGCAGGAGGCGTGTGAGCGTGATGCACAACAGCCGCGTGTGCTCAGGTGGGGCGCTCTGGAGCCAGCCGAGAAAGTCGAGTAGCTCAGGACAAACGGCGCTACTGGTACAGTTGCCCAGAACCGCACTTAGGCTCTCCCGAAGTACTACTACCCTACGTAGCGGGGCAGCATTGATGATATTTTCTAGGATTCGAAGCGGCAAAGCTAAGATAAAAGCAAAGAAGGCGAGTGCTAGGCATAGGGGCACCAGCAAGCCTAGTACCATGGCAATATTGAGGAAAAAGTATGGATGAAAAATCTGCCCTAGTAGGCCAAATACGAGGTAGCCCACCAAGCAAACTAAGGCTAAGCGCAGAGTGTTGAGCCATGCCGCACTGAGTTTCTCCCAGGGCACGAGGTGAAGCTTGAGCAGGTGAGTTTGTGGAGCCGTTTTGTCGTGGATCTCAACGACGGTTTCTTCGGGGCGGAGCATCTGAAGCTGCACAGGCAAAGTGTACCGCAAATCACGAGGGGCGCAGGAAAATATTGTCGAGATGCAGAACTGATCCGCAACGGGAAAACAGGCAGGTCACTGCCAGGATAGGGACAACCATGAATAAAAACGACGATTCTAAGCTGGATCGCAGACAGTTTCTCACGGAGGCGGGACTTGGGGCGGCGCTACTGAGCGTCAGCCCGAGCGTCGCACTTGCCGCCGAGAGAAAGATCAACTTTGCCGGGATTGGGGTCGGTAGCCAAGGCGGATCCGATGTGGATCAGGTCATTGCCGCAGGTGGAAACCTGATCGCTCTCTGTGATGTGGACCACAAGTACGCCGCCAAGAAGTTTGAACAGTACCCGAATGCCAAGAAGTTCAAAGACTACCGCGTGATGATCAAGGAGCTGGGCAAAGAGCTAGATGCCGTTGTGATCGGCACCCCCGACCATACCCATGCCGTGATTGCCATGGAGGCAATCCGAAACGGTAAGCATGTCTACTGCGAGAAGCCTCTGGCCCATAGCATCCATGAGGTGCAGACCCTGATGGCGGCGGCTCGAAAGCATAAAGTGGTTACCCAGCTTGGAAACCAGGGGCACTCCACCGACTCGATCCGGCGCGTCGTCGAGTGGGTCGGGGCTGGGGCCATCGGCCAAGTTCACACGGTGCATGCCGCCTGCGGTGAGTTCAAGGATGTCTACAGCCAGATCCGCAATCTGGATAAGCTGGAGCAAAAATACGAAGTGCCTTCTGAGCTGGACTACGATCTCTGGCTGGGCCCCGTGCCGTTTCGACCCTACGCTCCGTTTTGGGTGCACTGGAACTGGCGTGGCTGGCTGCCCTTTGGAACCGGCACGATCGGCGACTGGTTCTGCCACGTGATTGATCCCGCGTTCTGGGCGCTCGACCTGGATGCTCCCACAACGGTTCACGCGGAAACACCCGGTTACGACCCTGCAACTCAGGGACTGACCTACCCGTCAGCGACAAAGATTACCTTTGAGTTCCCGGCAAAGGCAGGGCGTGGTCCGGTTACCCTCGTCTGGCACGATGGCGACAATGCGATCCCCAAACCTGCGAACTTCGGGGACGATGAGGTGCCACGCACCGGAGCCATTCTGTTTGGCGAAAAGGGAATGATTGTGCATGGCTCGCACGGCGGTGGTGGCTGTCATATCCTGCCCGAGAAGCTCCGAAACGAGAACACGGGAAGCAATGCCCCCAAAGAGACCATTCCTAGAGTCAAGGGCCATCACTGGGACTGGCTTGAGGCGATCCGAACGGGACGGCAAGCGGGCTCTAACTTTGACTATGGCGGACGGCTCACGCAAGTGGCGCTTCTGGGAGCCATCGCGATTCGCTTCCCTGGCCAGACCCTCAAGTGGGATTCGAAAGCGGTGCGCTTCACCAACAACAATGCCGCCAATGCCTACATCGCTCCGCCCTACCGAAAGGGCTGGAAGCTGTAAGTCTAAACGGGAAGCAGGGTGACGGTGTTTTTGTGGATCGTGAAGCCGAGCCGCTCGATACCGTCTGCCTGCTTTCCCCAGTCTGCGAGGCGGTCGTTGGTGAGGAGAGGGGCACTGTGGGCGTGGGCCTCGGTAAGCAGTAGCTCATCGGCGCTGGTTCCGGGGAGGGTCTCGCGGACGATATGCCGCTCCACGAGTGCTGCGTAGGCAGCTTTATCGGTGACCACATGGCGCAGGTTGGCATCGGCGATACAGATCACGGGAAAGAAGCCGTGCAAGAGCAAGAACTCCCGAAGTGCGACAAGCTGGGTGGTCGAACCTGTTGCTTTCTTGGTCACCAGGGCCGCTAGCGGGTCGCCGATGTGTCTCGCAACATTGGACGCATCCACCACAATCGGCCGGAGGCGTGTCGCGGTTAGGGTCGCGACGCTTGGCGGGCTGAGGCGGCCCACTGCCTCCAACAGAGCATCCGCAAGGCCAGGATCACTCGTGCGGAGCGCCTGCAAACCTGCCCGTGCCTGACTCACCAGCGCGACAGTGCCTTCGTCTACGGCTTGTACCAGTTTTCGGGCCGTTACTGTGGCCACGCTCTTCGACGTTGTCGGGAGCGCGACGGTCGCATCAGGGACTAGTGTTGTGGCACGGGGCTCTGGCAGAAGCGAGGGATATTTTTTACCCACACTCTCCAAGCCCTTCGTCAGACAGGCAAAGGCAGCGGGGCGGGTCAGGCGCTGGCGCAGCCAGCTCTGGCTTAGTGCCTCTAGCTCACCCCGGCGCTCGGCCATGGCGAGGAGCTTCTGGAGCAGTGCCCGCTCTGCCGTACTGGGCGTGTTTCGGGTAAACGAGCGCAAGAGGGCCTCGGATGCCTCTAAAGGCTGGCCCGCACTCAGAAATGCCTCTGCGGCGAGTCGAGACTGCGCAACCGCATCGGGAGCGCCCAGGCTATCGAGGGCTGCGGCATAGGCTCCCTGAATCCCTGCTCGCGCAACCAGGGGAAGGGAATCATCGGTGAGGAGCTCGCGGCAGAGCGCCAGGACGGTCGCATCATGGCCACGCTGTAGCAGGCGACTCAGCGCCTCAGGGAACCAGGAAGTCGGCGGCTCCGCAGCCAGTGTCGGAGCCGTGGCGGTTGGCGCTGAGGCTTTTACCACGACGGGCTCGGGAACCTTTCGGCGACGTTCCCGCTCAAGTTGCGCCTCACGTGTCTCCCGCGCCTTGCGCTCGGAGTCCCGCTCAACGAGGGCCGCATCCCGCTCTTTTTCACACTGCCCAAGCCGCGCACGAAGTTCTGTCAGCTCGGCGTCTCTTTCTCGCAGAGCCGCCCGCTGCTCTCTGAGCTTCGCCTTAAGCTCACCCTCCTTCGAAGATGGAGGGTCGCCGAGGGACGAGGCGGGGAGGGTTCTGGCGGGGTTGGGGCTGGCAGACGGCACAGGCTCATGGATGGGTACTGCCTCCAGCGCCTCCGCGAGCTTGGGGTTCTTGGGGAGTGCCTCCGCCAAGCGCTTGAGAACAATCGGATTCTTCAGAGTCTCGACACCGGGGCGAAACCCCGCGCTGATCTGTGCCATCACCAAAGGCTCGCTCTTGAGCAAGCGCTGGATCTCTTTCTGGGGAAGCGTGGCAAGCCGCTCTCGCCACTCCTCCGCTGTCATGCGGTAGGCTCCAGAGTGGGCTCGGTCGGCTCCGCAACGGGAATCTGGGAGAAGAGGGGCAAGGGGCGCATGGCAGAGCCGGGCTTGAGCGCGGAGCGCTTGAGCTGGCCACACGCGGCGGCGATCCGGTGGCCTTTCTCGTAGCGCTGGGTAATGGTCACGCCATACGAGGCAACGATCTCCCGAAAGAGCCGCGCCGCCTCGGGAGTCGGGCGCTGGTAGCGGGCTTCGACATCGGTGGAGTTGTAGGGGATCGTGTTCACGGCACAGAGTGGCTGGCGGCGCAGTAGCTCGCCAAGCTCATGTGCCTCTTTCTCCGTGTCGTTGATTCCGGCCATCAGGACATACTCGAACGTGATCCGGCGTCGCGTCGTGTCGGTATAGTGGCGGCAGGCTTCCATCAGTCGGCCAATCGGGTACTTTTCATTCAGCGGCACCAGCTCGGAGCGGAGCGTGTTGTTGGGGGCATGGAGCGAGACCGCCAGCGTGATAGGCAAGTCTTCCGCCGCTAGCTTCTCCATTCCCGGCACAACCCCGACCGTCGAGACCGTCATGTTTCTATACGAGAGCCCGACTTCGTCGTGGAGCAGGTGCAAGGCTTTGAGAACATTGGGCAGGTTGATCAGCGGCTCGCCCATTCCCATGAGGACTAAGTGAGAGATGCGCTGCTCGGGGTGCTTTGCCTGCATGAACAAGAGCTGGTCTACGATCTCTCCTGCCGTTAAGTTACGAGCCAGCCCCTCGGTGCCCGTCGCGCAGAACGAGCAAGCCATCGGGCAGCCTACCTGCGACGACACACACACCGACGTCCGGTCTTCATACGGCAGGTAGACCGCCTCGATTACCTCACTATCGGTGAGATTAAGGAGATACTTTTCCGTGCCATCGGGAGCGCTCTGGACGCTTCGCTCTGAGCAAGGCGCGAGCTGTGTCTCGGTAGCAAGCTTCTCACGGAGCGCCTTGGGCAAGTCCGAGAAGGCATCGAAGTCACGGGCAAAACGGGTATAGAAACCACGGGCGAGCTGCTTTCCACGATAGCCAGGAAGGCCCATCTCGGTCAGGAGTGCAGTCAGCTCGGCAGTGGTGTGGCCGATCAAAGTAGGGGTCATTACCCCCTAGTATAGCGCACGCCGACGGAACCGTAGCCGAGGCTGTCTCTCTTCGCCGAAACGATCTACTCCATCGGCAAGGTCACAGGCAAGATCGAGGAGAAAACGGAGGCGCTCTGGTTGTAGTGTGGCGCAGGAGATTCGAAGGGTCTGCTCGTTGAGTTGGATGTGCCACCGATCCCAAACACGGCGGGCAAACGCCAGAGTATTGAGCTGCATCGCCGCTAGCTCCGTGATCCAGGGAAGGCTTGGTACGGGGCCTTCACTGCTCAGCTCATCGTAGAGCCGCGCGGCGTTTCGGGTGCGAATGGCAATGGTGACGGACTGGCCCTGCCGCGTGATCTGGATAGCCCGACCCCGGTAGACCCCTGCGCCCTGCAATCCCAGCCCTAGGGTCTTCAGGCTGCGCTGCCAGTGCCCTCGTGCGTACCAGGCCATAGCCATCAACCCAAACGATGTCAGCGCCCCCGCAATCCCAATACCAAGCGGTAAGCCACCGCTGAAATCACTTGCCAGCATACTTCCAGAACGATCGACTCCCCGAGAATGTTCCACCCTGTGAGCTTTTCCATTAAACATTACTCCTCGATCGTCCCATATCGCTGGTTTAGTTGGACAGTGCGAGCAACTCTGAATTCAGGTCAGGAGTTGGAAATTCCTCGCTGAAGGCGACCTAATTATTTATTTGGAAAAGCCCATAATTTAGTCATAAATCGCTCGGTCATGCTTCCGTTAATATTTTGTGACCGGCAGTTGTTTTGGAGACACACATAGATGAATCGTGCTATTGTAAAGGGCCTCGCCCTAGGTTTTGTGGCGGCTGTACTTACTTCGTCTGCCCATGCTCAGTTTACTACGTTTGCTAACTTCTCCCAGGCAGGTGGTGGTTCGAAGCCTTTTACCTTTACGAACTCAGGAGCATCTAGTACATTTAATTTAGCAGTACCACAGGATATTAACTTCTTTTATCAGGTGATCAACGATTATAACGGAAGTAGTTTTGCAACTCTCATTCCTGCAAAGATGACTCTATCGGCAACTGTGGGAGCGGTTACCGATGATTTAGGAGGAACCCTTCGACAGTCATTGACTAGTATTACAATGACTTACACCGCAGATACTCCGGTGAATGGAAAGACAAACCTCCTGACGATTGTTGCTAACGCAGGAGGAACTCCTGGGCGACGTGGCGGTTTTTTGATTGGCACAGACGGAGGTAGCACAGCGAGTTTTACGGGGTCTCAGAATGGAGCAACAGGAGACTCTGTTACCATGACCTCAGATTTCCTTCTCTTTAATAATACTACCCGCCGTGACTATTCCCTGTCGCTTAATGCTCTGACCCCTGACTTTACTCTGAATGTGAATGGTTACTTGAACAACTTCACTGCAGATGCTACCGGGACTTTCGCAACGAATCCTGCGCCACAGGCTACGATTCCTGAGCCTGCAACTCTTGCGCTTCTGGGGCTGGGCGGAGTAGTTCTGCGTCGTCGCCGCCGCTAGGTTACTCCGTTGGAGGCGGTAAGTCGTGGCCCATGCGGGTGCGCTTGGTTTCTAGGTAGCGTGCATTATGTGGGTTCGCGGCAACCGGGAGCGGGACGCGCTCGGTAACTTGAAGATCAAAGCCCTGGAGGCCATCGCGCTTTCCGGGGTTGTTGGTCATCAGGCGTAGCTTGCGCAGTCCTAAGTCCACCAGTATCTGTGCCCCGATTCCGTAGTCACGCGAGTCGGCCTTGAAGCCCAGCATGAGGTTGGCATCTAGCGTGTCCGCACCCTGGTCTTGCAGAGCATAGGCGCGCATTTTATTGACCAATCCAATCCCACGGCCCTCTTGCTCGATGTAGAGCAGAACACCTCGGCCTTCGTCGGCGATTTTCTGCAAGGCGAGCTGGAGCTGGTCGCCACAGTCGCAGCGGAGTGAGCCGAGTAAGTCGCCTGTCACACACGAGCTATGAATGCGGCAGAGAATGGGCGCATCGGGGCTGATCTCACCCATGACCAAGGCTAGGTACTCGTTGTTGTCTACATCGCTGGTGTAGGCATGCGCCACAAAAGTGCCGTAGCGAGTGGGCATCTGCACGACCGCGAGCTTGCTGACCAGCTTCTCGGTGCGGCGCCGATAGCGAATGAGATCGGCGATGGTGCACAGCTTAAGGCCCAGCTCTTGGGCAAGCGCGGCCAGGCCCGGAAGGCGTAGCATCTCGCCATCGTCGCCCATGATCTCACAGATCACGCCCACGGGCTGAAGCCCCGCGAGGCGCATTAAGTCTACCGTGGCCTCGGTGTGGCCGGGGCGCTTGAGGACGCCGCCGTTGCGCGCCATGAGCGGGCTGACGTGGCCAGGACGGTTGAAGTCCGCAGGCACCGCGCTCGGATCGGCGAGCTTCTGGATGGTGACCACACGGTCTTGGGCGCTGGAGCCACTGGTCGTTCCGGCGCGGGCATCCACGGCGATATGAAACGCCGTGCGCATTGCCTCGGTGTTGTCTTGCACTTGGGGCGGGATACTCAGCTGCTCGAGGCGCTCGGCCATCATCGGAACCGTGATAATCCCACTGGCACGGCGGTTCATGAGCGTGATGATCTCAGGCGTTACAAACTCAGCGGCCATCACAAAATCGCCCTCGTTCTCCCGGTCTTCGTCATCTACGAGGATAATGAGCTTGCCTGCCCGAAGATCCTCAATGGCGTCTTCGATCCGGTCAAAGTGAATCTCGGACTCTACCATCGCCGGGATGCCTCAGGCTCGGGCTGGGTCTCGATGTAGCCACTGCGAGCCAGCAGATCCATCGTCACACCGCGTCCGCCGCCCAGTGCGCCCCACTGCCCGCCCATGAGCTTCTCGACATACTTGCCGATGATATCGGTCTCGATATTGACGGAGTCGCCTGCCCGCCAGTCTTTGAGGGTGGTGTTCTCCCAGGTGTGAGGGATGATCGAGAGCGAGAAGGCCTTGTCGTCGGCGTCCATCACGGTGAGCGAGATGCCGTCCACGCAGACACTGCCTTTGGTGACAACATAGCGCAGCAGCTCGGGCGACGCTTCCACATAGACAAACCAGGAGTCGCCTGCGGGTCGGATCGAGGCAATGCGCCCCGTGCCGTCTACGTGCCCTTGGACGATATGCCCCCCAAAGCGCCCGTCTGCCTTGAGGGCGCGCTCTAAGTTCACCGTCTCCCCGACCCTGCGCTGGCCCAGCGTCGTGCGGCGGAGCGTCTCATAGACGGCCTCGAAGCTCACTTGCGGAGCCATGATCTCCACCACTGTGAGGCAGACGCCATTGATCGCCACCGAGTCGCCGATGGCAACGTCTTCCGCGATCCGCGCCGCTGACACCGTGATCCGCACCGAGTCGCGCCCGGAGTCTAGCGCCGCGATCTTACCGACCGCCTCAATAATGCCTGTGAACATGGCTCTATTGTACCGCGCAGTTAGGTATACTCCGGTTCTATGTCCCGCGACCCCTATGCCGCTCTGCGCTCTGCCAACTACCGGCTCTTTGCCATTGGGGGGCTGGCGTCGGCGCTGGGGGGACAGATCTTCTCGGTAGCGCTGGGCTGGGAGCTCTACGAGCGCACCCACGACCCTGGTGCACTGGGGCTCTTAGGGTTGCTTCAGGCGATTCCCGTGGTGGCGCTGGCGCTCCCCGCAGGCGATCTGGCCGACCGGA
Source organism: Armatimonadota bacterium (assembly GCA_026392155.1). Taxonomy (GTDB): domain Bacteria; phylum Armatimonadota; class Armatimonadia; order Armatimonadales; family Armatimonadaceae; genus Armatimonas. The sequence continues at coordinate 12,256 of JAPLCP010000074.1, read as the reverse complement.
AAGACCGTAAGAAGATTCTGATTTTTACGCTGCCGTTTGTCTTTCTGTGCATGCTGGTGCTCGCTTGGCTCTCTTACACCAGAGCGCCGATTGGGTGGCTCTATGCCATTCTTCTCGTTGAGGCGCTCTTTCAAGCGGTGGCAAACCCCGCTCGCTCTGCCCTTCTTCCCCAGCTGGTTCCCGAAGAGGCGCTGGCAAATGCGATTGCCTGGAACACGTCGCGCTGGCAACTTGCGTCCCTGGGTGGCCCGGCGCTTGGTGGGGCACTGCTGGCCATTTTCAAAGTGGCTTGGCCCAGCTACGCCTTGGCAGCGGCGGCGCTGTGCTTATTCTGGCTCTGTGTGCTCTTTCTTAAACCGCTGGCCGCTCCGGTTCAAATGACGGCGGCGCAAGCTGAGAGTGTCTGGCTACGGCTTGCCGCCGGTGCCGCCTTTGTCCGTAGTCAGCCGCTGATTCTCGCCGCGATCTCGCTGGACATGCTGGCGGTGCTCTTTGGCGGCGCGACGGCCCTCTTGCCCGTCTTTGCCAAAGATATTCTGGAAGTGGGGCCAACTGGTCTGGGCTACTTGCGTGCCGCACCTGCCGTGGGGGCACTGATTGTCAGCCTGACGATTGCCTACCGTGCGCCGATTAAAAAAGCGGGCGTGGCGCTTCTCTGGGCCGTGGCGGGCTTTGGAATTGCGACGATCATCTTTGGGCTCTCGCGCAACTTCTATCTCTCGCTCTTTGCCCTTGCACTGACAGGAGCCACGGACAATATCAGTGTCGTGGTGCGCCACACGCTGGTGCAGGCCACTACGCCACGCCACATGCAGGGAAGAGTTTCTGCCGTGAACTCCGTCTTTATCGGGATCTCCAACGAGCTGGGGGCCGCCGAGTCCGGCTATGTTGCGCGCTGGCTAGGGGCGATTGTCTCGGTGGTGAGTGGGGGGATTGGCACGATCTTGGTGGTCCTGGGCGTGGCAACAAAGTGGCCGCAGCTTCGGGAGCTGGGGGCGCTGGAGAGCCTGCGTGCAAAAGAAGAGCCCGACCCCAAGGAGCCGGGCTTGTAGCTAGCGTCCGCCCTTAGCGGCTTTTTCGTCTTGGACGAGCTTGTCCATCGCCGCTTTGAACTTGACCGGGTCTCTTTCCATCTTACTGGGGTCAATTCCGGTGACGAGGTTGCCTTGGGCATCTCGCTCAACGTCAGGCTTGGTGAGCTGCCTTCCCAGCACAACTCCAACGATAATAACAAGGAGCGCGATCACCGCGAAGATAACCCCCTTGGGAAGCTCTTGTTTCATTGGTTGAGTGGCTCCAGCACGAGGCGCACGAGGTCAAGAAACTTGCCATTCTTGAACTTGGCATGACCATCGGCAAAGACGGCAAGAGTGGCCCCGTTGAGGTTCTCGCCCGTTCCTCCAAAAGCTGAGGGGATCACCTGAGCATCTCTGACAGCAGCATGGGCACCGTAGGAGTTGCAGAACATCATCACGACATCAGCGGGCCGACCAATCGCGGCGAGAGACTGGCCCGCAATGAAGTGATTTTGGGGGTTGTGTCATGCGGGGGGAGGGAGCCGCTCCAATACCGCCGTAGGAGTAGCCGTACGAGCCGTATTGATTGAGCGGTAGGCCGCTGGCATCCAGAACGGGCCTGGAGGGCTGGAGGGTGGGACAGTTGAAGATTCCGAGGTTCTTGACATAGGGCTGAAGTGTATAGTCCATGAAGAGCCCCCGAACCCCATTGAGTACGGGGGAAGGAACCACGATCATGTTCTGGCTAAGACCTGTCGTATTGTTATTGTTTCTTCCATCTTGCATGAGCCAGGGATAGGTCTCATCATAGTCTTGGACATACATCAGCATGGAAGTGCCCATTTGTTTTAGATTGGAGAGACAGGTAGTCTTGCGGGCTTGTTCCCGGGCGCGGGCAAAAACGGGGAAAAGAATTGCAGCAAGGATCGCGATGATTGCGATCACCACTAAAAGTTCGATTAGCGTAAATCCACGCCGTCGAGAGTGAAAACGTTGCATCTGAGCACTTCCTCCTGCCTGAACATTGGTCATCCAAATAACAGGCAGGTTTAGATTACGTAGAGCATCTGATGATTCCTTCGTGGCAATATAACTTTTTCTCTGATACACTGACGGGTGCTCCAAGCAGGTAGAGACCTTACCCGCTGGTATCCGAAACGACAGCTCCAGTAGATCGCTTTATACTCGTTCTCTCTGCTCCTTCTGTTTGCTCCATGCTGCACAATAATTTCCAGGTCAAACAGGAGACAGTGCGTCATGCGTATTTTTGTTGGGGGACTGCCCTACAGCGCGACTAATGATAGTCTGCGACAACTTTTCGAGCCGTCGGGTTCGGTTACCGATGTTCATATTGCCCAGGATCGCTTCAGCGGCGAGAGCAAGGGCTTCGCCTTTGTGGAAATGCCCGAGGACTCCCAAGCACGTGCCGCGATCTCTGCCCTCAATGGCTCCATGATGGGCGGACGCAGCCTGACGGTCAACGAGGCGCGTCCTCGTGAGGAGCGCAGCAGCGGTGGCGGCTACGACCGTGGTGGCAGCGGCGGCGGCGGTGGACGAGGCGGGCGTTACTAATTGAGTAACCCACCCTTCTTGGGCGGAAGACGTGAGATCGTGGTGGTCTGTCCCGCTTGTGAGTTCCGATCCACGGTGCCTCCTGCTGCCATAGGACGAAACGCTTACTTCTGCTCACGCTGTGGTAAAGCTCTCGATCTCCAAGCACAGCTTCGGCAACAGCTTCCGACGGGCGATGGCAGTGCTCCTGCCCCTCGCCGTGACAAAGGTACTTCGCGCTACAAAAGTGCGAGGAAAGGACGCCGGTAGAACGGCTTGCCCGTACTACTTGGCAAGGACGCCATCATGCCTGCGCCTACTCCAGCTCCCATCCTAGCCGGTGTGGGGGCGACGAGCGCCTCAGCGCGAAAGCTCTACCTCCCGTACAGTTACTTGCCGACCCAAGCAGGGCCAGGACGTGGGAAGATCACGTTTCACTGGTTCTGTGTGGGGCGGCAAGAGGCCATTGGCGACTATACCAGCTTGCTTCTTGGCTATCGTGGGCTTGCCCGCGATGCCCAGGAGAAGGCGGAGCGCTTAGTCGATGAGTTCTTTCGCGAGGAAGAGTTCCATCTCCTGCGAAGCTACTTAGAGTCACGACACGGGGTCGAGGTGCGAACCGCCATGCTCACCACGCCACTTGCCTCGGTCAAACCCGACACGGCCACACGCTTAGGGACGCTGCGTCCCTTCTATATAGAGCCCCCCGAGCAGCAGACGGAAGTTCTGCTACACCCACTGGCCAACGAAGAAGGATACACCCTGCCGTTTACGGTCTGGGGAGCCTATCTTAATCCGTCGCGCCCTGGACGTTAACGTTAGCCAGAATCGCGGCGCCACGCTCTGCAAACGCTGCAATCCGGGTCTCCGCAGAACTATATCCGGCACAGAGCTGGCCTTGAGCATCCACATAGCGCTCCGGGCCGCTCTGGTGCGCGGCAATCACTGCGGCTCCCTCGGTAAAGATCGCTTGAAGTGCCTCTGGGATCGGGGTGCCTCCCAGGCAGGTGGGCACCAGCGGATCCAGCGCAGGCGTGTTGTGCTCCGTTCCCGCCGTCACAATCAGCCCCGCCTCGCGCATTGCCGTCACATAGCGCGTTAAGACTTCCGGCGTGTTGCGGGTAGGGATCACCTCCGCGGCGTAGATTCCATGAGCTTTTAGCGCTGCAATCAAGCTCTCCACGGGCTCCTCAAAGCCACAGATCGGGCTCGTTCCATCCGCGAGGGTGGGGTAGCACGGAATGCCTCCCAGTGCCAGGATCAGGCGGTAGGCATGGTCAAACCCGACAAAAGTCTCCTCCACATACCCCGGCTTTCCTGCCTTCATCCACTGCGAACGAACCGCGTTCGGGTCGAGGCCCAGGGTGTCGGCGAAGGCTTGCGCGACATGGCGCTCCTGGAGATAGACCGTCTCGACATCGCAGCCGTGGCGCTGGGCAAGCTCGGTCTTGAGCTGCTCGGCTGTCAGGGAAGCCCCGAGAAGATCGGAGAGCTTTGTCACGACTTGGGCCATGCGCTCGGAATCACTGCGCCGAATGGTAGACAAGAGCGCCTCGGCGTCATCGGAGAGGGGAGAAAACTTAGTGAGCCCCTTGCCGCAGAGATAGAACTTGCCAGGGTTGCCGGGGTCGTTGATCTTGACGTTCTGCGCCTGAAGCTCGGGCACCAGGCAGATCACCTCCAGGCCAAAGAGCGGAAAGATGCCCTGCGCCGTGGCCTTCTGGGCGAACGCCTCATAGACACTCCAGTCGTAGTAGTTGCTCGCACCCAAGACCGTGATCCCTTGCTCTTTGGCAAGCGCGATGGCTTGGTCTACCGACGTAAACGCGGAGTAGTTGGGGGGAAGATGGATGTGGGCATTGATCGAAGGGGTCATGCGCTTACTTTACCCTATTTTCCAAAGGGTATAATGGAGGCGCTATGCCCGTTGCTGCCCTCACTACCCTTGGCTGTAAAGTCAACCAGTACGAGACCGAGAAAATCGCCGAAGACTTCGCGAATGCGGGCTTCTTGCTCACCGATTTTGATGCGCCTGCCGATGTCTATGTGATCAACTCCTGCTCGGTGACAGCGGCAGCCGACAAAAAATCGCGCTATCTGGCCCGCAAGGCGAGCCGAACCAATCCCAATGCCATCGTGGTGATGACGGGCTGTCATAGCCAGCAAGTGCTAGATCATGGCGAGTGGGTCGAGGGCGCGACCCTGCTCATCGACAACGAAGATAAAATGCGGGTCTACGAGAAAGTGATCGAGCACGCCCCCGAAGTGCTGAGCTACTCGTCGTCGCCTGCCACCGTTTTGCCCGCCCGTGAGCGCCGCACCCGCGCCACACTCAAAGTCCAAGACGGCTGCACGCACTTCTGCGGCTTTTGCCAGATCCCCTACACCCGAAAAGTAAAAGTCTCCCGTCCTTGGCAAGAGATTCTCGCCGAGGCCGAAGGCTTGGCGGCTATGGGGACGCGTGAGATTATTGTCACGGGAGTCTGTGTGGGGGCCTACGGGGAAGCGACTGGCTCCGGCGGCCCAGATCTGGCGGAGCTACTTCTGAAAGTGGCCGATGTCCCCGGAATCGCCCGTGTTCGCCTGAGCTCCATCCAGCCTATCGAGGTGAGCGATGCCCTCATCACCGCGTTTGCCAGCCACCCCAATCTCTGCCCGCACCTGCACCTCTCCTGCCAGAGCGGCGACGACACCATACTAGCGGCGATGAACCGGCCCTACGATGCGGCGTTCTACAAGGACTTAGTGCAAAAACTGCGTACTGCGGTGCCGGATGTGGCGATCACCACGGATCTTATTGTCGGCTACCCCGGAGAGACCGAGGCGCTACACCAGAACACGCTGGCGTTTGCCCGCGAGGTGGCGTTTCAGAAAACCCACTGCTTCCGCTACTCGCCCCGTGACAAGACCTACGCCGCCACTCTAAAAGATGACGTGAGCGACGACGATAAAAAGCGCCGCCACGCCGAGCTACAAGCCGTCGTGGACGAGACCAACCGCGCCTTCACTGAGCGCTATCAGGGCCAGACCGTCCAAGTCCTCGTCGAGCACCCGGAAGGCGGGACGCTGACGGGATTCACGCCTAACTACATCAAAGTGAAGTTTGCTGGCCCTCTCGCCCTCTACGGCGCACTCGTCCCCGTGCGCCTAGACACCATCGAAGCCGACGGCAGCGCCACCGGCACGCTTGCCTTGCCTGAGGCCGAGCTAACCCGAGTCCTCGCCCACGCCCCACGCCCCAAGTACCAGAGCCTTTCTATGGTGGACGGAAATCGTGCAGGCTAGCCCGACGATTTGCACCAGCATCAGTAAATTGCAACCTTCGGCTAGGCTCAGGTATCCTAGTGAGTATGGGAATCTTACTTCAAGCGCCTCCGGCCATTGCGGCTCCGCAGGCCACTGCCAATAACTCGCTCGTCTCCGTGGTGCCGAATCTCTACTGGAGCGTCGCGGCGCGTGGGCCTCTGCTGATTATCGGGGCGGAGAAGTACAAGCAAGTGACGGCCCCTACTGCCCTGGATTTCTTTGGGGGTGGAATGGGCGGGCTCTTTGGCGCGATGGGCGGAGGGATGCCCGATTTTGCGGAGCTGATGGGGCAGAAAAAGCCGCAGCTCACCCCACTCGGGACGCCGCCACGTGAGGGCTGGAACCCTACTGCCATTGCCGCACAGTTTGGGGCTCAGGTGGTGCGTGTTGGCGGAGTCAGTGTCCTTGCCCCGCTCCTGCTGCCCGACAAGTCCAAGAGTGACAGTCCCTTTGGTGGCGTGGATTTTGCCGACATGATCCAAGAGGGGATGGCGATGGGAGGCATGATGGGGGGGAGCCGCTTGCTACCGCTCCTGGCAAGCCTTACTCCCAACCAGCTGCAGCAAGCCTCGTCGTCGTCGGGCTTGCCACTTGCAAGCCTTGACAACCAGCAAAAAACGCTTCTCCAGCCACTGATGCGCCGCACCATGCCGTTTCGGTTCGATCGGAAGCCCAATATCCCGCAAGCGGGGCCTCTCGATCCGGCTCCGGTGATCCCTCAGAGTGACCAGAACCAGTTCCGCCTGCGCCTGACCCGTGCGCTCAATATCGCCCCCAGCTTCCCCGAGACTGGGGCGGGTGGCCAGGGCGCACGGATGAGCATGCGGATTGCCAGTGGGATGGAGGAGCAGACCGGTGAGGTTCGCAGTCTGGCGCTTAAAGGCGGAAAGCAGGCCAATCCGCTGGCGATGCTGATGGCAATGGGCGGGGGGCAGAATCAGAAGGGAGTCCCGGCACGTAAGAAACCAACTGACCTCAACACCGATACAGGAGCCATGAACGCAAGCGTCTCGCTGATGGGTGTGACCACGGTAGATGAGCTGGTGACTCGCATCGCCACGGTGACGAAAGTGCCGCTCTTTGCCGATCAGCGTGTCGGTAAGCTTAAAGTGAGCGCACGTGGCACCACGGCACGGGCAGGCGATCTGGTTCAGGCACTCTGCTGGGCGGTGGGAGGAGCCGTTCGGCGCATCAGTGATGATCGTGAGTCGGTGTATTTACTGACCGAGGAAGTCGCGATCAAGAAGGCCGAGAATCCCATGACGGCGATGATGGGGCCGATCTCCGGGATGATGCAGGACCAGAAGAGTGCGGAGCGCAAGGCGATGGATGCCAAGGCGCGGCTCATCCGGCAGAGAGTTCTCAGTGGCATTCCGCGCGGTCGGGGAGCGGAGCTTGGTGCCCGTCTCTGGCAGATTGCGGAGGCAAAGCCTGCGGGAGATAACAACATGCTGGCGGTGGGTGAGCTGCCGCCGGATCTGCGAACGAGGATGGAAGACCGCTACAAGATGTTCTCAGGAGCCATTGCCTCTATCCCAGAGGGTGTCCCTGGCATCAATAAGAGCGAGCCTCAGCCTCTCAGCCAGGTTCGCTGTAGTCAAGACTTGGTGGCGGAGCTCGTCGCACCCTCACTGGGAGCTGTGGCGACTCTGGCAAGCTCCGATGCCAATGAGATCCACCCCGACCTGCCTGTTCCCACCCCGCCCGCTTCCGTGGCGCTGCCCGAGAGCATCAAGCAACGCGTCGCTGCTGTGCCGCTCCCGGCGGACGAAGCTGGCGCAAAAAAGCTCGTGGACTCTGCCGTGGCGCGTGGCCTCACCGAGCTTCGCGTGGTGGTTCCCGTGCTTGGTGAGGCCGCGCTGGCGACTCTGGGAACGGTGGCAAGGGGAAAAATCGGTGTGGTCGCCGTGCTCGCCCCGCTGGAGCCCCTTACCCCAGAAGCACCACGGGATAAGTCCTGGGCAGGGCAGTCGCTCACCGAGTGGCTAGCCTCCCCGGAGAGCCAGAAGCTGATGAGTAGCATACCACCGCAGCTCGCTCCTACCATGACACGAATGATTGGGGCTGACTATCTCACGCCTGAAGGAGCTGATGTGACTGGGTTTGTGGCGCGGGTGAAGCGACTTCTGGCGCTTCCTGGTGTCACGGGCTACGCTCTGGAGCGCCTCGCAGCGCCGGGCTATCGTAGCGTCCAAGGGGGTGGCATGAGCGATGGGATGATGTTCTTCTGGCAAGGTGGAGCCAATAGTCGCGAGCGTGTCGCCTTCACCAAAGACCAAAAGTCCGATGCGGCGGAGCTTTCCGGCTTTAATTTCATGGACATGCTCAACCCGGCAGGCCCTCGCGGTGCTTGGACAAAGCGCACAACAGCACGCAGCGAGGCATTTATCAAGCGCCTGGATACAGCCCTAGTGCAGGCCAAGCTCCCGGCGGCGTCTGTTTTGTCCGGGAGCCAGCCCGCGCGCTGGGAAAAATGGACGGGCAAGTTTCCCACATCAGGCGGATCGCTGACCGCAGGCGCACGCCCCGCCCTCACCGTCATTTCCTACACCCAGATTCTCGCCCAGCCGGGTGCGTTTGGGGAGGCCAGCGAGTTTGCCGGATTCGATGAGCCCGAGCAGTTCACGGGAGTGCTCCGCAACGAGCTCAAGAAGCTCGCCGATCCCGAAGCTCCGATACGCTGGGACGGCCTCGTTCTCGACTTAGCAGATCAGAACTTTGACACTGCGCTTGCAATTCTAGAGCGAGCGGTCGCGCCCAAATCTTAATGCCGCCCCATGACTTAACGCCGCCCCATGAAATGGGGCGTCCCGTGGCGTTCCGCCAGAAAGCCCGTGCCGGGCTACCGGAATTCCCCCGCCGGGCGGGGGGTAGGGGGTAGGCACGGGATTTGCGGCACGCAGTGCCACTGCAGACGCTGGTTGTTAACCGGCGGCAGAAAAGAAGTGGCACTTACAAAACGAAAATGGTATAGTTCCGATAACTTCCTATGTGGGGAAGCTAATCCTTAATGGTTGAGGTAAATTTCAATGCAACGCAAAGCATTCACTCTGATCGAACTTCTGGTCGTCATCGCGATCATCGCGATTCTCGCCGCTATCCTTTTCCCCGTTTTTGCCCAAGCACGTGATAAGGCTCGCTCGATTGCTTGCCTTTCTAACACAAAACAGCTTGCTCTTGGTGTGATCCAGTACTCTCAAGACTACGATGAGCTTCTCCCCGTGGCGGGCTACAATGCCCAGTGCCGTGGGCGCTGGCAGTGGCAGATATTTCCCTATGTTAAGAACCAGCAAGTCTTCACCTGCCCCAATATCTCCCAGCGCCCCTGGGTTGCAAACACAAATAACAACTTCACGTGTCCTAACAGTGGCCAGACGGGTCTCCGTGTTGGGCAGAACGATAAGGGCGGCTATGGCTGGAGCTACGCACTGCAAGCAGACAATGGAAACGGGGCATCGAGCCTAGATAATGCTCCAGGCTTTGCACTCGCCTCGATCCAAAAGCCTGCGGACACAATTATTATCGGTGAGACAGGATTCGTTCCCAACGTGGCCGCCGCTTCAGGGTGGGCGATGATGGCATTTGACCCACGCCTTACCGCAACTGCAGCGGGCTTCTCTCAGCCTGGACTTCTGGCACAGGGTCGGCACAATACCGAGCAGACATTTAACATGCAAGGCATGCCCGTTCCTATCCAGGGACGCCTAAATCTTGTTTTCCTAGATGGTCATGCGAAGAATCTGACTCTAGGTCAGCTCTTTGAGGTTGCGCCGGTCGTTGGTGGTGTTCCTGTTGAAGATGGTATTACTCTTGTGAACGAGAATGGTGTCGCCACGGCAACGCCTGGAACGATCGTCAACCACACGCGTCCCAATATCCGCTACCGTCTGCTGAATATCTACTAAGCTTAGTACTCTAGTGGAAGACAAGCCTGGCCGATGGTCAGGCTTGTTTTGTTTATTGGCGGTAAAATGTCTCGTTATGTCACAACGCTATCGTACGATCTTGCTTTTTGGTCGTCCTGGCTCCGGGAAGGGCACGATTGGAAAAGTTCTGGGGGCCGTTCCGGGCTTCTTTCACATGGCCTGCGGCGATGTCTTTCGCACCATTGACCTCTCTACGGAGCTAGGGAAGATCTTCGCGGACTATTCTTCGCGCGGGGAATTGGTACCCGACGATGCCACGGTCAAGCTCTGGAAAGTTACCTGCAATGCCCAAGTGGACACACACCGCTACCGCCCGGACTCCGATCTGCTGATTCTTGATGGGATTCCGCGTAACCTGGAGCAGGCCAGGATCATGGAGGAGCATATCCAGGTAGAGCGAGTCTTTCACCTAGTTTGCACCGATGAGGCCGAGATGATGGCCCGCCTGCGCCGCCGTGCCCTGCGCGAGAACCGCTTTGATGATGCCTCCGAAGACGTGATCCGCCACCGCTGGCAGGTCTACACCGACGAGACACGCCCGGTGCTCAACTTCTACGCGCCGGAGAAGATCGAGCGTGTGGACGCGATGGGCTCTCCCGCCAAGGTCATCCACGATATTTTGGGTCGTATGATGGGCTGGGGACTGATTAAGTAGGCTCCCTCCTCCCCCTACCCCTCCTCCCAACCCTGCGGAGGCAGGGCAGGGGGAGGGGAGCCAGAAAACCCCCTCGGACTCCCCCTCTTCCAATCCTGCCTCCCAGGATTGGGAGGAGGGGGCTGGGGGGAGGAGGGTACATGCAAGCAATACGTTTTCATCAGTTTGGTGGGCCGGAGGTGCTCCAGCTCGACACCGTGGACGATCCCATGCCGGGGCCGGGCGAGGTGCTGATCGCGGTGAAGGCCAGCGGGGTCAATCCGGTGGACACCTACATCCGCTCGGGCACCTACGGGCCACGTCCGTTGCCATTCACGCCAGGGCTCGATCCAGCGGGAGTGATCGAGGCCGTGGGCGAGGGGGTGACCGCTCTCTTTGTCGGCCAGCGGGTCTATGCCGCAGGAGTTAAGACCGGTGCTTATGCGGAAAAGTGTCTCGCCGAGGCTGCCCTGACCTTCCCTCTGCCCAACTCCCTCTCGTTTGAGCAGGCGGCGGGGATCAATGTGCCGTATGCGACTGCCTACCGTGCGCTGATCGGGCGGGCGCAGACAAGAGCCGGGGAGCGCGTGTTGGTACACGGGGCATCCGGGGGCGTGGGGATCGCGACCTGTCAGCTCGCACGGTCTCTGGGAATGCAGGTCACGGGCACGGCAAGTACTGCGGAAGGGCGTGAGCTGATCTTGCGCGAGGGCGCCCATACGGCGCTAGATCACACGCAAGAAGGGTATTTAGAGAACCAGAGCTTCGATGTGATCTTAGAGATGCTAGCCAATGTCAATCTCGCCCGTGACCTCACCGCGCTGAACCGCTTTGGGCGCGTGGTGGTGATCGGCAATCGCGGCAGTATCGAGATCAACCCACGGGAGACCATGAGCCGGGACGCGGCGATCTTAGGCATGACTCTCTTCAATGTCCCCCCAGACGAGCTCGCCGGAATCCATGCCGCGCTCTACGCGGGCTTAGAGAACGGCACCCTACGTCCCGTCGTGGGAAGCACGTTCCCACTTACGGAAGCAGCGGCAGCACAAGTAGCGGTAATGCAGCCGGGCAAGCTCGGTAAAGTCGTGCTGGTGGTCTAGTTGAACCGGGCCCGGAGATCGAAGTTGAGGGTTCGGGCGCGGTAGGAGAAGGCTGGGGCATCGCGGTCCGTCATCTGGATAAAGCGGATATCGAATGAGGCAGAGAGCAGGCTGCTCACGCCCCACTCCGTGCCAAGGCGGACTTCGTTGTTGCGGTAGTTGAGCGCGTTGTGAAACGCCGACGTCCCGCCGCCTGTTCCACTTCCACTGCCCGTGCCGGGATTCGTTCCCGTACTCTCGGGGCTGGAGGCGTTGAGGATGCGCCACTCCAGAAACGGAAGCAGAGGGGTCTCGCGGCCAGGGGCACTCTTGTCCTTGCCGCGCTGGGTAAAGCTGACGGCGTACGTGCTCCGTAGGACAAACGTGTTGGTCAGTCCCTGCTGCCCAAAGCCACTGGTCAACCCTCCCGAGCCAAGCCCACCACCAAGCCCACCACCAAGCCCACTGCCGATGGTGCCAAGGCCGGTGCCACTACTCTGGCTACTCAGGGTCGAGCCGAAGTTCATCCGGGACGCGCTGGCGATAAAGTTCATGCGCTTGAACGGCCCGGCGGTTGTCTGTAAGATATAGTTCTGGTTGTCTGAGTCGCTCGCATTACCGACATAGCTTGTTCCTTGCTTGCTCCACTGCCCCAGAACCTTGATTTTCTCGCTCAGCCCGTAGTCCATCGAAATGTCGGTAGTTGCGCTCTGGGTATTGTCGAAGCCGGGGATGAGTGAGAGC
>JAPLCP010000067.1 GCA_026392155.1 Armatimonadota bacterium | reverse complement strand
GTCACGCCTGATGACTCTGCGGGTCGGGAGGTTTTAGGGCAGGAGGCTCGCGACGTGTTCGCTCTCGTCGGGGAGGTGGTTGCTTCCCCGAAAGGCTCGCCTGAGCTGCTTGCACTCGCGCTGCTTGGCTATTCGGCGCGGTCTCGCTGGCGGCATCGGGGACTGGTTCGAGACCCGTACAACCCCGAGGCGCTACGGCTCCCTCCGGCTGGACTCATGGAGATGGGTGAAGGCGGAGGTTCTGAAGAGTGAGCAGTAGGCGGCTTGTTCTTGATAAGCAGACGATAGAGCGCGTGTGGGAAGTGCTGCCGAAGCTCAGAGAGGAGCTTTACGGGATGGAGTGGACTTTGCCCATGCAAGAGCGCGACGGGCCAAGGAGCCTAGAGAGAGTCCGCAGCCACTACCGACACTGGGAGCCTTGGGAGATTGATAGGCTGGTGCGCTTTCAGGAGGAGCGCAATCGCCAGCGACTAGATAAGCTCCGGTGCCAGATCGAGAATCTCAAGGCGGAAATCATCGAGCTTGAGAAGCTGAGGCGCTGCGGTGCCAAGACTCGAAGCGGCCACCCTTGCCAGTGCTACCCGCTGGAAGGCAAGAGAAGATGCTCCAAGCACGGAGGCAAAAGTACAGGTTGCCGGACTCCAGAGGGGCGGGAAAGACTCCGAGAAGCGGGTAGGAAGACCATGGCGCTGAGGCTTGCTTCACGGGGTTTTAGAGGGAATGACGGACGGATTGCGTTATAGCATCTCATGGGGTCGCACTGGGTTACATATTATTTTACACGGGCTAGTAGGGGAAGCAGAGTAGAAGCGAAGTTATAGAGAACCTGTGCCAGCTTCACACGGGGTGCTAGGAGAAGCCGCGCAAAAACCGCGCCTAAGATTCATGGCATCTCACGGGGTCTTCGGCGAAGCGAAGTAAAAGCCACGTAAAGGAAAAGCCTCCCGAGAGGATTCAATTCCGGGAGGCTTTTTGGCTGGATCTTTGAAGCTCTGGTCGGTGCCTTCCTCCTGCCAGAGTAAAGGTGTGGTTGTCGCTGCGGATTGCCTAGAGTCGTCGTCGGTTTCCTTTCGTTTGTGAATTGTGAATCGGCAAAGCTCACCGAGGAGGATTCATGTCCCGGTGGGCTTTGCGCTGTCTCTCTGTCTTCTCTAGGCGGCGTTTCCTCTCGTTAGGTCTAGGATCAACCTCGCGGTAGGAAGCGCTGCTGACACTTCCTCGACCGCAAAGCCTTTCTCTTTGGCGAAGGTTTCCCACTCTCCCGGCTCGCCCTTGGTCGCGATCTGCTCTAGGACGGTGGTGAGCACAATCGCTTTCCGGCTGGCTGGCCTTGTGGGGCTGGCTCCCTTGATAATCGCTCTTGTCTGGAGCATGGCAAGGACCATAGAAAGGTTTCCCGTCTTGGCGGTCTCTTCTATGCTGCTCTCCAGTATTTCAAGGTGACGGGGGGAGGCTTGAGGAAGGTTCTCGGTTCTGGTTCCGATCTGGATCGCGATAGGTCGGACGGTGTTGTCTGGGCGGGATTGTAGGCTGATGTTTAGCATGGTCTTGTTTCTTTCGTTTTGGTCAGTGGGGGAGCACTTGCAAAGTGGCAGTTCGCTCCCCCGTGGGTGTCCTAGAGCGTCGCGTGGATCTCGTCCTCGATGAGCCTTGCAGTAAGCTGGAGGAGCTGACCGAGGGCGAGTAGGCGCGGGTTGTGGGTCGCGCTCTGCTCGGCGCGGAAGTAAGCGCGGGCTACTTCGAGTGCGTCGCAGGCTGTCCCGGCGAGGCTCTCAACCTCGCCTGCGTCTTTGGGCGGTGCCTGGCCGATCAGCGGCAAGAGTGCCAAGCTGCCGTAGTGCTGGGCGTAGCGTGCCGGGGCGGGCATGGTCTCCTGGACGTGGCGCAGGAGGTCGTCCTGCATCTCCATGGTCACGGTGTCAGCCAGTGCGCTAAGGCTCTGGGTCAGGTTGTCAATGGTGGCGGTCTCTGCCGCTGTGATATCGTTGTTTTGCATCGTAAAAACCTTGTGCTCGGTAGGGCACTTTGTCGGTGTCAGTGGAACGGGTGGAGGGTTTCGAGCTATCCGCCCGTTCCGAGGAGCAAACTCGCCGAAGGCGAAAGAAAAATTTAGGGAGAGATTTAAGCCTCTCCCCCGCCGAAGGTACCAACCTTCGGCCTGGGCGCTACTCGTCTGGGTCGGTGGTGCCTCCCTTCGCTTTGGGTATCTTGATGTAGAAGCGCTCGCCTGGCTCCGTGCGCGTCACTCCGGGGATAAGCTCGCCGGTCTCCTCGAAGTGCGTGGCGGCATAGGCGAGGAAAGTCTTCTTGTCCAGCTTGGTGATTGTCTCCTCGGTCACGGTCTCGGGCTTGACTGCTCGGGCGGTGGTGATCGCGTCCAGCTCGCTCTCGACGATAAGCCGGGGTGCCACGCTCGTAAACTGAGCCGTGCCATTGAAGTAGAGCACAGAGCGGCGGCTCCCCTTCTGCTTCTCCAGCTCGCCACGGGTGAAGCTCTCGAACTGTGAGGCATAGCGCCCCATGAGGCTCTCGCGGTCGGAGCGTACACGGGTCAGCATTGCCTCGGCCTGGGCGCGAATGCTCGCCTCTTCACGGTCAAGGTTTGCCAGCTTGCGCAAGTACCATTCGGCGTGCTCGCGGGTCTGGATCGTGAACTGCTCGGCGGTCTCGGTTCCGCCCGTTCCGGGGGCTTCTGGGGTGAAAAAATCGTCTGTGTCTGGGGTCGTTGTGTTCATGGTTGTCTTTCGTTGGGTCGGTGGGGGAGCTGCTCGGCTCCCCCTGGTGGGCTAGATGTATCGCTTCTCGCATCCGTCGCAGTTGCCGTATCCGGTCTCGCCGCAGTGCGTACAGGCTCCGTGCCGTGCTCGCTCTCGGGGGCAGGTCAGCACGTCGGCGCAGATATAGGGGCTTGCCTGAATGGTCACGCTCTCCCGCCCGGCGCGAATGCAAGAGGTGATGTGCTGGTGAAGCGCCTCGGCGTTCTTGGCGAGTTTCCGGGGCAGGAGGGTCTTGAGCTGCTCCAGCTCGGTGATGGTGTGCGCCACGTGAGAGGGGCGATTGCTCGCGGCGGTGGCTCCGGTGGGAAGTTTTAGGCTGTAAATCATGGTTTTGGTTCCTCGGGGAGCAGGGTCTCTGCTCCCCTTGTCCTTTCCTAGCTTCCGAAGCTCGCGGCGGTGTCGGCGTAGACTTCGGCGGTGAAGCCGATATTGTGCTCGCGGGAGCTGTTGAGCATGAAGTCCTTTGCTTCCTCACGCTCGTAGAGGTCAGCTATCATTGCTTCCTCGGCGGCGATCTCTTCAGCGGTTTCAATCGCCATGTAAACGTGAGGGCAGATACCGTTCTTCTCATGGCCTTTGCAGGAGCAGGTTCCTTCTGGCATTGTCACGAAGACACCGGGCAGGGTCACAGTGTAGAAGCGGTCAGGCTCGCCCTTGCGCTCTACGGTGAAGGTGCCCGCTATGCCAAAGGCAGAGGGCTTGACTGCGTAGAAAGCTTTGTTCTGCTCGGCGCGGGTTGCGGCGGCTATAACGGCGTGTGCGGTAAGTGTCGTAAACATGGTTTTTTTGAATCCTCTCGGCTCCTCAGTGGAGCATATAGAGAGTATATCAGGTGTATACACTCTTAGCAACAATTAAGACAAAAAAAGAGTATGCATGGTGTGGACTTGGTGTATACACTGGTGGTATACTCGGCGTGGAGGTGGCACAGTGCCAAGTATTAGAAAATCTTCCGGGTATCGTCCCGATGACACAGAGGCGGAGCTGCTCCGCTTGCTGGCGCAGAAAACGGGGCTCCCGGTGACTCGCATTATTGGTCTTGCTGTTCGCGAGCTGGCGGCGGCTCGGGGTGTCCAGCTCGATGCCCAGGCGTTGGAGTCGTCCACGGCGGCGAGCTCGGCGCGGTAGTCTGCTCGGGCGGTGGGTGCCGACCGTGGCGAAGGTGGGCGCGTGGATCGCTGGGGGAGCCTAGCGGGGGTTTCCAGTCTGCTCCCAGGGGTAGAAAGGAGATCACATAGAGAGGATTCTTTTCTGCGTGGCAGTATGCAGAGCCCTTGCCCCGCGAGAGCAGCACAGACAAGTGCAGGAGTCTACTCGCCGAAGGCGACACACCCTCTCTTCGGACGGGCGGTACAGACATTGTTCGGACGGGCGGAGCACTCTAGAGTCTTCGCGTTTTCGGGAAAGGAAAAGGCGGTAGATATGGCGGCGGTAGATATTAGCGTAGTGGACAGGGCAACGGTGGCGGCTCGTCGTGTCCAGGCGGCGGTGCAGCAGATCGTGATTACCTCTGATGGTCGCACCGAGGAGATTGCACGGGCGGCGGATGAGAGCATCAGGACGGTACTTCAGGGGCTTCGAGACCTGGGCGCTACGGAGATGCAACCATCGCGCGATCCAGCGATAGAGATTCCCTTTCACGCGCTTTGCCCCCCGGCACTTTATGAGCTGGAGACGCTACTCAAGCAGGCTCGCGCCCTGGCGGATCGCGTGGACCAAGCGCGGGGCATGGCAGACAAGGAGACTGGTGAGGGATTCGTCTGGGGTGACTTCATCCGAGAGCTAGAGGCGAAGGCGGGGCTGGAGCTTCACGGCCCCGACTCGGTGAGGGAGTAGTCTGGGTGTCTGACTCGGAGTTCGTCACGCTTCAAGCTGCTGCCGATACCCTCGGGCTCTCGGTGCGCCAAGTGTCGCGCTTGGTGTCTCGACTCGCTTCTGATGACGTGCGACGCTCCCCCGGACGTCCTACGACATGCCGACTTGAGGCGCTCCGTGTCCTAAGACATGGCGCGGGACATGTCCGACCTTCAGAGGCTCCAGCTGATGAAAAGCCTAAGACACCGACCAAAGACACTCTCCAAAGTGACGCGGGACATGTCTCAGGACATGACGCAGGTCAAGAAGAGAGCGTCGTAGGACATGAGTCCGAGCTGGTCGCCGAGCTTAGAGCGGATCGCGACTCGTGGAAGGCTCAGGCAGAGAAGGCGCTTCAACTTGTGGACCAGGCGCAGAGGCTCCAGCTTGCTGCGCAACACCGAGTCGCGGAGCTAGAAGGCAAACTCCTGCCAGCTACGGAGCAGATAAACCCGGCTGGCCTCGCTGATGACTCCCACGGCTCGCCTGGAGTGGCGGGGGGTACGATTCCCTTACCGGAATCTTCAGAGGAGCCAAAGCGGGGATTCTGGGCGCGTCTGTGGGGTAAGGGATAGTCATGGCGCTGTTCAGCGAGAAATCGAGGGATGCCCTAATGCCTCTGCTTTCTCAATACTATAGGCTCCATGTGCGCCCTGAGCAAATTATCGTCATGTCTGACGATGATGTCCGCTTATGGGTTAAGAAACTGGGAGCAACTCTGGCTCCGGGGGCTGGCCTTGCCCAGATAGCAAAGAAATACCCAGTGCTCTATCTTCTTCCCGGGTCTTCCTCTTCTCCTACAAAGCGCTTTAGTTTTTCGGTAGTACCAGGCGGCGTAACTGAAATTGGGTACGGATTTCAGCTTATGAGTGAGTCTAGCGAGATATGGAGGCTTGCGCAAAGATTTATGATTGACGCTTCTACCCCTTTTGGCCTTAGTTCGGTTCAGGAGTCGGATGACTTGGGGGAGCTTGCGAGAATGCACCCAGTTATCAAAAGAATGATGGAGTGCGCCTTTTATGATGACCTCCCAAATGATGAAGATTTAGCTTCTTTCAATAGCTGGCGGCGGAAGATGTTTGAGAAGCCTCCAGAGCTTTACTGGGATAGTAATACATGCCGTGATTATATTGCGGGTCAATCTCATGTCGTCAGGGCGGTATCTCGTCCAATTGCCCAGCAATTTGTAGACGGGCTTTTAGGCAAATCTTTTGGAAAGTGCGAGGACTGCGGGAATCTTTTTTTCTCACTTAAGAAAGGATCTCGATGGTGTTCGCACCAATGCAGGCACCGGGTAGGATCGCGACGACGATACCAGCGCAAGCCATGAGAGGAGTTTTCTGATACCGAAAATCAGAAATTGAGTATCAGAAAACCTGATACTCAAAAATTGAAAACCGGTATCATTGTTAGGAAGAATTCGGGGGTGTAAACTATCCCTAGAAAAAGAAAACCGCTCAGCGAAAGCAGAGCGGCGGTTAGTTCAATACTGAGTGTTTTAAGATTTGTGTCCCAAGGATAGCCTCGGGAAAGAGATGGTGCAACGACACCGACCTCAGTATCAGACTCACCGCTGCACTCACCGCAGAGCGCACGGTGGGCGACTCCTCAAGAGCTTCCCCACCCGAATACCAGGGTGGCACCTGAAATCAACGTCAAAAGTTTGACGACCTACCGTCACAGGTGGATCATCGTCAACGCCCCTTCTTCCGACCGCCACCCCAGAAGAAAGGGGCGTTTCTATTTCGGGATTTAAGAGGAGTAGCCAACTCCGAAACGACGAAAGCCCCCCATGACCAGTGGGAGGCTCTCAGAAAAGCGTTTTGTGACGCGGCGAACAGACAAATGAATTATAGCACACGCTACCAACGACGACGACGCGCCTCCTGGCGCAATCCTGGCGGCAAGTCAAGTGCCGTATCTTTTGGGCAGCTTCAGACCCTTCGGGCCTGTGGTCAAGACGAGACGCTCAAGAAGCTGGCAAGGGCCACGAACGGGGTGAAGCCATGACCCCGCGTACAGATAGATTAAATCGCCTACGCAGACGATTCCCCGATAACTTCGAGGGTGAGTGGATAGATCAGGCGAGTACCCGCGTGAAGCGGGGGAAGTTTGAGGGCTATCTCCTCGCCGATGTGCACGGTCCTTATCTTGTGTGGTTGCTATTCAACGCGGACAACCTGAGCCAAGCCGAGCGGCTGGTGATTGAGGCGAGACTCAATCTCGCACCAATTCACTGTACGACCGTTGCGGAGATCCGTGACCCGATGATGGTGGCTTACCGTGCCGGGCGTCTCCTGAATGCGGGTGGCTCCGACATAGCGCAACGGGGAGGAGTTTCTTAGCCATGAACCTCTACACTTCCTCCGAAGCCTGCATTCTTCTTTCGGCTGCCACGAATCCGGCTCGCTGGGATGCCTGCGAAAAGGGAGGCTACATTGCCTACCAAGTTCCCGGCCTCGTCGGACGTGTGCGCTTAGACGTGGCCTACACCGAGAATTTCAGCGCGATAGAGTCTCGCCTTCGGTCAATCCATCCAGACACCGCTATTGTGATCGCATGGGCGCTCTCTGAGATGATCGGAGACCCTCGCGCCCCACATGGCGCAAAGCCAACTAGCTGGGCACTTTCGCGCATTGTCCACGAAGCTCTAGGCGTTGATCCCTGGAAGGTCTCCAGCGCGAAGCGTCAAGAGCTGCTTAACCGCGTCGTCGATGCTCTCTGGCTTGCCTCACGTGCCCGTGTTGAGTGCCAAAGGCCGGGCGAGTACAACATGGGCGGGAAGAAGAAAGAGGCGTGCAAGATCGCGGCGGCTCCCTTACTGCTCCAAAGGCTTGACCTAGATGCCTCACGGCCTATTGTTGAGATGGCACTCAGCGAGGCATGGAGATCAAACTGCACGGGAATCCTTGCTCAGTACCTTCCCGTTGAAGATGCCTTTGCCAGAATCTCCAGCGCCCGGCCAGGCGGGGCGATTGCTCGCTCGCTGGCGCTTTGGATCGTCTCACAGGCTCGCGTACAGCGTCAAGCGGAGCTGAAGCCAATCGAGCCTCGGAAGATGCTGGAGAGATTCAATGCAGGCATACAGCTTCGGGGGCGTCACGCCTTTCGGATTGTCGAGGCTTGGGCGGACGCACTAAACCAGCTTGCTGAGGTTGGACTTCTGGCACCCTGCGCCGACACAGACCCGGAAGCGCTGCGCCGTCGGCTTGGCGTTGTCGAGCGTGGTAATAGCACCATGGAGACACTGCTTGATTCGCCCGTCACTTTTGCTCTTGGGCCGGTGATTTTGGACGCTTTAGAAGCCCTTGAGAAAAGCGGAAACCCCCTAAAAGTGGAGCAGCGACCCCCTAAAAGTGGAGCAGCGATACCTAAAAGTGGAGCAGCGGTAGATGGGAGCGCCGACAAGAATAAGAATAAAGGGGACGGAGTATCGGAGCGGGCTACGCCGCTCACTCCCTCGCGCCCCAATTTAGGGGCTGGGCCAACGCCCAAAGCCCTATTTGATGCGGAGGAGCTTCGATGAACGACGCCGCGCCGAAAGGCTCCCAATCCCTCCCGCTTGCGACGCCTTATCCAATCGCTTCTTTGGTGGGTCTGCTTGCAACCGATGCCGAGCGCCGCCGTGCTGCGTTTCAGGCTGGTCGTCAGACTGGCCCTGTCACTGGATTGCCAAAGCTTGACAGGATTCTTGGCGGGAGACTTGAAACAGGAATCTATGTTCTTCACGCTGCCCCAGGAGCAGGCAAGACGGCGCTTGCTCTCGGGATCGCGTCAGGGTGTGGTGTTCCTGCTCTCTTTGTTTCTGCGGAGGTTGGAGCACTTGAGATTTTACGCCGCTTGATCGCTCGCACGACGGGTGAGTACTTGGGCCGTTTGAAGTCAGGGGAACTCACTGGTGACACGGTTCGCGGACTCGCCGAGAAGACAGCTAAGGCACTGCCGCTACTTTCTCTTTTGGATGTTGCGTCAGGGAGCGCTCCGACTGAGCATTTAGCCACAGTGATGGATTCCGTTCGTCATGCTCCAGGCGTCGAGATGGCCAAAGGCGACGGCTCCTTGATGATCGTCGATAGTGCGCACACTTGGGCGGCTCGTATGTGGCCCGATAAAGAGGAGTATCCAAGGCTTGGCTTTGCTCTTGAAGAACTGGAGAGCTTAGCTAGGCGGATGGATATTCCAGTGTTGGTCATCGCCGAGCGCAATAGAGCCAGCATGAAGAACGAGGGTCAATCATCCTCCGCAGGATCGCGACGCTTTGAGTATGCCGCTGAGGGCGTCATTGGCTTAGAGCCCGTTGAGAAGGACGCCGAAGACAATGACGGATGGAAAACCGTTAAGCTCTCGGTCTCGAAAAACAGGCACGGGAGCTGCGGGGAAGTGCTTCTCAAGTGGCATGGTGCCATGCAAAAGCATATCGAGAAGGGGGAGGGCTAGGCCATGCAGACAGCAACTCTCTCCCGCGCCGACATCGAAGCCCATGACCCCGAGGGCGGGCGTGGTGGCCGCTGGCTCTGCCCGATGCCAGAGTGCGTCGAGCACACCGACCCGCGCCGCCACCGATCTCTTTCCCTCGTGCCTGAAACGGGGCTCTGGCACTGCCACCGATGCCACGCACAAGGGCAGATTAAAGAATCGTGGAAGGACTTCAAGCCTAAGAGCAAAAGGGAGCGCGACGCCGATCTCATGGCACGTCGCCGCGTGGGGCTGGAGAAGATCCTCGCCAAAGTCGCCATGCCGGACGCGGACCTAAAAATCGCCCCCGCTCCCAAAGATCGCTTCGGCTCACTCTCTCGCCTGGAGGCAAGCCGCCCGGCGATGGCCTATCTTGCGACCCGCGGATTCACCTCTCCTGAAGCGCTGGCGCTACTCACCAGGTCGGGAGTGCGCTTTGCTCCCGACTTCGGACGCCGTGAGGCTACCGAGACGGTCAAGGCTAGCTCTGGGACTGCCTCGGTTGTCTTCCCGCTGCGCGATGCCAAGGGGAAGTTGATCGCCGCGCAGGGCAGGTTCCTGAAGCCCTGGAGCTCTGGGCAGAAGTTCCACACGCTAGGCGATAAGCTCGCGGGCGTCTTTGCCACTCATGGGGCAATGGAGATCATGCAGAAGGGCGGGCCGGTGGCTATCGTAGAGGCTCCCCTTGATGCCGTCACGCTCGCTCTGGCAGGAGTTCCGGCGCTCGCTCTCTGCGGGTGCAATGGTCTCCCCGAGTGGCTTCAACGTCGCGCCTTTGGGCGCCACTGGCTGATTGCCTTCGATGCTGATGAAAATGGCGCAGGGGATCGAGCTGCGGAAAAGATCGGTGAGGCACTCCGAACCCTTGGTGGCCATGTCCAGCGATTAAAGCCGACTGAGGCCAAAGACTGGAACGAGGCGCTCCAGATCGGCGGGGAAGTGTGGGAGCGTGAAGCTGGGAAGCTCAAAGCCGCATTGTCCACCATGGTGGACATTCTTCCCGAGCCAGAAGCCGTATCGGAAAGTTGCGCAATTGCGCAACTTTTACCTGCCACTGAATCCCAAGTTTCCTCCATCCCAAACTCAACTAAAACTCAATCCCCCACGCGTGAGCCGATACAAGGGGAGCCTGAAAGAGTCGTACAGTTCCGTACGACCGTAGAGGTTCCACCCGACCCCGAGCGCTCCCGTCAGGAGAAAAACTTTGAGCTGGTCGCCACGGGCCGGGTCTCTTGGAGCTGGCCGAGCACTCCCGTGAGAATCTGCAAGGGTACGACTGCCGAAGATCCTCAGCGGTGGGTCTCTCTTGCCTTTTCTCAATACTGCGACCTCTGGCGGCGAGAGGCTGACCCCGAGCTTGCGGCAGGCAGTCCAGTGCTCCATGCTCGCGTTGCCTTAGACCGTCGCCTGCTGCTGGAGTCGTTCATGGAAGTGCTGGCGCAGGGGCATGTGGCCGTAGATTCTGACTGCCTGGAGGCAAACACTTTGCTAATTTGAGCGTCTCAATAAAGTGTCTCTCCAACGTCCAATAATCCCCATACTGTTTCATCATTGGAATTTCGGAGAAAACAAGGCTCTCTCAGAGGGCAAACTAGTACGTATTGCAATTATTGCAAGAAAGGTTTTTATCATGAGTTTCCCCAACGGCCCGATCATGGCCCTAGCCCCCTCGATCATGCGCTTTCTTCAGTTCGCCCAGCGCAAGAAAATGGCCTCTCGTCCAGAGCCTCACCTTCCTGGTGAGCCGCCTATGTCCCAGCAGATCGCCGGGGCAAACTCCCTTGCCATCGACCCGAGCTTCCTGCCAGAGACCAAACTGCCTCAAAGGCCACTTCCACCCGTCCCCCCGCCACAGGGGGGTATGCCTATGCCTGATGATATGGGCCGGGCTCCGTCGCCTCGAATCGCGATGATGGCAGGACAAGCGCCTATGGCTGCCGCAGAGCAAGCGCCCTCCTTCCCTCGCCCTGAGCCTCTTGACCTTCCAGAGCGCACCTACGACATGCCGCCCGTCGTGACTCCTCCTAGCCTAGCTCCCCCACCGACCCGCGACATTGCCAAGGAGAACAACCGGGCGATGCAGTCGGCACTTATCCCGGCTGGCCTTGGCCTTCTTCTTGGTGGAGCTCCCGCCGCCGCCGCTGGAGGCGCTGCCGCTTTTGCGGGAAACAAGGCAAGGAGCGAGCAAGAAGCCGCTGTGGCTAACCAGGAGTACGGAATCAAGCGCTCCAATGACATGGCGCAGTATGGCATGAATCGCCAGGAGACAGGCGACAAGGCCAACCGGATCACCCAGCAGATGCGCCAAGACCAAAGCCGGGACATTCTCATGACTCAGGCAAAGCGTTCAGAGTGGGAAGCCTGGAACAAGGAGCAAGACCGGCTCGCCAAGGCGCGGACACTTGAAGGCGGGGACACGACCAAGACCGTCAACGCACTTCTCACGCACAGAGCAAAGACAGCGGAGCTTATGGCAAGCGAGCCAGAAGGCCCACAACGGCGCGTAGCGGGAGACTTCAACAGGATCACCGCCAGCCTTGGACACCCTGAGCTTGCCATCACGATTCCCCAGACTGGCCCCGTCTTCGAGCTTCGCCCCCAGGACTTGAACCGCAATGCTCTGGCAGGGCTCGCCAATGCTCGCACGGCGCAGGTTCCAGTATTGGCAGGCAACGCCGTCGCCAAGACTCAGGCCGAGATTGGAAATATCGCGGCGGACAATAAGCGCGAGGATGGTAAAGCGCAGTTCGACCAGTGGTACAAGACCATTCAGGCGCAGATAGCTTTAGGGAAATTCAATGCCGTAGAGCTAAAAGCGCAGACGGGCAAAGAGCTAGGAAGCGTCAAGACGTGGGAGGATGCTCAACCCAAGATCGCTGAGTACATGGGCAAGGCCGCGGCTATCCGCCGAGGGCGCATAGACCCCGATACTGGCGTGGGGATCGTCCCTCCCAGTCCACAAGAGATGGCCGTCGCTTTTAACTACGAAGATGCTGCTGATGCGCTAGGTGTTAAATTTGGTAGGGTTCGCGAAGGCGGACGGTGGGTAGCTGCCAAGCCCCCCTCGACCGCCAGCGCTCCGAGCGTCAGCCAGTACTCTATCCCTGCCAAAGCCTAGCGCGACCCCCAAACCAGCGTTCCTGACGAAAGATGTAAAGAGCATGACTCCCAAGGACATTGAGGACTACCGACAGTACCTGCGTAAGAAGAGTGGGCTGAATGCCACGCCTTTACCTCGGCGCACAGATGGGAAGCTCGACACTTCCAAGCTCACCAATGAGCAGCTCACGAAGCTCATGATGGGGCTTCTCCAGCCTGGAGGCGCACGATGAGCCTAGAGATTGTTTCTGGTGTGTCACTTGATGAGTCACGCTACCACTACCTCGCGCAGATGCTTCGAGCCACCGGGCAGAGGGAGGCTTATCTGTCTCTGCCTGATGCTGCGGATCTCCTCACAATGCTGGAGTTTCTCCTCGCGGGGTTGGAGGCGATTGGCCCAGAGGGGGCACAGGTCTTGTGGGAATCGTCGTCCCCCGACGCAGGAGCACTGCACCCTGATATAAACCAAGCGATGGCCCTGAGCTTTGCGGCTCACCTCTTCGGCCCCCACCGGTTCCATGACCCCTATTTCGTGGTTCCGGTCACGCCTGATGACTCTGCGGGTCGGGAGGTTTTAGGGCAGGAGGCTCGCGACGTGTTCGCTCTCGTCGGGGAGGTGGTTGCTTCCCCGAAAGGCTCGCCTGAGCTGCTTGCACTCGCGCTGCTTGGCTATTCGGCGCGG
>JAPLCP010000150.1 GCA_026392155.1 Armatimonadota bacterium | reverse complement strand
GCCTATATGGCGGCAAGAAGCCTCACGCTCACCGCCGAAGACCACGCCGACCTAGATGCGCTCTTCCCCCCCGGAACCCACGTCTCCGAGTACTACCGCGCCGACTTTGGCCCCACCGCAAGATGGAGCTGATCCGAGGAGAAGCTAAAGAAAAATGGAGCTGTCCCAGACAGACTTTTTAGGAGCCGCGCCGGTCAACGTGCAGGCGATGCACGGAGCGCACCGCCTGCCGACTCTTCTCAAGCGCGTGGACGCGCTCTGCCGTGCTAAAACCTGAGGGTTCGAACGACTTCCAGTGGCTGGCGCTTGCCCAGGGCAATATCAAAGCCGCCAAGTCCTAAGCCATAGGTGTAGCCCGTGGCGCTGTTGTAGCCTGCCCGGAGCGCAATCGGGCCAAGCTTCTGCTCGACACCCGTCCGTAGCTCCGCCTTTCCAATAGCACCTGTGATGTCGACGAGATCCGCGACAGCCGTCATGCCGCCTTTCTGAAAACCAACACCCGCGGTCGCCGTGGTGGCGAGAAGATTGTACGTGCGTGTGCCACCGCCGCCGTTTGCATTGGCGCCAAACTGCCCCGTGAAGGTGAAGTTGGGCTTAACAGCATTGGCGATTACCAGACCGCCTGAGAAACCCAGAAGCTTCTTCGACTCCAGCATGATCCCCAGATCCGCTCCCACCCCTTGCTTGGTCAGTGTGTCCTTACCGCCCATCTCGGGAGCTCTCAAGGAGTCCGTATTGCCATCAAGCGCCGCTTTATCGGCGAAGTAGTGGGCGTAGACGGCGTTCATGTACTTGATGCGTGCTCCCACCGCCACCTTGAAGTTCTCTCCCCCTGCGCCCGACTTTAGCTGGGATGCAAACCCGACTTGGGGGAGGGAGTAGACCGCTGTCGCCAAGACATCTGCCTGGGAGTTTGCTGGGACGCTACCGGTGCCGCCGCTCTTTCCCCAGTTTTGGAGTGCGGCATTGGGCAAGATATAGCCCTGCGCCACTCCGCTTGCCAGCACTTCTACCGGCCCGACACGCAGCCCGACACTTCCATTGAGGCCAAAACTTGAGTTCTCGGAAGCGAAGCGCCGTGCTAAATCCGTTGCATCGCCACCCGAGCCGCTATTGATCAGGTAGTCTGCCGCCTTGGTGACGGAGATCGCGCCATCAGCACGAGCACCGATGTTGGGAAAGTGAAAGCGCATCAGCCCCCTGGCAAACGCCAGCGAGGCGGGGTTGTTGCGGGAGCCCATGCCGCTGATACTATTGCCCGCCAGTGAGGCAATTCCTGCTCCACCCATCGCGAAGGCGCGTGCATCGCCGCCAAAGGTAATGTCTTGTGCTGTGGCGGGAAGTGCCATGAGCGCGGCGAGCCCCAGTGTAAGAGAAAAATTTCGTTTCAAGAAAACCATTTACTAATCCTCCAGAGCTTAGGTTCATCATAAAGTCAAAACTTTCCTCCCGCAGGAAATTGCCTTGCGTCTGGCGAAAGGTCTCCCGTGCGCTCTTTGGCTTTTTGGATGGGACTCTGTTTTTTGGTGTCTTTAGCTCTGCTTCCACGAGAGGTAGTGGCCCAGGATGCCTTTCATGGAACGGTAATCGAGATAGAGCGCGGGGATCAGCTCTCGGTGAAGCTGGATAGCTGGACCCTCAAAGTACGCTTGCATGGAACCGTTTGTCCAACCAGTGGTGAGCTTGCAGACGTGGCTATGGAGTGGACAAAGGCACGGGTGCTGGGCAAACAGGTTAATGTGGGGGTTCGAGGGACAGCGGCCAAGGGAGTAGTCTACGGTGATCTGACCTACTTACCGGGCGAACACAATATCTCCATTGAGCTGGTAGAGCAGGGGCTGGCAACGTGGGCAAGGCAGTATGCTCCCAATCGTCGGGATCTTGAGGCGGCGGAGAAGCGGGCACGGGATGCGCGGGCTGGGGTCTGGGGAAACCTGGAGCTAGAGAAAATCCGCCTGCGTCAGGTGATTGGTAACCCAAAAAGCATGTCACTTCCCCCGCCCTCTGCCTCTCCAAAACCAAAAACGTCGCTGACACCAAAAATATCTCCAAGCCCCGTACCCGCGCCAACGTCCGAGAAAAATCTCCTGAATATCTCCCAGGGACGCCCCACGGTTTTATGGCCTCTTGCGGTGGGAATATTGTTGGCGGTAGGTTGCCTCACAGGAGCAGAGTGGGTGAGCCGCGACGCGCGTCGCCTTCGCCAGCGCCCTGTACTACTGGCAGACGCGACCAACAATCTCACACCTCTAAAAGTGCGCGGGCTTGTTCGTGCCCAGGCCGAGCTTGCGGTTAGTATTGCCGGTCGCATTCCGGGGCTCTATCTGCATGAAGTAACCCAGATCTTCCGGGATGGGGCCTGGCGCACAACCTACAACGAGACCGATACCACTCCCTTTGTGCTTGACGATGGCACGGAGCAGTACCTGGTGCCACTAGATCGGGTGAGGTTCAAGCCGATTCGTATCGCGCGGTTCTACAACGATATTCCTGTGGAGAAGTGGCATGCACGCTCCTACGGCGGCGACATTCGCACCGAGGTCTTTTTTATTCCTGCTGATATCACCCTGACCCTCTACGGGGTCTTTGTCCCCAGCCAGACGACACCCCTCTTGGTCGTGGAGGGAGATGAGCGCCGCCTGACCCACCTGCCCGTTCAAATCGCCTTGGGGCTGATCGTCTTAGCCGTGACAGCGCTCTTCTTAGGAGGCTACTTTACGCTTCTCAGTGCAGGCTTACCTTCCTAGCCGCAGGTCTATCTTAAGAGTCGCGTAGCCATCGATCTGGAAGTGCTCCACGATCAGCTTGTGTTTCCCGCCTAGTGTGACAGGGATCGTGTAGAGAGTCGGCCCCTGGTACTTCCAGGCACTACTTAGAATCGGCTTGTCATCAAGAGAGAGGCGGCAGCCGTCGTCGGTGGTGATATCGAGAAGATACGCGCCGGCAGGAACCGTAAAGCTTCCCTCAGCATAGGTGTAGAAGTGATCGCTAGGAATCCCTTGACCAAAAGAGCTGCCCGCGTAGTCGAGCCTGTCGCGTTTCTCGGTTTTAAGGGGCTTGACGAGAGCACGCACCTGATCCAGATGGCGCTCACTGGGGACGCTGTGGATATCGGCGGGGTTCTCAGCCTTGCTCCACGGGTAGAAGGTAACGTCCCAAGCAATGGGGGCAAAGAAGCGCGAGAAACCAAAGCGCACAGGCGTATTTTTTGGCGTGAGAGTCCCCCCGCTATCACGAGTCGCCTCGCCGAGATACTCCAGCTCCACTTTTGTCGTCCCCACGCGTCCCGCTTCGACACTTAGCCTTACTTCACCAGGGACACTCCCTGAGGTCTGAGAGAGCGTCGCGCCTTCGGCAGAGACCAAACGCCACTTTCCCTTTGGCCCGAGAATCTCATAGATCCCCTCGCCACGGGGCCAGAGAAGGGGGCGCTCAAAGTCGTAGGGACCCCACTCGTCCACTAAAATATAGCGCCGCCCTCGGAGCGCATTTTTGGGCAGAAAGGGCATTGGTGCACCGGGAAGGGGAGCCGGAGCGATGATGCCCGGCACCGTTGCGGTTGGACTCCAGGGTAGCTGAAAGCGCTTCTGGTAGGCTTTCGTATCCGTCTCCGTGGCGACAATCGTATTGCCACTAGGCTGCATCACTGCCGCAAAGCGCGTGGTGTCGATGGTGTTTGCTTTCTCCCGGACACTGTCGGTGGCGCGAATATTCAGGGGCTTGGTGCAGCCAACAAAGCGATTGTGGGCGATATCGTAGTCCCGACTGGTGGTCTCATGTTTTCTGACATAGGCCCAGTTTGGATCTTGTGTGGCGTTCTTCCAGAGGTTGATCCCGGTCAGATCCCGGTGAAAGAGATTCTCGGAGATCACATTGTCGCGGCCATGCTCAATTGCGACTGCCTCTGCGTTGAAGCCAAAGACATTCCCGACAATCTTCGTGTCGTAGCTATAGCCGCCCCAGACCCCATGCCAGCACTCTAGAACGACGTTATTGACAAAGGCATTTCGGCTGAATGTCGCCTCGATCCCATTGGTCGGGGCGTGTGAAAAATCATTGCCATAGACTAAGTTATCGTCGCAGCCGCCGCGCCCGGTGTCCATCGTGGTCTGCCCGGCCCAGAGGAAGAAGCCATCGCCGCCGTGGGTTACGGAGTTATAGGCAAAGACATTCTCGCTGCTCTGCTCGTAGATCAGAATCCCCGCGGAGTCTTGGCCTCGGTTGTAGACGCCGTGGCTGTAGCCGCGCACGCACCAGTCTATTTTGTTCTGAAGAATCTTGTTATGGCTACTCCGGTACATTCCCAGCCCAATCGCCGAGAGAAAAGAAAAGTTGTTCTGCGCCACCAGCCCATGATTGCAGCGTGTCAGCATCAGCCCACACTGCCCACGCAGTGCCTTGCACTGGCGCACAGAAAAGCCATCACAGCCCACTAAATAGAGAGCCGCGCCGTAGCCGAGCCACTCGTCTTTCTCGTTCTGGTGAAAGCTCATCCAGTCTGCGCCGTCTTCTTTCTCCAGCGTACTGCCTAGGCGCTGCTTCCAGTTATCCGACGCGTCTAGATTCTCTAAGACCAGTCCTGGACAGTCTCGCGCCAGAACCCCGACTTTGTAGCCATGGACATTGAGGTTCTTGAGGGTGATGTTCTTGCCCGTCACCCGCACCCCAACTCCCGCGCGCTTGTCAGGCTCAATGCCCTGTGGCGTTCCACGCAGTGTCAAGCCGCCAAAGTCAACGACGATATCATTGCCCGTGATCGTGATGCCCTCGGGCAAGACAAACACACCCCGCTTGAGCTTAAGCGAGGTGGTGATGGTTTTAGGTAGCTGCATTTTATCTACTCAGCGAACGGATCTTCGAGGTCGTCGTCGGCGGGAGGTGGCGACGGGCGGCGCTGGGCTCCGGGGCGAGCGGCAGGAGCTGCTGCGGCAGGGCGAGCCGTGCTAGGAGCAGGCGCAGGGGTACGCGGAGCCGGTGCCGCGGAGCGCGGGGCCATCGGACGTGGGGCGGTGTCGCCGTCGGCGAAGAACTCATCCTCTTCTTCCGGCTGCTTGCCTTCCTCGCCTGGCTGCGACTCAACCTGCGAGAGATACATGATATGGGTCGGATGGTTCTCCGACTCACGGTACTTGTTTTTGAAGATTAGAATCTTCACCTGGGGTGAGAGCTTACCCGTGAGATAGGTGTTGCCGTCTTTGTCCTTGTTAGTCCACAGACCACCAAGCTTAATCATGTCAGATGCCATCGTTTGTTCCTTTGCCTATCTTTCTGATGGGCTAATAGCGGTAGTATCCGCCAAAGTTGAATTTTTTGAAATATCGAAATTATTTATGTTGAGCTGTGGATGATGTAGTTCCGCATGGCAGTTTGCACAGACCAGATCACATTTCGCTGCTTCTTGCTGGATCACCTCCAAAGTACGATTGGAAAGTGATCGTAGATCTAGCTGGAACAATTTGGTTGTTGGTTCACGATGATGAAACGAAAATGCTGCTAGGTTAGTGGCATAGCCGCATCGCATGCAGCAACCTCCAAAATCCAAGACGAGAGCTAGTTTACGCTGAAGCCCTCTGTCTTGTTGTGCAAGATAACTTTGATGAAACTTCCCTTTGCATTTACGTGAGCAAAAGGCTGATTGCCGACCTCTGAGAGGCAGGCTGCAAATTCGGCATACCATATTTAGTTTTGCAGTTTTTCGGTTCATCGGTTAGAATGTGTGAGCTTTCGGGCTTGTAGCTCAATGGTTAGAGCAGGGGACTCACGGAGAAGCAGGTTGGCTTGTGATGGTTCAACTCCATCTTCTCCGCAAGTAATCCCTTGGTTGGGGGTTCGAGTCCCTCCAGGCCCATATTTTTGTCTACTCCGAAGGGACTAGGCTACCCGGAAAGAGAGGTGGCTTCCTTCGATATCTTCCTCCCAGTGTGCCTCAACCGCAGTCACTTGCGCCTGTGTGGGGCCACGGTGTAGCTCGGCGAGGAGGGCTTGTAGGGGGGCGCGCTCCAGGGCTTCCGCTTCCACATGAACACTACCATCGGGGAGGTTCTTGACGTAGCCGCCTCCCACTCCCGTCAGACGTTGCGCGGTGTGGTGCACCCAGTAGCGAAAACCGACACCCTGGACGTTGCCTTGAATCTTGGCTTGTAAGCGAATCATGGTTCTTTCTATCCTCCAACGCGACGAGAGTGCGTCGCGAGATCATACACAAACTCCAGTGTCTGTGCCACTGGTTGGCCGGTTCTCAGAGCCGGCTGCCACTGCCACTGTCGCATCGCGGCGACAATCGCATCGTCAATTTCCTCATCCCCCGTGCCACGGGTAAGCGTGATATCTGCACTGCCTGTCGCGCTCACGATCACTTTCACTTTCACCGTCTTGGTGTAGGTGCGGCTGGCAATATCATCGGGGAGGAGTGGGTAGAAAAGTGCCTGGGGCTCCGCGTTGTGCGTTGGCCCAAACGCACGTGGCTTGAAGCTCGTGGGAACCGTCACCGTGGCCCGGGTAATCTTATCGCCCACCACAAGCTTCTCGACAATCTCTAGCCCACTGGTAACCCGACCAAAGAGGGTATAGCCATTTAAATCAAAGCCGGGGGCATCTTTTTTCAGGATATAAAACTGGCTTCCTGCCGAGTCTTTTTCCGGTCCGCGTGCCATCCCAATCACCCCCTTCAGGTTCTTGAGGCCACGGTTCTGCTCAAAGGAAATGGTGTAGCCAGGGCCACCTGCGCCAGTGCCCAGTGGGTCGCCGCCCTGCACCAGATCGCCCTCGACACGATGGAAGATCAGACCATCATAGAAGCCACGCTGTATCAGACTGATAAAGTTGGAGACCGCAATCGGGGCCTCGGTGGGCTCAAGTTCGAGCACGACTGTTCCCTTTGATGTCTCTACAGTTGCGATTGGTCGCTCCTGCTGTTTCTTGGGCTTTTGTGGCTTGGGTTGCTTGGGCTTCTCTTCTTTTTTGGGCTTAGCCACAGGCGGTTTGTTAGCCGGAGGTGGGGCCTGCGCGGGGGGCTGACCCATGAGCAGTAGTGTGGCGAGTATAGCAAGCATGGTGTGTGGTTACTCCTGAACCGTGACTTTCATCATTTTATCTCCGATTTTGATCCGCTCCGCTGCATCTTGACCATTGACCACCTGGCCAAAGATCGTGTACTTGCTCATGCCGTCTGCTTCTTTCTCATCTAGGTTGGGGGCAGGCTTCCCGATCACCACGTAGAACTGGCTGCCAGCCGTGTCGCGGCCCGCATTTGCCATCGCGACCGCGCCACGGTTGTGCTTCAGAGGGCCATTTTTCTCGTTGGGAATACTCCAGCCAGGGCCACCGCTACCATTGCCTTTAGGGTCACCGCCCTGGATCACGAAATTAGGCTCCACTCGGTGGAAGGTCAGGCCATTGTAGAAGCCCTTCTTGACGAGCTTAATAAAATTGGCGCACGTCTTCGGAGTTATTTCGGGGTAGAGGACAAATTTAATCACGCCCTTTGTGGTCTCCATCACCACCAAGGGACGGCGAGTTTTCTTGGGTTGCATATGCTCTATTGTACCTGCCGCTTTAGAGTTGGCGCACGTCTGCCAAGTTACGTCTTTCTGTGAGTCTGATCGGTATAATAAGCGCATGAGTACCATGATGGCTAGCCCACCTGCCTTCGAACCACCGCGTCGGCTCCTGCTGACACGGGCTCATGTGGCCGTTTTATTGAATGCAGGGCTATTAGAGGAGGCACGGTATGAGCTTCTCAAGGGTGCACTGGTGGAGAAGCTGCCGCAGAACAAGCCTCATGTTGTTAGTTGTCGCCGCGTGACCCATGCGTTGGAAGACTGCTTCGGACGCGAGAGGGTTGGAGCCCAGGCTCCGATTATGCTAGACGAGATCAATGAACCCGAACCCGATGCCTACGTGACTCGTCTCCCTCTGGAGGACTACCCCGATAATCCTACGGCTCGCGATGTGGTTCTTGTTGTGGATGTCAATGCTCTATCTGGCATTGAGAACAGCACACTAAATGTCCGCGATTTGTTGCCTTAGGAGGAAAGTATGAAGCTGCCACTGCCTGAGTCGTTCCCCTCGTTTCGGGATTTCTATGCCTTTGAGGCGCACGTGAAAAACGCCCGCAAGAAGCGTGGCCTGGAGATGATCCCCGAGTGGTACGATGCGCCGGTTTTCTACTTCTCCAACACGGCTTGCATTGTCGGGGAGGGTGCGGAGATCAAAAAGCCTGCTGAGACCCGTGAGCTGGACTACGAGCTGGAGTGGGCCGTGGTGATTGGAAAAGAGGGCGGCGATATCGCCGTCGCCGATGCCGACAGCTATATCCTAGGCTTCACGATCCTCAACGACTGGAGCATGCGCGATGTCCAGCGCCACGAGATGCGCGTCGGGCTTGGCCCCGCAAAAGGCAAGGACTTCGCCACCAGTGTCGGGCCGCACTTGGTCACGCCCGACGAGCTCGAAGACCGCGTTCTGCCTGATCGTTCACGCGGCAAGCGCTATGATTTAGAGATGGCGGTGTTTGTCAATGGCGTCCGGCGTGGTGGGGGCAATACCCGCGCCATGAACTGGACCTTCGCTGAGCTTATCGCCGCCGCCAGCCGCAACACGACTCTTAAACCCGGTGATCTGATCGGCTCAGGCACAGTGGGCACGGGCTGCATCACCGAGTTCGCCGAGGGAGTCTGGCCGTGGCTGGAAGTGGGGGACACCGTGCGCCTCGAAGTCGAGCGGCTGGGTGTTCTAGAGAATTACATCGTCTAAACTCATGCGCCGTCTTTTCTGCCTGCTCCTCGCCCTCGTCCAGGTACTCCCCAGCTTCGGGGCCATCGCGCCCCGCTTCCGCCAGCCGCTTGGGATGACGAGCGCGAACCACGAGTACCTGGTGGACACGAGCCAGCCCTACGCCGAAGTCATCCAGGAGAAAGCATGGGTGGTCAATGCGTCGGGCACGCAGGTAGGCGACTCGCTGATCTACCGCTACGACATCGGGCTGGATCGTCTGCACTACTTCAAGTACCAGATGCCCATTGGCGGCCCGTCGCTAGGCTCTCCGGTTCTGAGCGAGTGGCTTCTCTTCGATGGCCTTGGCAGCACGCGTGCGCTGGTGGGCGACTGCCTGCTGGCTTCTTCCTGAACGGCCAGCAGTGGGATGGGGGTAGTGGCTGGGGTGGTGCGGGTACGATCTGGAGTGGAACGCCTGCCTTCAACTCCGGCGAGGGGCTGTACTTCAACCGTGCTAGGTACTACCAGCCGGGCTTGGGGCGCTTTGTTGGAGAAGATCCATTTGAAGGAGATGACTATCAGCCTGTAACATTACATAAATATCTCTATGCAGGAGGAGATTCGGTCGGAAATATTGATCCAAGTGGGCTCTGTTGCATAACGTTTTCGTGTAGACGTGTTCAAGCACATTTTCCACTGGCTCTGTTGCATAACGTTTTCGTGTAGACGTGTTCAAGCACATTTTCCACTCTTACCTCGTTAAGTTACTGGGTAGGCGGGCGAGGCGACACCGTAGCTTTCGCAACGGCCAAGTTCGAGAAAACGATTCAAAATACGACAACCCAGTAGAACCTCCACGGTCTGCGAAGCAAGAGTCTTCGTGCTAACACTATCGCCAATCACTTGCTTGTAACGGAACATCTCCGACTCAATCCGGCTTCGGGCATGATAACCACTCTCAACCTTCCAACGAGCATCACCCGTCTTATCGTCCCAAAGACGATCCATCTCAGCCACCACAAGATTGCGAGCCGCCGCCTCGGGTTCAGGACGGATGGCGGCGTTGATACGGGCAGGGATGATAGGGATAGCTCCCCGCTCAGCGATGCGACGAAAGTTATCTATCGAGTCATAGATGCCGTCGGCTCCCACTTTTTCGATCTCTCCCTCGACCGCATCAAGCACCTCTGGGAAATGGTCAGGATCACCGCCTTTGGCATCTGTGACGACTGCTGCCACGATTTGCCCACTATTTCGGTCAAGTCCTAGATGCAGTTTGATCCAAGTACGGTGGTACTCGGCTTTCCATTGCCGTGTTTTCCACTCGCCTTCGCCCGCCACCTTAACCCCGGTGCTATCTACCAAAAGATGAATCGGCCCCTCGGTTTTTCGGACTCCCAGATCGATTTTAAGTGTCTTGGCGCGTCGTGAGAGAGTCGAATAGTTGGGGCAAGGCAGGTCGAGTTTCATGATCTCTATCAGATCCATCGCCAGTCCTTGTGCGGCTCGAAGCGGCAATTTGAAGAGCACCTTGAGTGCCAGAACCGTCTGGATAGCCAAATCGCTGTAGACCTTTTGTTTGTGCGGGAGTCCGTCACTTTGTGCCTTCCAAGCCTTGACGACTTCGGGATTGATCCAAAGGGTGATCCTGCCTCGATTGATCAGAGAGGTGTTATACTGTTTCCAGTTGCGGGTGCGATACTGCGTTTTGTTTCGTTTCACAGCTTTCAGGACTGCTAGAATCGTGCCTGCAACTACCTCGTAAAATTAACGGCCAGACCGTTATGCAACAAAGCCCCAAGAGCGACATCTTTATTTACTATGTCATTAGCAGTCCTGACGTGTTTTTTGTTTATCTTATCTCCTAAAATAGTCTTTTTAATGTTTTGATAATTTGAATTGTCAAAATTTTCACATTTCATTAAAAAATCATGCATTGATAAGTTTCCTTGCAGTCGATATATTTCAGAAAGTATTGCTAATTTTTTTGCATATTTATGAAAATCCATTGGAAAATGTCTTATCGAAAATAAAACTTTGTTTTTGTATTCAGTTTTTAATTTTTCTATTTCTAGAAACTTATTTTTACACGGTGGACATTCATAATCCATATATTCTATAACAACAACGCCAGAAAACCTTTTTTCCTCGTTGTTTAGAATATCAGCAGACTGAATATTTAATATCTCGGGGGGGGGGGGCGCAGTAGAATCCTGATAAGATAATAAAGAAAATGTAACCAAACAGCCAACTAAAGACGTAACCATCATCACTGAAGTTTCTTTGTTTGGCTTCCTGAATCTCATCTTGATAAGCAATTATACGTTAAATTTAGAGAATGTCAAGGCAAACAAAAAGCCGGGAGCGACACGCGCTCCCGGCTGAGGATTAACCCCGAACTACTTGTCGACGCGCTGTGCGACGGCAACATCCACGCTGACCCCCGGCCCCATGCTGGAGGAGACGGTGATCTTCTGGATGTAGCGGCCCTTGGAGCTCGACGGCTTAGCCTTGACCAGGGTGCTGATCAGCACAGCCATGTTCTCGCTGAGCTGCTCGGTGGGGAAGCTTGCCTTGCCGATAGGAGCGTGGATAATACCACCCTTGTCCACACGGTAGGCGACGCGGGTTGCCTTCTTGATGGCGGTAACCACACGGGTGACATCCGTGGTCACGGTGCCCGACTTGGGGTTGGGCATGCGCGGTCCCAGGATACGTCCCAGCTTACCGACAGCGGGCATCATGTCCGGTGTTGCCACCAGAACATCGAAGTCACGCCAGCCGTTCTGGATCTTGGCGATTAGCTCATCGGCACCCACTTCATCCGCACCCGCAGCCGTGGCAGCATCGGCGTTCGCGCCCTTAGCAAAGACGGCCACTTTCTGGCTCTTACCGGTGCCATGCGGCAGGTCGGTGGTACCACGAACCATCTGGTCGCCCTGGCGAGGATCTACCCCTAGGTTGATCGCAACATCCACGGTGGAGTCGAACTTGGTGGAGGCAGTTGCCTTCACCAGCTCAAGGGCGGCAAGTGGCTCGTACTGGGTGTTCTTGGTCACTTTCGCGGCTTCGGTCTTGAAGCGCGCGGAGACGACATGCTTTCGGTCTTGTTTTCGCATTGATTTTCTCCGTTAGTCCGTGATCGTCACGCCCATAGAGCGGGCCGTGCCTTCGATAATGCTCATCGCCGCATCCACATCGTTGGTGTTCAGGTCAGGAAGCTTCTTCTCTGCGATCTCTTTGAGCTGCGCCTTGGTGATAGAGCCGACCTTGACGGTGTTGGGCTTACCCGAGCCCGACGGTACACCCGCCGCTTTTTTGAGCAGGTCGGACGCAGGCGGGGTCTTGGTCTCGAAGACGAACGAGCGGTCATCGTAGATGGTGATTACCACAGGCACGATCGAGCCCGCCATGTCAGCGGTCTTGGCGTTGTAGCCCTTGATAAACTCCATCATGTTGATTCCGTACCCACCAAGGGCCGGACCAACGGGAGGTGCAGGAGTTGCTTTCCCTGCATTGAGCGCCAGCTTAACGACGCCCACAACTTTTTTTGCCATTTTCTTTTCTCCGTAGTGTTAGCGGCGGGTCTTTTGGCAAGCCCCGCCTCCTACTTTAACCCTCTCTTCCCCCGCTGGGCGGGGGCTAGGGGGTTAAATCTTTTCGATCTGGTTAAAGTCCAGCTCAACCGGCGTGTCACGTCCAAAGAGCGAGATCATTACCTTGACCTTCTCTTTCGTATCGTTGACCTCCTCGATCTTGCCAGTGAAGTCCGCAAACGGCCCCGAGTTGACTCGGACCACCTGGTTCTTCTCCCAGATCTTCTTGGGCCGTGAGGCCGCATTGTTAGGATCGAGAGCATCCAAGATGTCTCGAACTTCTTTATCCTGGAGCGGAACCGGCTTGTTTCCCGACGAAACAAAGCCCGTAACTCCTGTCGTGCTCTTGATCAAGTACCACGTGTCATCGTCCAGAACCATGTCAATCAAGACATAGCCGGGGAAGACCTTGCGCTTGTACTCTGTCTTCTTGCCGCCCCGATTTCGGGTCTCGGTATCCGTGGGGACGAGAATGCGGAAAAGCTTCTGCCGGAGCCCCATCGTCTCCGCACGCTTCTCGATGGTCATCTTGACCTTCATCTCGTGGCCCGAGTAAGTATGAACCGCGTACCAGTGTCGCTGCATCGTGCTGCCTTTTTAAACGCTTCCTATTTGTGCGGTATCACCCGTTCGGTGATCTGGGACAAAATAAAATCTAGCCCGCCACAGTAGATGGCGACAACCGTGATCAACAGAAGAACGATCTGTGTCATCTTGATAAGCTCAGGGCGAGTGGGCCAGTGGGTCTGCGGTGACTTCAGCTCATGCCGAACCCCCTTCAGATACTCCTGTAAACCCGGACGCGGTGCCTTTTTTGCGGGCTCCGACGGTTGCTGTGCGGTTGTGCTTGCCATCATTTCTCCTCGAACTCACTGCGGGCAACAAAAAGCAGGGTACCGTAAAGGTGCCCTGCATCTGTGCAGAATATCATAACTTCTAGTACTTGTCAATATCCTGTAAAAGTTCCCTTAGACCAGCACAAGCTGCTTTTGCACCATCTTACGGGCGCGGTGGATGCGGGCCTTGACGGTCGCCATGGGAAGCCCGGTGCGCTCGACGATCTCGTTGTAGCTCAGCTCCGCAATGGTCAGCAGTAGAACATCTCGGTAGCTGGGGGGCAGGGTCTGGACGGCATCTAGCACTGTGCTGGCCTCGACGCCATCAATGGCGCGCTTCTCAGGGCCGACAAACTCGCGTGTGGACTCCCACTCGGCGATCTCACTAGTGCCTTCACGGTCGCGGCGCTTGCGCTGAATTTTATGGAGGAAGATGCTCCGCAGAATGCAGCGCAGCCATGCCAGGGTCGCGTCTTGGGTACGAAGCTGGTAGAAACGGGTGTAGGCCCGCAGAAGAGTGTCCTGCACCAGATCTTGGGCATCTGCCGTGTCGTGGGTTAGGTGCAGTGCAAAACGCATCAGGTTCTCGCGGTGGGGCAGAACCGCATTCTCAAAACTCGCTGTCCTCATGATGTTTGTATTGTAGGTCAGATCAAGACCGCGCCGCATCGGGCGCAGGGTGGATTTTACGCAGACCATATCCGTCTGTAGACCTACTTCGCGTACAATAGTAAAAAAAGCAGGCTGCCCAAAGGCAACCTGCTTTTTTTAGTTTGGAGCCGAAGCTACCAGCGATTTCCACCGCCGCCACCGCCGTAGCCACCGCCGCCGCCGGAGCGACCGCCGCCACCGCCGCCGTAGCCACCACCACCACCGGAGCGACCACCGCCGCCACCGGAGCGACCACCCTCTTCACGAGGACGAGCCTCGTTGACAGACAGGCTGCGTCCGTCTAAAGAGTAGCCATTGTACTTGGCAATCGCGTTTTGTGCTTCGGCAGCATTGGGCATCTCGACAAAACCGAAGCCCTTGGACTCGCCAGAAAAGCGATCCGAAACAACAGTAGCATCGGTGACTTCGCCCATCTCGGCGAAGAGGCTGCGAAGCCCCTCAGTATTTGTGGAGTACGAAAGACCCCCAACGAAGATACGCATTTGCGTCTCCTGATAACCCTCATGTTAGTTTTTATGCGACACACAGATAACAGAGGAACAGGAGCCAAAAGCGGAACGAACCGGGCCGGGCAGAACTGGAGCTGTCATAGGGAGGTTTGTGGATAGAAGGCTGTACCCACAAAAAAGCACGTATGCATCTAACCACCTATTCTGATATGGCGCAAGAGCTTGACCAAAAATAATTTATTTGACGCTCGTTCGTGGTAAGCGGGAGACTCCCATGAGGTACTGATCTACCCCATGCGCCGCCTCGCGGCCCTCCGCAATTGCCCAGACAATCAGGCTCTGGCCGCGACGTGAGTCACCTGCCGCAAAGACCGCGGGCACATTGACCGACATGTAGTCCTCATCCACCTTCACATTCCCGCGCGCATCCAGCTCGACCCCGAACTGCGTGAGCGGCGAGCGCTCCGGCCCGGTGTAGCCAATAGCAACCAGTACCAGATCCGCCGGGTAGATCGTCTCGGATCCTGGGACGGGCACGATGCGACGTCCTCCCTCCGCCCGCTCAATGCGCTCGACTTGTACCGCGTGCAGCGCTTTGACATGCCCCTTGCCATCGTCTTCGAAGTGCGTCGTATGAACCCCCCACGCCCGCTCGCCGCCCTCTTCGTGTGCGGGGCCGTTTTTGAGGATATGGGCAGGCTGAGGCCACCAGGGATTCAGCTCGGGCATGTCCACCGGCGGCTCAGGATGGATCTGGAACTGGGTCACCGATGCTGCCCCCTGCCGCGTCGCGGTGCCGTAGCAGTCTGCCCCCGTATCGCCACCACCGATAATCACAACATGCTTGTCTTTAGCATCTATTACGGGCAAACTATCGCCCGCTTTGCGCTTGTTCTGCGGCACGAGATAGTCCATGGCATAGTGAACACCCTTTAGCTCCACACCAGGAAGATCTAGCATTCGTGGAGCGAGCGCTCCCGTGCAGAGAAGCACCGCATCGAAGTCGCGGCGCAGCTCGGTGACGGTCACATTTCCCCCGACATTGGCCCCCGTGCAGAAAACAATGCCTTCGTCTTCGAGCTGCTTGAGACGGCGATCTAGCACGAACTTGTCCATCTTGAAGTCGGGGATGCCGTAGCGCATTAGCCCGCCTAGACGGTCATCGCGCTCAAAAACTTTTACCCAGTGCCCCGCCCGATTGAGCTGCTGCGCCGCCGCCAGACCTGCGGGACCGCTGCCAATAATGGCCACGCGCTTGCCCGTGCGGTTCTGCGGCGGCTCCGGCACAACCCAGCCTTCTTCAAACCCATGGTCAATGATGCGCTGCTCGACCGTCTTGATCGTCACTGCTTTGTCGTTAATCGCCAAAACGCAGGCATCTTCACACGGAGCAGGACAGAGCCGTCCGGTGAACTCGGGGAAGTTATTGGTGGCATGCAGGGCGACAAGTGCCTCCTGCCAGCGCCCTCGGTAGACCAGATCGTTCCAATCGGGAATAAGATTGCCCAGCGGGCAACCACTATGACAGAATGGAACGCCACAGTCCATGCAGCGCGATGCCTGAGCACGAAGCTTCTCCGGAGCCATCGGCAGATAGACCTCCGACCAGTCCCGAACTCGCTCACTCACCGCACGCTTTTTCGGCGCTTCCCGTGTCAGACTTAAAAATGCTCTACTATCGCCCATCACTTTCCCCCCACAAAACTCTCTTCACTCAGCGACAGCGCCTTCTCGCTTGCAAACACCGCAGGCGAGGAGTATTTTATCGTACGGACAGCTTTTCCGCGAGAATCTGCGTGAGCTGAAGCCCATCGTGAGAGCGGTCGGGCACATCGCGCACCTTAAACCTCTCATGAACTGCTTTCCAGAGCGCTTGCTCACGTGGCGTCTCTGCACGGTACTCACGGCTCCACAGCGCCAGATAGACCGGCTCTGACCCGACACTTAAGCGCTGCGAGATAACTTTCAAGCCATCCTCTTCGCCGTTTATCGAATCATAAAGCCGACGGCCTGTCCATGCGGGGTGGAGGAGCTTGCCAATATGCGCCGTACACACTAGCTCCGCAGCCTCAGGAACCTCACGACCAATATCGCTCCGCAGGCTCTCTAGCGTCCGTAGCATTTTCTGGTGACGCCAGTGAACCGCCCCTGTCCCCAGAAAGAGCAACGCCCCAGTCACGACAGCCAAGATAAGCCACTGGCGTGGTGAAAGCCGAGGCGCTAAGAAGTCCGTGAGAACTTTCCCATAAGCAACAATAAACAGAGGCAAGATCGCTAACAAGAATCGCTGCCCAATAATAAAAGACTCCAGTGGTTGATTAGTTGCATCCAGAAAAAAATAAGGACTATAGAATAGTATAATACCGAGAATAGCAAGGCGCAGAAACCAGCAACCTTTCTTCCGATAGAATATAGGAGCAGCAACCATTCCAGGGAAAATTAATCCCGTAGCCAAAATATAAAAGGGAAAGTGTTGCATAAAATATGTAAGATTAAAACGATCTGACAGTTCCCCAGATCCAGCATCATACTTTGCCCACCCACCTTGCTGGATTATTTTTTGGTAGAGGTAGGCTACTATAATTCCTGGCAATGCTCCTAAGACAAGAAAAATCACGGGACGTAGTTGCGCAACTCGCTGCGTGAAAGTGCACCGACGCCAAGGTAATAACTCTTCGATAAG
The DNA here is from genome assembly GCA_026392155.1 of Armatimonadota bacterium. Classification (GTDB taxonomy): domain Bacteria; phylum Armatimonadota; class Armatimonadia; order Armatimonadales; family Armatimonadaceae; genus Armatimonas. The sequence goes on along the minus strand of JAPLCP010000150.1, from coordinate 33,996 downwards.
AATTCCTAGTATTGCCAATGGAACAACGATTCCATTGGCGGTTTTTACCAAGACAGCAGTCCCCAACACCAAGCCTGCTAATAGGGGACGCGCGCGTATATGTGCAAGAAAGGCTACGGCTACAGCTAGTCCCCCCAAAGGATCGCTCATCAGGGTTCGGCTATAGATCACCGCAGTCGGATGGAATAAAAAAAGCAAGGCAAAAAGCGCAGAGGCACCCACATGCCGCAAGAGCCGCCCTACAACAAAAAAGGTTGTTAGGTGCACCAAGATATTTGCCCCCATGACAACGGGCCATCCCAGAAAACTCAAGCTGGCCAGATAGAGTGACATCCCTGGAGGGTACTTAATGGTGAAGTGCTCTCCCGCAGTGATATACATGGTTGTCGTGACATGCGCGACATCGGAGTAGAATGTGCCTTGACGCAGAACATAGGCAAAGTTAAGGTACGCCGACTCGTCCATCGTCGTCGTCACGGGGGGCCAGAAGAGAAGCGCTAGCACCACATATAAAATAGCGGCAAGCGACAGCAGTCGCATCTCATTCTTCTCGGGGAGCATCTGCTGGGCATTTTACCATGCGTCAGGAACGCTTGAGCAGAGCACTTTGGAGGCTCTGGGACTTCCAGCTTGCGACTTTATGGGGGCCGAGTTCACCGCGCTGGAAGGTTCGAGTTTCATACTGAATGCCGGAAGCGATGAGGACATAGCGGGTGAGCAAGAGCCTGCCTTCTACTTCAAAGGCAGTCAGCAGCTCGTTATTTTCCAGCACGGCATCAAGTAGAATCCCATTTTTTTCGTCGAGGATAAAGGTTCCTGGCTTATCTGCAAACCCTTGGAGCTCATAGCGGCGCTCGGGCTGGCCGCTGTAGGCGAGCACCCAGCTACAGGTATCTTTTTCCTTTGGGGTGATCCTTAGCTCCATTGCCGGGGTCTCCGGGAAGTTTTTCAGAGGAGGGCGCAGGGTCAAGCTTCCTCGCCAGACCCCATGCCAAGCTTTGGGAAGCATCTACTTCCCTTTACCACTGCCCTTTTTCGGAGCAGGTTTCGCTGGTGTCGCAGGCTTTTCAGTCAGCGGCTTATCGTCAAGGAAACGGATACTATTGATCATTTTCTCAAAATCCTTCACACTCTTGTCAAAGTCGGCATTCATCCCGGCAAAAAGCCAGGTCATTTGGGTGTTTTTATAGACCATGAAGATCAGTCGGAGCGTGGCCTCTTCCTGAATCCCATGTGTCTTACTAATGTCCAAAGAGGCAAGAACGGAGAGAGCTTTGCGCCCCCCCACTGTAATTTGTGCTTTTTTCTCGATGGCCATCCCTGGGATTAGCTTACCAATCGCTTCAACATCACGGTCACTTGGCAAAGCATTGTCTACTTGCTCTTGAAGACCTGTTTTAGGTTTCGGTGAGGTGATCAGATAGATCCCCCCCAGTAGCTTATAAGTAAAAGAGGTGCTGTTGCTTGTAAATCTATTGCTATAGCGATCAATTTCCGGAGACTGTAAAGCCAGTACCATAGGATAGACTTCGTCCTTAGCAGAGCGAGTGTAGCTAGCAGGCTTGACCAGCTTCATGCGAAATTCTTCTAGAATGATCGTGTTTTCATTCTGTGCCCGTGCAGGAGAATGGAAGCCAACGAGAAGAGAGAGGAGTGCCAGTAGAGAGAGAACCTTCATAATCAATAATCCTTCCAGCGAGATTATACAGAATTCAAGACACGAAATAAAGGTGGCTCCAGGATGGCAAAAAATACCCGTTTTCCCGAAGCCCTGAGAGGAGATTTACTAGCGCTGGACACGGCCGGAGCCATCGCCTTTAAGCAGGGTTTCGACCTCGGAGAGCTTGATGTAGCTGAAGTCGCCGACAATGGAGTGCTTGAGGCAGCTGGCGGCGATGGCGAACTCGATGCACTCTTGCGCTGACTTCCCATTCACGAGCGAGTAGATCAGGCCCGCTGCGAACGAGTCGCCGCCGCCAACGCGGTCCACGATATCAATATCGTAGTGACGGGAAAAGTGCGCGGTGCTGTTCGTGTAGAGCATCCCGGACCAGCCGTTGCGGCTGGCGCTGTAGGACTCGCGGAGGGTGATGGCTACGCCTTTTAGATTTGGGAAGCGCTCGGTGAGCTTCTGCGCGACCTCGATATAGCCGTCGTGAGAGAGTGCGCCGCTGGTAAGGTTCGAGTCTGCTGCCTTGATCCCAAAGACCGTCTCGGCGTCTTCTTCGTTGGCGATGCACCAGTCGACGTAGGGCATCAGCTCGCCCATCACGTTTCCAGCCTTCTCGCTGCTCCAGAGCTTCTTGCGGTAGTTTAGATCACAGCTCACCGAGATACCTTTGGCTTTTGCCGCTTTTGCACCCGCAATCGCCGCCGCCGCCGCGCTGTCCGAGAGAGCGGGCGTGATTCCGGTGGTGTGGAACGCTGTTGCCCCCTCGAAGATCTCGTCCCAGCTCAGCTCGTCGGGAGAAATTTCGGCGATGGCGCTGTTGGCCCGGTCATAAAGTACCGTCGAGGCCCGCTGTGAGGCACCTTTCTCCACAAAATACACGCCCATGCGCTCTCCACCTTGGAGAATCTTGGTGGTGTCTACCCCGAGGCCGCGCACTTGATTGATAAACGCCTGCGCCACATCGTTTTTAGGCAGGCGAGTCACAAAACGCGCGTCCAAACCGAGCTGGGCCAAAGAGACCGCGACATTGACTTCCGCGCCGCCGAAGGTCATCTCTAAAGACGTGGCCTGGAGCAAGCGTAGGTAGCCGGGGGGGCAGAGGCGAAGCATGACCTCACCAAAAGTTACGACTCGTTTCATAGGGCTATTTTACAGCGTCTTTCTTCGTTGCGGGCGCACGGAAGCCACGCTCGACCATGTCTTTGGGATCTGTGGAGACCGGGCCATCTCGCCAGAGCCAGCGCATCATGTCTGGCATGATCGCACCGCCGTATTTTTGTCCGTGGTTGTTCATGCCCCAGGTGTAGTTGAGGTCGTAGCCTTTCTGCGTGAGGGCTTTCTGCATCCGCACGTTCTGCAAAAACCAGTCCCACTTTTCGTCGTAGACCCCGCCCCGCATCCCTCGGTTGTCGTTGCGCCCATCACAGAGATAGATACGGATCGGCTTTTTGGGGCTCTTGGCGATGATATCGGGGTACTGGTGGCCGCCCCGGATATTGGTGAAGCTACCAACATTGCTCAGGACTTTGCGAAACGCATTGGGTCGCTCCCACGCCACCGTGAACGCCGCTATCGCGCCCGAGCTGGAGCCGCCAATGCCATGCATCTCTGGGTCTTTGGAGATATTGTAGTCTTTCTCCAGCGCGGGCATTAGCTCTTCGGTGACCACACGGGCGTACTTATCGTCCAGCGAGTTGTACTCCGTGCCACGGTTGGTCGTCCGATCGCCCCAGTCACTCGGGCTGGGCTCGGGCTGCTCCGGCGTGCGCCCTGGATTGATAAACACCCCGATCATCACGGGGATCTCGCGGCGGTAGATAAGATTGTCCATCACGTTCTGCGCCCGCATGTCGCCCTTCTCGTTCTTGAACGCTTGACCATCTTGATAGACCATGAGTGCGGCAGGAGCTGCGGGATCGTACTGGGCGGGGACATAGACCCAGTAGGTGTGCTGCGTCCCTGGGTAAGCCTTGCTCTGGATCACAAAGGGCCCACGGATCTCGCCTTTGGGCACGCCCTCTTGTGGCAGGGAGTCCGGCCCAAGACGGTACTGGGAGTCTGGGTTTGGGGTTGGTTGCTGGTGCGCCAGTGCGAGAGCGGCAGCGCCCCCTAGGACAAAAGTTGCGATGTATTTTGCTGCTTTTTTCATGAGAGAAATATACCTGAAGTTTTCGCTTGACAAAACTTTTACTACACGGTAAAAAACTTTACTACAGAGTTAAAGATGCAAGAGAGCCTACGAGAGCAACAGCGCCTGCGGCGCACCGATGCCATTCTTGATGCCGCCCGTGAGCTGACACTGGAGACCGGCTACGAGGCACTCACCATGGATGCGCTTGCTGCCCGTGCGGGGGTAACTAAGCCAACGCTCTACGCACACTTTCCTAACAAAGAAGCCATTGCGGTGGCCTCCATTGTCCGTAATATCCGCCGTGGTCAAGCGGGGCTGTCGCAGCTTGATCCAACTCTATCCCCACTGGCGAAGCTCGAAAAATACTTTCGCTGGGCGCTGGTAGGGAAGTTTGTGGAGCGCAAGATTGCCTTTGGCGGTGCGCCCGTCGCCGTGATCCGCACCAACCCAGAGTATCAGGTAGTGTTTCAGGAGATGATGCAGAGCCTCAGCGCAATCTTCGAGGCGGGAAAAGCTTGCGGTGAGATCGCGCCAGGTCTGGATACCCGCACCGCACTCCAGACATTTGTGAGCGTGTTGCGAGATATCGAGTACGACGAACTGATTCACAGTGGAGCCGTTGATTCGGATGCGCTGGTAGAGACACTGACGAAGATTTTGATCGGTGGATTAACCTCCCCCGGCGGCACCACCGCCACCTGGGTACCCCTTGGGTGCGGCAAGCGAAGGGGTGAAAGAGAAATAGAATGTGGATAGTCTGGGTGCAGGAAGCGCCCCGAGAAAAAGTAGAAAGATTCACGCTAGAGCGAGCGATTGCCCAGGCGCTGGAGCGCAGCACGACGGTCAAGAACGCCAGGCGCGCGGTGGAGGCCGATAGCAAGCGTGCCGATGCCACCACAACAGCGCTCAAGCCGACGCTCTCGGCGAGCGCCAGTGCGCTGCGCTTTGACAGCCCGACTCGGATTGTCTTTACACCGGGAGCCGCGCCATTTACCGCATTGCCCGATCACACCGAGAGCCTCGCGATCACGCTGGCGCAGCGGCTCGATCTCTACGGCCAAGTGCGCACCGCGACCAGCCAGGCGCGGCTCCAGAGCCTCGCGGATACGTTTGGGGTAGAAACGGCGATTCGTGCCAAGAAGCTTCAAGCCAGACTGACCTACTTCGGACTGCTGAAGGCGCGTGATCAGATGAGTGTCGCGGTGGCAGCACTGACGGCGGCGCAGACCCAGCAGAAGCAGGCGCAAACCCTCTTTGACGGCGGGGTGGGCCAGAAAGTGGATCTGCTCCGCGCCAGCACCGCGCTGGTGCAGGCCGAGCAAGCCGTCGAGGTGGCGAAAAACAGCGAAGCGGTGGCCCGTTCGGCGTTCAACGATGCGGTGCATCTGCCGCTGGACACCAAGATTGAGCTGGAGCAAGTGGCGACCGTCCCCGAGCTCCCCGACGAAGCCACGGTGAACAAACTCGCCGAGAGCCGCGATGATGTCTTGCAGGCCGAGACCCTGGCCCGAGCGACCGAGCTGGGTGTGACTCTGGCGCGGGTGGCGGATAAACCCAGTGTCGCGCTCCAGGCGACGGGGAGCTACTACCCGACCACATCGTTTCAGTACCCGCGCCAGCGCACGGCGGCTCTTGGCATCTCGCTAAACATTCCCCTGAGTGACGGCGGTCTGACCCGCGCCCGCACTGACGAGGCAAAGCTACGTGCGGAGAGTGCGCAGGGCCTTGTCGGAATCGCCAAAGGCAATGCCGCGCTCGAAGCCCGGCAGGCCTACTTAAATCTACGCACCGCCTTAAAACAAATTACGACCGCACAAGTTGCGGCGGAGCAGGCACGCGCCGCTCGCGATCTCGCCCAAGTGCGCTACGCCGGACAAGTCGGGCTTTTTCTAGAGCTCAGCGATGCCCAGGCCGCGCTTGTCCGCGCCGAGAACGCCGCCGTCGATGCCCTCTACGATTACCATAGCGCCCGCGCCCGCTTTGAGAGCGCCACAGGAGAGAAAACACGATGAGTCAGCCACAACAACCCAACCCCGCCGGGGCGCCCCCTGCCACGCCAGAGCCCCCCAAGCGACGCTCGCCCGTTCCGCTGATTCTGCTAGTGCTTGTGCTGGGCAGTGGCGCGGTCTATGGCGCACAACAGTATATCTGGGGTCGCACCCATGTCCAGACCGACGATGCCTACCTCACAGGGAACTTGGTCAATGTCAGCCCCGTGATCGGAGGCGTGCTCTCAGAGATTACGGTGAGCGAGGGCGACGAGATTAAAGAAGGGCAGCTACTGGCAAAAATTGACAGTGACTCCCAAAAGGCGGCGCTGGCTCAGGCGGAGGCGGCGCTGGAGGCAATGAAGAGCCAGGTGCCACAGGCCGTTGCAAATCTTGAGTTCCAGGCCCGCTCCACCGACGCCGCCATCCAGCGTGCCCGCGCCGCTGAGGCGATCCAGCAGGCCCGCACTCAGAGCGCACAGGCACAGGTCGCCCTCGCCGACAAGACCAGCGCCAGCCAGCTTACTCAGGCACAGAAACAGCTCGCCGCCGCCAAGGCACAGGCCACACAAGTCAGTCTGCAAGCGGAGGCCGCTGCCGCAACCGTCCATCAGCTCGAAGCGCAGGCAGACACGGCGCGGGCGGGGCTGGCCGGGGCGAAAAAGGCCGTCGAGACGGCGCGAAAGGGTGTGGACGTGATCTCCGCGCGCCTCTCCGGTGCCGAGGCCGAGGTCGAGAAGACCAGTCGCGATGAGGCCCGCTACAAGGCGCTCTTGGAAAAAGACGCCGTGACACGCCAGCAGTTTGACGCGATCCACTCCCAGGCCGAGGGAGCCCGCTCCAGCCTCGCGGCACTCAAAGAGCAAGTGGCGCAGGCGCAGGCGCAAGTCGCACAATCTGAGTCGCAGGTGGATCAGGCGGCGGCGCAGGTAAAGAGTGTCGAGTCGCAGATCCTGCAAGCGCGCGCTGCCCACGCGGCGGCAAAGCAGGCCGCGCAGGCTTCGAAAGAGCAAGCGAAAGTGGCGGAGGCGGGCGTCGGGCTGGCGAAGGCAGGGGGTGGCCAGGTGGCGGTGCAGGCAGGGAACCTCGCGGCGACCACTGCCCAAAATCCCCAGCTTGCCGCGGAGCTCGCCACGGCCAACGCGGGACAGTCGCAGGTAACCGCCAAGCGGGAGGCAGTGACCGCCGCAAAGACCCAGGTGGATCAGGCCGCGGCACAAGTTGCCAGCGCCCGCAAAGCGCTCGCCAATACCACGCTCACGGCCTCGACCTCGGGCATTGTGGTGCGCAAGACCGCCAATGTGGGAGCCGCGCTCTCGCCAGGGCAGACCATTCTGACTCTCACGCAGGGCAAGACGGTCTGGCTAACGGCAAACTTCAAGGAGACCCAGATTCGTGATCTGCGGGTCGGGCAGCCGGTTGTGGTGCATGTCGATGCGCTTCCCAACAAGACGGTCATCGGCCATGTGGCGGTGATCGGAGCCGCGACGGGAGCGACCACTAGCCTACTTCCTCCCGACAATGCCACGGGAAACTTCACCAAAGTCGTCCAGCGCATCCCGGTGCGCATCGCCCTCGATGGTGATCTGGAGGGACTCTCCCAAGGCATGAGCTGCGTGGCAATTGTGGACACGGCGGATAAAACCGAGCACCCTGAGCGCATCCTCAAGGGCTGGGACGGGAAAAAATAATGCCAAGCACCGTTAGCCCGTACCGGTGGTGGATTCTGCTGGGGCTCTGGGCATCGGCGGTGATGGAGGTGCTCGACACCACCATTGTCAATGTCTCACTTCCCCAGATGGCGGGGAACCTGAACGCGACCACGCAGGAGATCGCGTGGGTGGCGACTGGCTATATTCTCTCCAACGTGGTCGTGCTGCCCATGACGGCGTTTCTGGCGGGGCGCTTTGGGCGGCGCAACTATCTCATCGCCTCGATCGTGCTCTTTATCCTGGCATCCCTATTCTGCGGGATGTCCACGACGCTGGGGCAGATGATCCTGTTTCGCATTCTCCAAGGTGCGGGCGGCGCGGCGCTGCTCGCGACGGCACAGGCAACACTCCGCGAGATATTTCCCCCGCAAGAGCAAGGCATGGTGCAGGCGATCTTTCTGATTGGAATCGTCGTGGCCCCGACCGTCGGCCCGACACTGGGGGGCTGGATCACCGACAACTACAACTGGAACTGGATCTTCTACATCAATATCCCGCTCGGCTTGCTGGCACTGCTTCCCGTGACGGCGTTTCTCGAAGACTCACCCTTTGGCCGGGGCAAGCGCCCGGCGGACTGGCTCGGAATTGGGCTTCTCACAGTTGGGCTGGGCTGCTTGCAGTATGTTTTAGAAGAAGGCAACAAAGACGACTGGTTCCAGAGCGAGCTGATCGTCAAGCTGACGGTTATTGGGGTACTTGCCTTGGTGGCGCTGGGCTTCTGGCTGCTCTCACCGAGAAATATAGCGCCCGTCGTGGATCTGAAAGTGCTCCAGAACCAGCAGCTCCGTGCGACGCTCGTGCTCTTTCTGGTGCTGGGCTTTGGGCTCTATGGGGGAATCTTCCTCTACCCGCTCTTCACGCAGCTCGTGCTGGGCCTGACTCCCACGGCGAGCGGGCTCTCGCTCATGCCTGGCGGTTTTGCCACGATGGTCTCCGCGATTATCTGTGGACGACTGCAAGGCAAGGCCGACCCACGCCTCTTGATCTGGATTGGGATGATCTTGTTCTGCTTCTCGATGTGGAATCTAGGGCATCTCTCGACACAGATCAGCACCGATAGCCTCACACTGACACTAGTCATCCGTGGCCTGGGGCTGGGCTTTCTCTTCACACCCATCAACCAGATCGCATTCGCGGTACTCAAGCCCCAAGAGGTGCAGCAGGCAGCGGGGCTGATCTCGCTCACCCGCCAGCTCGGCGGCTCGCTCGGGATTGCGATCTTAGGAACCTACCTAACCAACCAGACACGTTTCCACCAGGCCATGCTCTCTGAGTCGCTGAACGCCGGAAACGCCGCGCTTGCAGAGCGCCAGGCCGCCATTGCTGCTAATTTAGTGGCACATGGCATGAGCCCGGTACTGGCAAAAGGCGCCGCGCTTGGGGGAATCGCGCGGCAAGTGGGGCTTCAGGCTCAGACCATGGGCTTCAACGATGGCTTCTTTCTGATCCTGCTCAGCTTTGCTGCGGCCGCCCCCATTGTGCTACGATTCAAACGCCCCGTTCCCGCCCAAGGCGCACGCAACGGTGGTGGAGGACACTGAGTTGATACAAACCCGCGAGCTTGCGATCACGCACCGCTACCTGCACCTGCCCATCCAAGAGAGCGTCCCGGAGCGCAAGCTGGAAATGAGAGTCGGTGGGCACGTGGAGGTTATCGCCGCTGTGCGCCTCGCAGACGGCAAGCCGGACTGGTGGGCCTTTAAGGATGTCAGCGCGTGGAAGGGCAAGACGCTGACGTTGACACTAGAGATAGGGCTGCTGAGCACGATTGTCCAGAGCGACTTGCTTCCGGACGAAGCCAGTCTCTACCAGGAGCCGCTACGCCCTCTGCTTCACTTTTCGTCGCGGCGTGGCTGGCTCAACGACCCTAATGGGCTGGTTTTTTATCGCGGTGAGTACCATTTGTTCTACCAGCACAACCCTTACGGCTGGGGCTGGGGCAACATGCACTGGGGCCACGCCACAAGCCTGGACTTGGTGCACTGGCAAGAGCACGGCGATATCCTCGCGCCCGATACGCTCGGGGCGATGTTTAGTGGAAGCGCCGTGGTGGACTGGAAAAACACAAGTGGTTTTGGCGAGAACGGCCAGCCACCACTCGTGCTGATCTATACCGCCGCTGGGAACCCAACGACGCAGTGCTTAGCTTACAGCACCGATGGCCGGATGTTCACCAAGTACAGTGGTAACCCAGTGATTCCGCAAATCACCGATGGCAACCGCGATCCCAAGGTCTTCTGGCACGAGCCAAGCCAGAAATGGGTGCAGGTGCTCTATGTCGGGCTACCCAGCAACCAGCATACCGTTCACTTTTTTACATCACTGAACCTGAAAGACTGGACAAAAGTGAGCCTGGTGAACGGAAGCGTCGGCGGCGATAACTTCCTCTACGAGTGCCCGGACTTCTTCCCCTTGCCGCTTGATGGAGACACAAATCATCCAAAATGGATACTAACGGCTGCCAATAGCCGCTACAGTGTCGGCACATTCGATGGGATCACTTTTACGCCCGAGCACAGCAACCTCCCGGATGTGCATGGCGCAGGCTTCTACGCCGCCCAGACCTACAGCGATATGCCCGATGGCAAGCGCATCCAGATCGGCTGGATTCAGGCACCGTCGCCGGGGATGCCCTTCAACCAGCTCCAGTCGCTTCCTAGTGAGCTGACTCTCAAGACAACGACGCAGGGGCCACGCTTGATGCGCACGCCGGTCAAGGCGCTTCAAAGCTTGCGTGAGGGCAGCGATCAGGCAGCAAATATACCCAGCTTTCGCGCGGAAGCAATCGAGCTACAGGCGGAGCTCTTCCAAGGCGACACTGACCAGGTGGAGTGTAATCTGCGTGGGGTCAGCGTGGTCTTCGATGCCCAACAGCAGGAGCTGACGGTCAATGGACACAGCGCCCCTGCGCCCTTTGTGCAGGGCACGCAGCGGCTGACGATCTATCTCGACCGCACGGTGATCGAGGTCTATGCCAGCGACGGCCTGACTTACTTAACACTGCCCGTGATCCCCAGCGCCGATGCCCAGAGCGTGTCCGTACAAGCCATCGGCGGCAAGGCACAGCTCAGCGCGCTAAAACTCTACAAGCTCAAGTCGCTCTGGCAAAATAAGTAGATTTGTTCTAAACTCTGAACATGCGGTCAGAAAATAAACCTGGCGCTCCCGAAGAGCTGTCTTTTATCGAGAAGGCGCGGCGCACGCAGCTCATCGCCTGCACGATTGAGACCATCGCGACCCTTGGCTACGGCCAGGCATCGCTGGCACAGATCGCCAAGCGGGCGGGGGTGAGCAAGGGCGTGATCTCCTATTATTTTAAGAGCAAAGACGAGCTGATCGAGCAGACGGCTGCGGCGATCTTTGAGGCATTTGGCACGTTCATGGGGCCACAGATCGACGCCGAGACGACGCCTCGCAAGAAACTTGAAGCCATTATCCGCTCCAACCTCGCGTTTATGCAGCTACGCCGCCAGCACTTGGTGGCTCTGCTGGAGATTCTCGCCAGTGCACGCCCTCTGCCGACCCTGATGGCAGCCACCCACCAGGCATCGCTTTGTGACCTTGAGAACTTCTTCCGCTGGGGACAAGAAGTCGGGGAGTTTCGCGAGTTCTCCCCCAGTGTGATGGCGCTGGTGGTTCGCAATGCCATTGATCTGGCAGCAGGAAAGATCGCCTCCACCGAGGGCTTCGATACGGACAGCTATGCCAACGAGCTGGTTACACTCTTTGAGCGGGCAACCTCAGCGTAGCGCGTCTTTATACTGCTCTCGGAGCAGGTTTTTCTGCACTTTCCCCATGGCATTGCGCGGTAGCTCGTTTATCACGACAATGCGTTTGGGGACTTTGAAGTTGGCAAGCTGCGTCTTGAGCGCTGCGAAAATCGGGGCAGGGTCAAGGGTCGCGCCGGGCTTGGCAACTAAGACAGCGACCCCGACCTCACCAAAGTCAGGGTGTGGAACACCGACCACGGCGCTCTCTTCGACGCCATCGAGCGTATCGAGAACGCTCTCGATCTCTTTGGGGTAGACATTGAAGCCCCCGGAGATGATCAGGTCTTTTCCGCGCCCGACAATCGAGACATAGTCCCCGGGGATGCCCTCGCCACCGAAGTGGCCTAGATCGCCTGTACGGAAGTAGCCGTCGTCGGTGAATTCCTCTTTGGTTTTCTCCGGCATCCCCCAGTAGCCCACAAAGACACCAGGGCCTTTTACTTCGATCATGCCGGGCTCGCCCTGAATGCGTACCAAGACGCCGGGCAAGGGCCGACCGACCGTGCCACCGCAGCGGGGGCCGTCGGTTTCTAAGTACGGGTTTGAGGTTAGGATGCCCGTCTCGCTCATCCCGTAGCGCTCCAGGATCGTGTGGCCCGTGCGCTCTTGAAACGCGGTGAATGTCTCTGTGAGCAGCGGTGCGGAGCCAGAGATAAAGACGCGGACGCTCTGGCAGACCTCCTGGGTGAAGGTGGGCTCGGTGAGCAGGCGGGTGTAGAAAGTGGGCACTCCCATGAGAATTGTGGCGCGTGGCAGGTGCTCAATCGCCGCCTTTACATCAAACTTGGGCAGCCAGATCATCTTTGCCCCAGCGAGTAGCGCCCCATTGGCTGCGACAAAAAGCCCGTGGATATGGAAGATCGGGAGCATGTGCAAGAGCACATCGTCGCGACTCCAGCCCCAGCAGTCGTGCAGTGCGAGCGCGTTGGATGCGAGGTTGCCATGTGTCAGCATCGCGCCCTTGCTGCGCCCCGTCGTCCCCGATGTGTAGAGCAGCGATGCCAGCGCCATGTCGGGCAGCTCGACCGTGGCAAACGTATCGGGAAAGCTCGCGCACGCCTCCAACAAGCTCCCCGTGCGATCGTCATCCAGCGTCGCCATCCGTGCCCCCACGACTTGGGCGAGCGGTGCGATCCAGGAGAGATTTTTGCTCGGGCAGACCACCACGCTCGGTGTGGCATCGCCAAAGAAATACGCCAGCTCACTCTCACGGTAGGCTGTGTTGAGCGGCAGAAACACAAAGCCCGCACGGAGAGTCGCCAGATAGAGCATCAGCCCCTCGGGGGACTTCTCCACCGGCGCGGCCACCCGTGCGCCCCGTGGCAGGTCCAGCGACGATAGCCAGCCCGCGATACGCGCACTACCCTGCGCCAGCTCATTCCAGGTGCGATCCTGTCCCCCCGGCACCTCCAGGCAGATCGCACTGTGGTCGTGCGGAAAACGAGACTCCAAAAGCGTGTAGAGATTCATCGGTTTGGTCAGTGCCCCACCAGGAATTTTACCGCGAGGTAGAGCACCGAGGGCCCCATGAGACAGCCCAGACCCGTGTGAAAGGTCGCGACCAGAGCACCATAGGGCACGAGGCGGCGATCCGTGGCGGCCAGCCCCGCGGAGACACCGCTCACCGTGCCCGCGAGCCCGCCAAAGACCATGGCGGAGCGCGGGGTCTTAAGGCCTAGCAAACCGGCGGCGACGGGCGTGGCGACCATGACCAGAATCGCCTTGATCACTCCCGTGGCGATGCTCAGCGCCATCACTTCCGAGCTCGCCCCAATCGCCGCGCCCGTGACAGGCCCCACGATATAGGTAATCGCCCCCGCTCCAATAGTCGTTAAACTGACCGCATCCGTGTAGCCAAAGGCGCATGCCACGCTTACCCCGACAATAAATGGCAGGATCGTGCCCAGAAGCAGCGCGACGGCCCCGATCATGCCCGCACGCTTTGCCTCACTCACCTGCACCTCACAGGCGGTGGCAACAATGGCAAAGTCTCGAAGCATCGTCCCCCCCATCAGGCCAATGCCACTAAAGAGCACGAGATCCGCCAGCCCCTTCGTGCCTCCGCTCAGCCTTCCCCCGAGATAGGCCAGCGCTAGCCCAATCAGAATCGCAATCGCCGAGCCCTGCACGCGGCCCAGAGTCAGCCGCCGCGAGAGGGCCTCCGAGAGCCAAGCAATCAGCCCGACCAAGGCAAAAGCGACAATCAGCCCGTTTTGCTCAGCGGCTTTCTGAAGAAGGCTCTGCATGGCTAAGCTGCCTCCTCAGTCGCGGCAATCTTGGGCTCCGTGCGGTTGAGGAGCGCGACAAAGCCACCACACACCAGCACGGTCAGCACCGCCACGAGCAAGGCCATTGGGCCACCACGGAGCGCCGCCACAACATTCTGCTGCATCGCCATCGCGACCACCACGGGGATGTAGAGAGCGCCCCAGTAGTGGATCCCCGCCTCAGACTTTACACTGAGCCAGCCACGCTTGTGGAGGATGAGTCGCATGAAGATCAGCAGCAGCATTGCAATACCTACCCCCCCCACGTTGGCCTTGACCCCAAGCACTTTCCCAAGCAGATCGCCCAGAAAGACCCCTAAGAGGTGGCAGAGAGCAAGCAGGGCAGTCCCGTAGATCATCATAAGCTTATGGGGCATTTTAACCCAAACCGGTCAAGAAGTCCTGCTTAGAGTGTCGCACTAGCACGGCTTGACAATTTTAGGTTGCGGTGTTAAAATCTGGCCACTTGGCCAAAAAATAGTTCAAATGGACAGGAAGGTTTCCTACGATGAAGTTTTCTCTGCGTCTCTTGGTGGTTTGTAGCACCCTCGCGCTGATTGCCTCCGCGATCTGGCCCGCAAGCCGGGCGGTGCAAGCGACAAAAGCCACTGGGCATCCGGCGTTTATGAGCCCACAAGCCTCGCCGATTGCGGTGAGGGATCAGCGCGTGTTTGTGGCCAACACACCAGCGGGAACTCTGGACATCATCGATGCCAAGAGCCGCAGGATGGTCAGGCGTGTCGTGGTGGGGGTGGAGCCGGTTAGTGTGGCGGTTCGGCCCGATGGCAAAGAGGTCTGGGTCGCCAACCATCTCTCGGACTCGGTGAGCGTGGTGGACACCGATCCCAAGAGCCCGACGTACTTACAGGTGCTCGCCACGATCCAGGACATTGACCCCGCGACCAAGGCAACGCGCTTCGATGAGCCCGTGGGAATCGCCTTTGCCAGCAACGAGAAAGCCTATGTCGCGCTATCGTCGGCCAATCAAATCGCCGTGGTGGATGTGAGAGCGCGCCAGCTCACCAAGCATCTGGCAATCACTGCCCAAGACCCACGCGCGATTGTCGTCAAAGGCGATAGGCTCTATGTGCTCCCCTTTGAGTCCGGCAACCAGACCCAGCTCTCCGGGGGAACCAAGCCCTTTGACAACAAGCTCGTGACCTTCGATGCCTACGCGCACTCGATCTTCAACAACAACGTGCTCTCCGTGGGCCATGTCGTGGATATTGTCAAGCACCCAAAAGTGCCAGACCGCGATCTCTATATCTTCGATACCAAGACGGACACGCTGCGGGAGACGGTGAGCACCCTTGGGACCCTGCTCTATGGCCTGACCGTAGACTCCAAGGGCCGCGTTTTTATCGCCCAGACCGATGCCCGCAACGACATGAATGGACGCTCAGGGACGAAAAAACATGGTCTGAAAGAGCTGGAGAACCGCCCGTTTTTGAATCGCATTACGTGCGTCGCACCCTCCGCTACTCCTACGTTTTTTGATTTGGAGCCCGCGCTCCCCAATCAGCCCACCCCGGACCAAGCGCTTGCCACGCCTTTCGCCCTCCAAGTCAGCGACGACGACTCCACGCTGGTCGCTTCCGCGGCGGGTTCGGACAAGCTCTTTACGGTGGATGCCAAGACCGGCGCGGTTCTGGGGCGAGCCGATGTAGGAGCGGTGCCGCAGGGGATCGCGCTGGAGCCGGGCAAGCTCTCGCGTGCCTGGGTGCTCAACGCCGCTGCCAACACGGTCTCGGTGGTGGAGGTGACCAACCCCGCCGCGCCCAAGACACTCACCACGATCCCGCTCGATGACCCGACCCACCCCGCCGTGAAGCGTGGCCGGATCGCCTTCACCACCGCAAAAGCCTCGTCCACGGGGACATTCTCCTGTGCAAGCTGCCACCCCGATGGCCACACGGACCAGCTTCTCTGGGTACTGGACACGCCGATTGTCACCGGCGGCAACCAGATCATGCCCCGCTCGACCATGCCCATTCGTGGCCTGCGCGACACCGCGCCCTTCCACTGGGATGGCATCCCCGGCGATCCGTATGGCGGCAACAACTCCGCCCATGTCTTTGCCAGTGTCGCGCCTAACAGCAATCCAAAAGACCCGCTGAGTAGCCCACGCCAGCTGATCGACAGTGGCCTCGCCTCGACCATGAAGCTCATGGGCGATAGTGCCAAGAACGACGAAGGCAAGCTCGGCCGGCTCACCAAGGCGGAGCGTGACGACATGGCGGTGTTTCTGCTGAGTGTGCCTTACCCCCCTGCCCCGCAGCGCACCTATACCAACACGCTCTCGAAAACGGCGCAGCGCGGCTTTGCGCTCTTTCATGTCGAGGGCGACAACGACCCCAGTAAGTCCAAACCAAACGTCTGTGGGGACTGTCATCGCATGCCATTTCTGGTAAGCACCAACACGCCAGGCACGGGCATGGACGCCCCCACCTGGCGCGGTGCCTACGACCGCTGGCTCATCCTGCCGCAAGGCCGCTTGAATCTCATCGGCTTCGACTTCTTCCGCACGATCGCCGAGCAGGGCACCCCCGAGCGCGAGGTCTGGCGCATGTCCTGGGGAGGTCGCCCACGCTTCGACCCCATCTGGAGCATGGTGCTCGAAGGCAGCACGGGCTTCTCGGGCGCGTTTGCCCGCCAGGTCACGCTCAGCCCAGCTACCGCCAAGCTCCCCGAGACCACCGCGCTCCTAGAGGCCCTAGAGCAGTCCGCACGAGAGTCTGCCACGGTGCTCCAAGGCGAGGGGCTGCTCCAAAAGAAACCCCTTGCGCTCCACTTCGATGGCAAGACCTACTCCGGTATCTCCCGCGCAGAGCTCATCAAGGCTGCCGCCGAGGGGCGCTTTATCGGAACGCTCACCGCGCAGCTCGGTCCCAACGTGGACTTCGACCACCCGCAGCCCGCACTCTGGACCTACGGCCCCCTCCAGAACCAGCGCGGTCACGAGGTCTTTCCGCTTCTCTATCCCGGCAGCCTTCCGATGAAGCTCAGTGGTCGGCACCTCATGAGCAACGCAAGTATCATCGTGGATGGTCGGCGTATTACAGGCACGGTAAAAATCGATGGGGAGACGGTCACGGTGGCGCTGGCTACGCTTCCCCCCGCAGGCATGCACTTTCTCCAGCTCCAGAACCCGGGTGGGCTCTTCAGCAATGACTTTATCTTCCATGTCGCCGACGATGCCAAGGCCGCAAAAGATCTTCTTTTTGAAGCCATGGTCTACGGTGATACGGAGCTTGCCAAGAACTTGCTCGCACACGGAGCAAGCCCCAATGTGACCAACGACGACGGTAATACGCCGCTCCATCTCGCCGCGTTCTTCTGCCGCACCGAGCTGGTAGACCTGCTCCTGAAAAATGGGGCTGAGCTTAACCGCAAGAACCCACGCGGTGAGACGGCGGCAGCGACTGTCTCAGGGGCGTGGAGCAAGGGGCTCGCCGACTTTTATGCCGGAGTGGGAGCATCAGCAGGTGTCACGCTCGATCCGAAGTATCTTGAACAAGAGCGCCCGAAAATTGTGACTAGGCTCCAAGGAAAGTAGATGCCAAAAATAACTGTCGATGGCCGCGAGCGTTCGTATGTGCTCGATGTGCCTAAGACCCCCCAAGGGCTGGTTTTAGTCTGCCATGGCTTTGGCGGTAGTGCGGAGGACATGCGAAGCTGGGCGGGCTTCTCCAAGATTCTGGATTCCCACAGATTTGTCGTTGCCTATCTCGATGGCCTCCCGGATGCGAAAGGCAAGCGCAACTTCCAAGTGGAGTACCAGTTCCAAGACCCGAAGATCAACGATGTAAAATTTGCGCAGCAG
The DNA here is from genome assembly GCA_026392155.1 of Armatimonadota bacterium. GTDB lineage: Bacteria > Armatimonadota > Armatimonadia > Armatimonadales > Armatimonadaceae > Armatimonas. The sequence continues at coordinate 16,633 of JAPLCP010000150.1, read as the reverse complement.
CTTATCGCGCACTTAGTGAAACAGTACACGCTCGACCCCAAGCGGGTATTCTCCACCGGAATGTCCAACGGGGCCGACTTCAGCTACTATCTCGCCCGCCAGAAAAACCCACTGATCCGTGCCATCGCGCCGATTGCCGGGTGCATGATGGTGGGCTGGGACAAGACTCTTACGGCCAAGAACCGCATCCCGATCCTGGAGGTTCATGGCACCAAAGATAACGTCACGCTCTGGGACGGCGACCTGCAAAACCGTGATGGCTGGGGGCCTTACTACGGCACGGAGGCAGTGGTCGCGCACTGGGTGAAGTCTTTGAGCCTGACCGAGCGTGAGGAAAAAACCAGTGGCAAGCTCACCCGCACGCGCTGGGGAACAAAGCGCGATGCGACCGAGTTCGTTCTCTACACCATCGACGGTGGCGGCCACGACTGGCCCACGCACCTCGACAACCCGAACCGTAGTCTCGCCGAGGAGATCCTTGGGTTCTTCGAGAAGCACAATACAGCAAATTGACAGAATGGAGTTTTAATGTGAACTTAGTTGCCCGTCACGTCGGGATGATTTCTACACTCATCGCAATCCTCTTGCCCTTCGTCCCGACTCGCGCCACAGGGCAATCTCGCCCAATGACAGAAGCCGAAAAGAAGGCTTTCGTCGAGAAATTGTTAATCCAGAAGGGCTTGCTTGATCCGCGTGGGTGGAACTTTCCCAAGACCGCTTTCGAGTACGCCAAGCTGGTCGAACCCGACTTGGGAGTTCCTCCGAAGATAGACCTTAGCCAGTCTGTCGAGATTCCTCTGTACGTCAAAGGGGTTCGCTCCTACGGTAACCTCCACCAAAACTGCGACAATCCCAGTATGCTGGGCAAGGACACGGTCTCTGGCTCCACCCTCCAACAGTACGAGGGGCGTACCGCCACGGGCATGCCTCTCCCCGATGTCGTCTGGATCAGCTTCAGCCGTAACTCAACTCGCGACCCGGAGACGGTTCTTGGATCAGTTCAGATGATTGGCTACAACAAAAAGACGGGGGCGACGGCGTTTTTTGAGAGCTGCGATCAGATCCAGCCGTGGGTTACGCTTGATCAGAAGACGCTTCGCATGCGCGGTGTCATGCCTTGGATTGACGATCCGGACGGCTTCAATAGAGCGTACCGTGTCCCCGAGCCGACACGCCCTCAGTGCGTCCAGTGCCATCAAGCCGACCCCTTTATCACGAATTCCTTCATCAATGCGGCCAAGATACCAGGCACCACAAAAAACGTCGTGCCTATCCTCAACCAGAAATCTCCCTACTATGTGATCGGTGGCCAAAACTGGGACATGCGCACGATTCACATCAAGGACAATAAGTGTCTCACTTGCCATCGCGTTGGCATGAGTACGATGGCCATGTTTATGGAAAATGGCTGGAAACCCAACAGCCACATGCCCCCTCAGAACCCTGGTAGTATGGCCAAAGACCTTGATCAGCTCTTGGAGGCTTGGAACAAGGGACCGGCGAGCGTGCCGGGAGCAAGCTGGATCATTCCTCCTGCACAAGGCAAGCCAAGCCAAACAGTAGGAGAAGACTATCCCAACAAGGCACTCTTCAACCGCCCGAAACCAAGTGGCAAGTAGCTCGTGAAAGACACCCCTCGATTTAAACCGACGGTTCTCATCCTCGGGAGCTCGATCTTTGAACAGTGGAGCTGTGTCCAAGCTGCCGTGCCGGGCTGCCGCGTGGCCAATCGCGCTATTGGTGGGACAGTCACCGCGTTCTGGGCAGAGCACCTTGCCACTGTGCTCACCGAGGAATCCCCCGACTTTGTGCTGTACTACTGCGGGAGCAACGACCTCAACGCGGAAGTGAGCGACGAGGCGATTGTCGCCAATGTGCTTGCCTGCCGCACGACACTACAAGCGCTCGCGCCTGCCGCCAAGCTTGCCTACTTTGGGATCATCAAAGCGCCCCAGAAGCTCGGCAAGTGGGAGCAGATCGATCAAATCAATGCGCAGATTGCGCAGGGCTTGCTCCCCTGCGATCTCTACGTCGAGAGTAACACAGTCTTCTTTCCCGGCAGTGCGCCTGCTGGGCACTACTTTATCGACGATGGCCTGCACCTCACCGACGATGCCTACGCGGCGCTTTCAGAGTATGCCCAGCCCTTGCTGGCAGAATGGATTTTCTAGATGCCTCTTCAAAACACACCCCACTGGCCACAGTTTCGTGGCCCCAACGCCGCAGGAATCAGCGCGAGCAGCAAGCTTCCCACCCGCTGGTCGGCGACCGAGAATATCGCTTGGCGCACCGCACTCACCGGAAAGAGCTGGTCGTCGCCGATTGTCTGGGGCGATAAGATATTTGTGACTGCCGTCGTCCGGCCCGGCGAGGGCGAGAAGCCGAAAAAAGGTCTCTACTTTGGCGGCGAGCGGCTGGAGCTGCCCAAAGATGAGCACTCGTTTAATGTGCTCTGTTTGAGTCTCACGACGGGCAAGATGCTCTGGCAGAAGACGGTGTTTCATGGCCCGCCGACCACGACCGTGCACCTTAAGAACAGCTACGGTGCTGAGACGCCGGTCACCGACGGTGAGCGGGTCTATGCGCTCTTTGGGGGGCTGGGACTGTTTACTCTCGATACCAAGTCTGGGAAAGAGCTGTGGTCGAAGAAGCTAGAGCCACGAAAGACGCGCTTTGGCTGGGGCTACGCGGCATCGCCGGTTCTGCACCAGGGAAAGCTCTTTCTGCTCAACGACAACGATGAAAAGGCGGAGCTGCTGGCCTTCGACGCGAAGACCGGCAAGCCCCTCTGGCACGTGGAGCGCGACGAGAAAAGCAACTGGGCGACGCCATTTGCCTGGCAGAGCGGAGGGCGCACTGAGCTGGTAGTCCCCGGCACCCGCGCCGTGCGGAGCTACGATCCCCAAGATGGCAAGCTGCTCTGGTCTCTTAAAGGGATGTCCAGTATCACCATTCCCACCCCAACCACCGGCGAGGGCCTGCTCTTTGTCAGCTCGGGCTATGTTGGCGATCAGCTACGCCCACTCTACGCCATCCGCCCCGGAGCCAGCGGCGATATTACGGGAAGTGCGACGGCAATCGCGTGGTCGAACCCAACCGCCGGGCCGTACAACCCCTCGCCGCTGTTTTATGAGGGCCGGATCTACGTGCTCTATGATCGGGGACTCTTCAGTGCTTTTGAGGCTAAAACGGGCAAGCAGCTCTATGACCGGGAGCGCCTGCCCATTGGCTCCGGGTTTACCGCGTCGCCGTGGGCCGCCAATGGCAAGATCTATTGCCTAAGTGAGGATGGGATCTGCTATGTTCTTAAAGCGGGTGACAAGTTCGAGCTCCTCCAGGCCAACCGCCTCACCGACGATGACATGTGCATGGCCACGCCTGCCCTGGCCGGGGAGCGCCTGCTGATCCGCACGGCTAACACGCTCTACTGCGTAAAAAACAATTAAAATGAACCGTCGACACGACCTTGATGCCCTCCGGGCCTTTGCCATGCTTCTTGGGCTCGCACTCCACGCCGCGATGTCGTTTGTGCCCGGGGCGCCGTGGGCCGTCCAAGATGTCCAGCAAAGCGACGGCTTCGGGATCTTTGTCGCTGCCGTGCACGGCTTCCGGATGCAGCTCTTCTTTTTAGTAAGTGGCTTCTTCACGGCCATGCTCTGGCGGGGGCGTGGCCTGCGTGCCATGGTGACGCAGCGCCTGAAGCGTGTTCTCTTGCCCTGCCTTTTAGGCCTCGTGACGATCCTCCCCTTGGGGCACTGGGTCTCGGAGAAGGCAACCCGGCCCGTAAAGCGCCCCGCACTCACGCGTACTTTTTCGGAGGGAGCCGATCCCAACGGCCGCGACTCTGAGTTTGGAGTCACTCTGCTGGGCTGGGCCGCGATGCAGGGTGATCTGGCGATGGCGCAGCGCCTCCTCGAAAAAGGGGCCGATGTCAATGCCAAAAACGGCGATGGCTCCACCCCACTCCATGGGGCCGCGTTTCTGGGCAACGATACGCTCGTGGCGCTCTTGCTGAGCAAGGGAGCCAACCCTCAGGGGAAGAATAGCGCGGGCCAGCCTCCTGCCGAGTCTATGCAGGCCGATGCCAGAACCACGCAGTCCCTCATCGGGCTCCTGCGCCTCCCTCCCCGTCCGCAGAGCGCCATTGACGAAGGCCGAGAGCGCTGCCAAGCACTACTGCCCGCCCTTCCCAGTACTCAGCTCAGCGTGCGTGCGGCCTACGGCGCGTTTATCACCGCAAGCGGGTTCACCACCCCCGTCTTCGACCACCTCTGGTTTTTGTGGTTTCTCTGCTGGCTACTTCCCTGCTTTGCGCTCTGGGCACGCCTCAAGGGAGGAGCATCGTGGCGGCCTCTCTGGCTCCTGCCACTGCCTCTTATCCCACAGTTCTTTATGGGAACAGCAGGCTCAAGCTTTGGCCCCGATACCAGTGTGGGGTGGCTCCCGCCGCCGCACCTCTTGCTCTACTACGGCATCTTCTTTTTCTTTGGAGTGCTGTACTTTGAGCAAGGGGCCACGAGTGGAAAGAGCTGGCGCTGGCAGCTCCCGGTCGCATTGTTGGTCGTTCTCCCTCTGGGACTCATTACCATGGGAGCGGCTCCCGCCTTCTCCGGAGCGATTCAGGTGCTCTACACATGGCTCATGATCTTTGGGCTGCTGGGGCTCTTTGGACACCTCATCACTCGTGAGAACAAGACCCTGCGCTACCTCTCCGATGCTTCTTACTGGCTCTATCTTAGCCACATCCCGCTGGTGATCGCGCTCCAGGGTGTGGTCCGAAGCTGGCCTCTGCTCCCTGGCCTCAAATTTCTCGTCGTCTTTACTCTGGCTACAGGAGCCCTCTTGGCAATCTACCAGACTCTTGTTCGCGACACCGTGCTGGGGACGCTCCTCAATGGCCGACGTCAAAAAAACACAACATGAATTTTAAGTTACTACTCGCAGCGATTTTGTTGCTCCTTCCCATACAGGCGTTGGCAAGACAGCGCCAGAGCTTCACGCTTCCCACCACAAAAACACCGCCCAAGATAGATGGTGATCTCTCCGATGCGTGCTGGAAAGATGCGCTCAAGGCTGGGGAGTTTGCGCGCTTTGGGAGCGGCACGCCCGTAAGCCAGAAAACCGAGGCATGGGCGACCACCGATGGCAAGACGCTCTATGTGGCGTTTTATTGCCACGACACCCAGCCCGAGCAGATTCGTGCGAGTGAGACCCAGCGCGGCAGTGGGGCGGTCTACGGCGACGACCACATCACCGTGCTGATAGACAGCCAGCATCTCCATCGCGGACTCTCGGCGTTCTCGATCAACCCGATTGGGACGCTCTACCACACTCTCGAAGGGGGAACGGCGGACAACATCACCTGGGCGGGCGACTGGAAGGGCGTGAGCAAGCGGGTCGCGGATGGCTGGGTCTGCGAGCTGGCGATTCCCTTTGGCCTGATGCGCCACCCGGCCAAGTCAAAAGTGTTTGGGATGCAGCTGATCCGGGCCATGACCCGTGAGAGCAACTTTGTGATCTGGCCCGCCGTTCCACCTGAAGGACAGGTCCTCTCCCTACTTGCGCAGAACGCCCCGGATATTCAGCTCGCACAGCCCATGCCTGATGTCGCCCCTAAGCCCGTCTTTCTGCCCTACACATTTGCCACCGCCAAGCCCAACGGCCAGAGTGGGCGCGTCGGGATGGACATCAAGTATCCGTTCTCCACAACCCTCACAGGCCTGATGGCGATCAACCCGGACTTCCAGACCATTGAGCAAAACGTCGCCAGTGTTAACTTTTCCTACAACGAACAGTTTGTCGCAGACCGTCGCCCGTTCTTTGCCGAGGGAAGTGAGTTTCTTCCCGCGCCTGAGCTCTTCTACTCCCAGCGCATCCAGCAGTTCGACACCGGCATGAAAGTCGTCGGGCGCGACGGAGCCACGTCCGTGGGCCTCGTGGCCTCGCAGGCACGCTCGACCAAGTACGACCGGGATAACATGGCGGTTGCTGTGAAGCAAGCCCTCGGACTCTATAGCGAGGTCGGTGTTTCAGCCACGGCGGATAATATCTACGGGATTGTCGCCAACCGGGTCGCGGAGGCGCATGGGACGTACGGCTGGATGGCCAAAGACCGTCGCAATACTGCCTATCTGCGCCGCACCCAGACCTGGCTCGGGGCGCAGCCTAAGGGTAATGACAGTGTTCTTTACCTCAACAGCAGCTCTTCCAACGGCAAGCCCAGCTACACGCTGATTCAGTCTCAGCTCTCGTCGGACTTTATCAGCACGATGGGACTTGTCCAGAACCTAGATCGCAAGGGCTGGTCGGCAAGCTCCAGCTTGCGCAACCAGTTCGATAAGGGCCCGCTCTTCTCCTACGATTTTAAGCTGGATTATAGCCAAGCCGATCGCCTCACCAGCGGCGCGTTTTTCTATGAGAATGTCGGAGGCACGGCGAGTGTCCAGACTCGCAAGGGCAACAGCCTCTCGCTGGATTCCAGCCAGGGCCGCCGCGAGGACAGCGCCACCAAGCGCTTTGAAGACTTCTCCAATGGAGTTGGGTTTGGCTGGAACCAGCGCACGCTCTTCCAAGGCGGCGGCCTGCGTGTGGGACGTGGTCGGCAGGGTGGGCTTCCCACAACGGATCTCAGCTTTGGTCAAGGCTTTCTCGTCAGCAAGCCCCTCTCGGTGAGCACGAGCTACAACCAGCAAAAGCGCGGCACGACCACCACGCGCCAGGCAATCGCCACGGGCACGTTTCGCATCGACACGCTTCGGACACTCTCCGCACGAGTTCTCTCACAAAATGGCAGCGGCAACGCCGCCAATGTCGGGGCACGCAACGGGACGAATTTTTATCTCGCCTACACCCAGCGCTCCCGCGCCAACGGCGCGGATATCTTCGTGATTCTCGGCGATCCCAACGCTAACAACACCAGGACCCAAACAACGGTGAAGTTAGTGCGGCCCTACTGATCGTTTAGGTACACTAAACCCATGAGTACGTCCTCGACAAACACAGAAAACACGGCAGGCCCGTGGCCGCGCTGCCCGGAGGCAGCCGCTTATTTTCAGGAGCTTTTTGCCGACTTCGCCACCCAGAACCCGCTCATCGCGCAGCTCGTCCAGCGCTTTGCCGATGAGGCAGGCGTGGATATTCTTGCGCTCGTAGACCACTGGATCTTGCCCCCTACTAACGGCTTGACGGAAAAATGGGAGGCGCTCGGGCTGGTCAAGACCACGCTCCCCGAGGGCGATGAGGTCTGGGAGCATCCGGGCGCACGGCTCCCGCGGCTCCGTATCAAAGCCAAGCGCACGACGCCGTGTTTAGCGCTAGGCGTCGAAAATATCTCCGCATTTGCGGCGAAGAACGACCTCAACATCGAAGCCTGCCACGGCGACGACGACTCGGGCTACCAGTGCGCCCATCTCACGCTGCCCCACGGCGAGCTCATGCCTATCGTGCGCATCGGCTACCGTGGCTTTGCACCCCAAGCCCGCCCTGAGGGACTCGAAGCCGCACGGACGGATTTTGCCCATCGCCCACGCACCGATGACGAAGCAGTGAGCATTGCCGCCGCGCAGGAGCTTTTCGAGAAGCATGCCAAGATGCTGGGACGGGGCCGCGCTACGGAGGAGTTCTTCGCCGCGGAGCGTGCCTACTACCTCGCTCGCAACGCTGCCGCACGCTGGCAGTACGCCCGGCAAGAGGCGATTGGAATCGGCTGGGCCAACCACGACCACCACACGTATCGGTGCTCCCGCGCGGCGTTTCCGGCGCTAATCCGGCTCTTTGTGGCGATGGGCTTTGTCTGCCGCGAGCGCTTCTACGCCGGGGCTGAGGCGGGCTGGGGGGCGCAGGTTCTAGAGCACCCTGAGAGCCGCGTGGTGATCTTCGCCGATGTGGACATCGCCCCCGAGGAGCTAGACCTAGACTTCGCCTCGGTGGAGCTGGCTCCCCGAGCGACTCTGGGAACCATCGGCCTGTGGTGCGCCCTACACAGCTCGTCTATCGCCAGCGCGGGGATGCACCATATCGAGTGCGAGTTCCTCTGCCAGCGCGTCAAAGACGATGCCAACGCCGCCGGTTTTCCCGTGATGGCTCCCTTCACCGACCTCCCAATGCTCTGGCAAGCCTTCACGGTCGGCGAGCCTTGGCAGGTGTCACAAGAGCGCCTCACGCCACTCGTGGCCGCCGGGCAGCTCACGAGCGAGCAAGCCGAAAAATTCGCGACCGTCGGGGCACTGGGCAGCCATCTCGAAATCCTTCAGCGCTGGGAGGGCTTCAAGGGCTTCAATAAAACCGCCGTCAGCAGCATCATCCGCGACACGGACGCGCGACTGGCCCCCTAACCCCCGCACGATCTTGATCGGAAAGAAAAACTATCCGCCGACGCGCTTGACTTTGTAGCCCTGCGTGGTGAGCTCGGTGATGACTTTATCGCGGTGGTCGCCTTGGATCTCGATCACACCGTCTTTGAGCGTGCCGCCGGTGCCGCAGCGTTTTTTCAGGAGGGTACAAAACGCCATCAGTGCCGTGTCGTCGAGGGGGAGGCCCGTAATAGTGGTCACGCCTGCGCCTTTGCGGCCCTTGGTCTCGCGGCCCACCCGCACAAAGCCATCACCGACCGTGCGCGTTGGGGCGTTTTTACACTGGCAGGGCGACTCGCTGCACCCCGGGCACAGACGACCTTTTTCGGTGGAGTAGACAAGTCCCACAGGGAAACTATACCACAGCTTAGGCCGCGTCTTTTTCCTGGTGCATTCCCAGGAGTTTTCGCGCCGTATCGTCTCTTAGGTAAGCGGGAAGCTCGGCAGCACTGCCCTCATTAACACTCTCTTCCGAGCGCAAGTAGGCCTGGAACTCATCAAAGAAAGCAATAATTCCTGTCAGGTTATCCACGCGTTCTCGGCCTGCTTCATCGAGAGCGTTGTAGTTGGCATTGGTCTCGTCCACTAAGATGCGGAGGCGGTTTAGCTGCTCATGGAGCCGATCCATCTCCTCGGCGACATTACGGCGGAAGCTCTTCAGCTCCTCGCGGCTGCGGTTGAGGTGCAAGTTGAGAGAGACCATCTTCTGCGCGGCATCACTGACGACTAAGTGCCCCGCATGAGAGAGATCATCGGTGGCGACCGAGATGGCTTCCTGCATCGCCTGGAACCGTCGGCGTGACGTTACCCCAGAAGGTAGCTCTACCAGCACGTCAATGGCCTGCTCTGCCGTGAACGGAACCTGAGCCAAGATTGCCTCGCGATAGACCACGTCATCATTGAGGGAACCATCGGTTCGCAGTGCCGCGTAGCACGGGCTCCGGAACAAGCACGGGCTCCGGAACAAGCACGGGCTCCGGAACAAGCACGGGTGCTGGAGCGGCCTGCGCCTCAGCATCATCCATGCGGACTTCGATAAAACTGGAGGTGATTGCCTGACGTAGTTTCGCGCCGATTCCCATAGTCGCTTCCTAAAACTTTCTGAGCCCTGCGCCACCGCCCCGTGCCTCACCCGCAACGGGCAGGCCCTTGGGAGCGAACTTGGGACGGTACTCCACACAGCGATACGACAGCGAGGTCTCACGCGGCGTCTCTGCCTCGTCCGCCGTCACCTCTTTGGTAAAGATCGAGCAGCGGCCATTGGCAGCATCGTAGTTCCCACAGTCCACGCAGCGACGGAGCACGGTCCAGCAGATAGAGCAGCGCACAGCCCCTACCAGCTCGATGCGGCCACAGAGCGGGCAGTGGATATAGACCTCGCGGAAGCCGTAGTCTTTCTTCTCCAGCGACTGACGCACTTTTCCCGTGAACGACTCGATAGACTTGGTCATCTGGGTGAGCGAGGCCAGGAGATGATTCATCTCCTCCACCGAGATAAACTCAACAATGCGGCTATCGAGCGTATCGGTGAGCTCGTTGAGCTTGCGGTCAATGCCTTTTAGGTGGTCTTTGGCGGTCTGGCTCTTGTAGGGCTTGGCTTTCTCTTCCCCCGCCTTAAACGAGCGGATCATCTGGTCGGCGACGGAGCCGGTGACTCTCAGGAAAATCTCTTTTTTGGTCGGGTACTGCTGGATCGCACGGATGATCTGGTCCAGCGCCCCCACTCCCATCTTCTCCGCCTTGATCTTCTCCACGAGGCGAATCTGGGTCTGTGGATCTTTGTTGATGGCGAGCAGAGCGCGGGCGTGTCCTTCTCCGAAGACAGCAATCGCTCCGGGGCGGGTAATCAGCTCGGCTTGAATCACTTCGGGAAGCTCTAGCAGATCGAGCGAGCGGCGCAGGGTCGTGTCCGACACCCCGAGGATTCGTGCAGCCTTCTCGTAGGACATGAACTTGAGCAGGCTCTGGATGGCGCGGGCCTTCTCAATCGCGTTGAGATCCTCGCGCTGGAAGTTCTCCAGAAGCGCATCGGCGGCAGCGTCTTCGTCGCTCATCTCACGGATGACCGCCGGGATGGTCTCCCTCTGGGCAAGCCGACTCGCACGGTAGCGCCGCTCCCCCATGACGATCTCATAGAAGCCTGGGTATTTTTTATGTGGGCGAACCACGATAGGTTCAAGAACACCTCGCTCTTTGATCGAGGCGGCCAGCTCTTCCAGGGACTCCTGGAAAAATGTCTTACGAGGCTGATCCTCCGCAGCACGTATTTTATCTAGTGGTAAAAACTCAAACGACATCGAAGCAAGGCTCCCAAGGGCTTTTGACCCTCTATGGTCTATATGGTCGGGAACCTGGCAAAAATCCTTAGGCTGATGGCCCGCCTTTTTTGCTAGTGCCGCCGCGTAACCCCAAGAGAGATCATGACATCGGGCGTGTAGCTTGTCGTGCGAAACGGCTTGATATTTTCCGAGAACGAGGCATGCCAGAGAGTGCCTGGCGCAGCTTCGTGCCAGGCTCCAAAGCTCATCTGCGTGCGCCGACCGCTGCCCCCGCGCAGGTCACGGAGAAAGGGGAAGGCGGTGTCTTCTAGCTGGGCCACGAGGGTCGTGCGATTCGTGGTGCGAAACTCGGCGGCAAAGACGCTCCCGGTCAGCCAGCGCGAGCCGCCTGTCAGCTCTCCCACCCGCGTGGTTCCTTGACGCACCCAATTCAGGTTCCCGTGCAGGCTCCAGCGCGGCGCAAGCTGCGTCTGCCCCAGCAGCCCGAGCCCTAGATCCACTGCCCCATTGTCGAGAAATTGCGCACGCCCCTGCACCGGAAGCTTTACGACCGCACGCGCCGCCAGACCGGGCCGTAGTGCCCGCCGTGCGGTTAGCGTGAGGGCACTCAGCGCTGCCGCACTCCCGTTGCGCTCTAAAAGAGGCGCGGGGTTTTTGACGGCAAGGCGTGCCTGTCCACCAGGGAGCGTACTAAAAAGCGGGTCGGAGAACGGGACGATATTGTCATGCCAGAACTTAATAAGCGGGTCGAGAAAGCCACCTGAGCGCTGCATCAAGCTCGCCTGCCAGCCCCAGTCGCCCCAAGACGCGCCGTAGCTCTCTCCCAGTCGCAGGTTCTGCACCTCGGAGTCGTCGTAGATAAAGCGGCTCAGGGTTCCGTGGTAGATCGTGTTGTTGCCAATGTCCAGCCGCAGCCGCTGCTCCCGCTGCCCCACCAAAAGCACCCGCGCCTGCTCAGGCTCCAGAAGAGTTGCCACGCCACTTAGGCTTGTTTGATACTTCACGGGAAGGGGGCCGTAGAATGCAGGAGGCTCGGACAAAAGGGGCAACATTGCTAAAAGTGTACCTGGCTTGTGACCCGATACAATAGTGTCGTGAAAGTCATCATTGTGGGGGCGGGACTGGCGGGGCTGACGTGTGCGCGACAGCTCCAGAAATCCGGCGCAGAGGTCGTGGTCTACGAAAAATCCGATGGGATCGGCGGGCGGGTGCGCTCCGATCTGGTCGAGGGCTTCACGCTTGACCGAGGCTTTCAGGTCTTTTTCACCGCCTACCCCGCCGCCAAGCGCCAGCTCGACTACGCGGCGCTTGATCTGCGGGCCTTTGAGCCAGGAGCGCTGATTGCCCAGGGGGATCGCCGCCACTTGCTTTCTGACCCAAGCCGCGACCCGGATGCGCTGATTCCCTCGCTCTTGACCGGGATCGTGACGACCCAAGACAAGTACCGCACCTGGCGGCTCTCGGGAGAAGTGGGAGCCAAGCCTATCAGCGCACTCTTAGACGGCCCCGATGAGACCACGGAGCGTTTCTTAAAGCGCCGGGGCTTCTCGCCGCTCTTTATGGAGAACTTTATCCGCCCGTTCTTTGGTGGGATTTTTCTCGATCGTAGCCTGCAAACCTCCGCGCGGGTCTTTCAGTTCTGCTGGAAGATGCTCTCCGAGGGTGAGACCACTCTTCCAGCTCGTGGCATGGGCGCCATCGCCGCACAGCTCGCCGAAGGGCTGGATATCCGCCTGGAGTCCCCCGTTGAGAACCTCGCGTCTCTCGATGCCGATGCGGTTATTGTCGCCACTGCAGCCCCCGAGGCCGCTCGGCTCACGGGAGTGAAGACGCCCGAGGGCAGCGTGAGCACGACGACGCTCTACTTCGTGGGGAAAGTGCCACTCTGGGCGGGTAGGAAGATTCTCCTCAACGCCAACTGCGACCCCGTTGTCAATCAGGCCGCACTGCTCACCAACACCGCCCCCGAGTACGCCCCCCGCGGCGAGCACCTGCTCTCCGCGTCGGTGATTGGTATCCCCGACCAAGACGATGACGCTCTCTTTGCCGCCGCCCTCACCGACCTGCGGCGCATGTTCACCGGCGACATCACCGCACAGTCCGCCCTCGCCACCTACCGCCCACTCCGCGCCTACCGGATTCCCTACGCGCAGTTTGCGCAACCCAAGAACTTCTGGCAGCAGCTTCCGACAAACCAGACCACGCTCCCCAAAACCTACTTTGCGGGTGAGTTCACCGCCGCAAGTAGTATCAACGGGGCGATGCGCTCGGGTGAGAAAGCGGCAGAAGAAATTCTGGCAGGAGCTAGACCCGGCCACGGTGAATCCTAGAGGCTATGGAAGCCCGCGCCCTTAAGATTCACCCCGACGACGACGTGGCCGTATTGCTCTCTCCGGCAATTGCCGCAGGAACACGCATTCGTATCGGCACCACGGATTACTTTACCGACCAGGCCATTCCCTCCGGCCATAAGATCGCGTTGCACCCCTTGGCGGCGGGCACGGTGGTCAAGAAATATGGCCAGCCCTTTGCCATGACCACGCAAGCCGTCGCGGCAGGACACTGGCTCCACACCCACAACGCCAAGACCATGCTCGGGGCCAACGAGGCATATGAGTACATCCCCTACTCTCCCTCCCCCCAACCCTCCTCCCAGGGTTGGGAGGAGGGCCGGGGAGGAGGGTTGGGAGGAGGAGGGTTGGGGGGAGGATTCAACGGCTTTCTTCGGGCCGATGGCAAAGTCGGGATTCGCAACGAGCTGTGGGTACTGTGTACGGTCGGTTGTATCAATAAGATGGCCGAGACGGTCGCCCGCGAAGCGCACGCAAAGCTCGCGGGCAAGAACGGCATTGACGGGGTCTACGCCTTCACCCACCCCTACGGCTGCGCCCAGCTTGGCGGGGATTTGCAGCAGACGCGGCGGCTGATCGCGGCGCTGGCGGCACACCCGAACTGCGCGGGCGTTCTCTTGATGGGCCTCGGCTGCGAGAACAACGCTCTCATGGACCAAGTCGCGGCGTTTCGCGTGGCGGATCGGGCTCGTGTACGCTACTTCTCCGCGCAAGAAGTCAGCGATGAGATCGGCGAGGGCGTGCGTCTGCTGAGTGAGCTGGCCGAGATTGCCGCAAACGATGTCCGCACGCCCCAGCCGCTCTCCAAGCTCGTTTTAGGCATGAAGTGCGGCGGCTCCGATGGCTTCTCGGGGCTCACCGCCAACCCACTCGTCGGCGTTTTGTCGGATCGCCTGGCGGCAGCAGGAGGCGTGAGCGTCCTCACTGAGGTGCCTGAGATGTTTGGTGCCGAGAAGCTCCTCATGCAGCGCGCCGCCGATGAGCCCACGTTTCACGCCATCGAGCGCATGATCAACGACTTCAAGGACTACTTTAGAAAGTACAACGAGCCGATCTCGGAGAACCCCGCGCCGGGCAACAAAGCAGGCGGGATCACCACACTCGAAGAGAAGTCCCTGGGTTGCATCCAGAAAGGCGGCGCAACGGCTCCGATTCGCTATGTGTTGGGCTACGGCGAGCCGCTGCCTCCGAACAATGGCTCCCCCGAACTCGGGGGCGGGGGGGGCATCGCGCTGGCGTATGGGCCGGGAAGCGATGTGGTTTCTTGCACCACACTTGCGGGCACGGGCGCACAGCTCGTGCTCTTTACCACGGGCCGGGGAACCCCGTTTGGAACGTGCGCTCCGACCTTTAAGATCGCCACCAACTCCGGCCTCGCCACCCGCAAACCCGGCTGGATTGACTTCGACGCGGGCCGCTTGGTGGAAGAGGGCATTCCCCTCGAAGTCCTCGCCGATGAGCTGCTTGCGCTGGTGATCCAAGCGGCGTCGGGCGAGTACCAAACCAAAGCGGAGCGCAATGGCTGCCGCGAGATCGCCCTCTTCAAAGACGGAGTAATCAATTGAGTAAGATTTTAGTATTTGGAACCGGCGTGCTGCTGCGCGGCCTGATCGCCGACTGTGCGGAAAAGGCGCAGATGCCCATCACCATGGTCAGCTCGACTCCCTCAGGCGATGACCGTGCGCGCGCCCTCACGGCCAGCGGTGGGAAGTTCACGCTTCGTGAGCGTGGCCTTGCCACCGATGGCAGTGTGGTAGATACCGCACGCGAAGTCGCCATTATCGAGAGTGCGCTCACGGCCAGCGACGATACCCAAGCCGTTTTGGCGACGGCAAGCGATCCAGAGATCAGGCTCGTCATCAGCAATGTCAGTGAGTCAGGATTCAAGATCACGGAGCCCAAGGAGCTCTCGTTTCCAGGGCGGCTGGCAGCCTGGCTGAAGGCACGCATGGAGTCGGGTGCGCCGGGCGTGACGGTCTTGCCCTCGGAGCTGATCGCAGAAAATGGGAGCAAGCTCCGCGCCATGGTCGCCGAGTGCGCCCCTGATCCCGCCTTTCTGGCCTGGCTGGACAGCGCCTGCGTCTTTTGCGACACGCTGGTGGACCGTATCTGCACCCAAGATGACACCGATCCCCTCGCCGCCATTGTCGAGCCCTACACGTTCTGGGCGATCCAGGGCGAGCCCACCGGCGCGCTGGGGGAGCTGGCGGCGGCAAATCCCGGCGGGATTATTGTCGCCGAGAGTATCGAGCGCTACCAGCTACGAAAAGTGCGGCTTCTCAACGGCCTGCATACGTCGATGGCCAGCATTGGCCCGAGCAAGTACGGAGTCGAGACCGTGCGCGAAGCCCTGGAGCACCCCGAGCTTGGCCCGTGGCTGGAGTCGCTGCTCTGGGACGAGATCGTCCCGGCGATCTGTCCCCCGCTGGAGCGCTCCGAGGCCGATGAGTTCGCACGGCTGACACTGCTGCGCATGAAGAACCCGTTTCTGGTGCACAAGCTCTCCATGATCGCCGTCGGTGCCGCCGTCAAGTGGGAAGCCCGTCTCTTACCCACCATGGCCGCCTATGAGGAGCGCTTCGGCACACAACCCGAGAAGCTCACCGCCTGCCGCGAGGCGTTTTTAGCGACGGCTTAGGCTATGCGAGAGCCGATCCTGCTACACAGACAAAGGAGCTTTGACACGTAAGGCGCTGGGGACGACGGTGAAGACAGCGGGAGTCGTGGTTCCTAGATCGCCGTCTTTTTGGAGCTGGAGGGGCTGATGCGACTCCAGAGTGATATGCCTTCCCTGGTAGATCCAGATATTGTCACTGAGGGTCTGTCGGCCTAGAGCGGCATCGGCGAGCTGGGGGAGAAACGCGGCATTTCGGACGGCAGCAGGCAGGGGAGGCGCCGTAAAAAGCGCAATATCAAGCAGGCCATCTTCGAGGCTTGCAGCAGGCAGGAGCTTGAGGTCACCACCGTAAAGAGAGGTATTGCTCACCGCAACCAGAAATACCTCGACCTCAGGCAGCGCAATTCCATCAATAGTGACACGCACCCAGGGCGGGGTAAAAGTCGCCAGCGCCCCGACGGCGGCTAAGGCGTAGGCGGTCGCTCCCACCGCGCTCTTCAAGCCTTCGTTGACCTGGCCCACCGTGGCGCTATCCACTCCTCCAGAGCAGACGAGCAGAAATGTCTCGCCGTTGCAGACCCCTAGGTCAATCCGGCGCTCCAGCCCACTCAAGCCCAGATCCACGGCGGCATAGGGATCCAGCAGGGGAACCCCCAGCTCACGGGCCATAACATTGACCGTACCCGTTGGGAGAATCGCAAGAGGGATATCGGTGCCCTGGAGTGCCTGCGCCGCTGCCCGAACCGTCCCATCGCCGCCTGCCACAAAGAGAGTGGTCGCCTCCGAGAGTAGCTCCTGGATGAGAGCGGTGATACTCTCACCCGGACGAAGGCTAACCTCGGTCCAGCGCCCCAGACGCTCCCCCATTCGCCTCCTTGCGGTCTCCAGCCAAGAGTTGCTACTGTTGCCTCCAGAGTTGGGATTGGAAAGGAGAAAAACACTCATATCAGAAAAGATACCAAAGCACACATACTGGTTCCCTTCTCCTTACTTTCAGGGATAAAAGATCCTGTGGTATCCTGCCACACAGGACGA
>JAPLCP010000146.1 GCA_026392155.1 Armatimonadota bacterium | reverse complement strand
GGGGCATCAGACGCCTACTTTCAATGGGTGGCTTTAGTGTCACCCATTGAAGGAAGTTCCCTCGCATCCGACTCAAAGTTCACGGAGGAAGTTTTCATGCGTACTTTTCTATTTGCTCTTGTCGCACTTTTAGGGGCAGTGCTGCCTAGCTTTGCACAAGGGGGCGCAATGGGCGGTGGCTTTGGCGGTGGAATGATGGGTGGTGCTGGAGGTGCCAGTGGCCGCCCCATAGACACCGATCTGATGACCGCCACCAATATTCTTACGCCAGGCCAGCAGAGCGAGTGGGCACTGACCATCAAAGATGGCGAGACGGTTATCGCCTCAGCGACCACGACCAACTTCGACCCGGCGATCCAGATTGTGGATAAAGACGGCAAGGTGCTGGCAGAAAACGACGATGTGCGGCTTGGCGTGCAAGATACGCTCTTGGTCTATCGGTTTGCCAAAGCGGGCCCGTACAAGCTACTCGTGAAGGCATTTAAGGGCGCGGGCGGTGGGCAGTTTAAGCTCACCCTGCGGCGGTTTGTGGCAACGGACATTAAAGTTGGGGTGCGCACGACGAGTCAGCCGGGGAGCAAGCCGGTGCAGTTCTACCGGTTTCCTGCGGAAGTGGGGCAGACGGTCCTGGTGAACAATGCCCCCGAGCTCTCTGTGTTCTCCCCAACCGGCGAGAGTGTTCGTCTTCGCAATCCCCTTCAAGAGCGTCTTGTCCGGCGCCCACTCGCATCGTTTCGCGTAGAGGTTAAGGGCGACTACTACCTGCGTACCGTCTCCTCCCAGCCCTACGCCTTTACAGTGGCCAGCGCAAAAGTCGCACCTCTGACCTTGGGCCAGCCCATCACGGCGCGTAAGCTCGCTGCCGGTGGAGTTGATATCTGGACGTTTCAGGGGACAGAGGGAGACTTTATTCGGCTCCGCGCGAAGGCAGAAGGCACCGGGGTTGATGCCCAGCTTGCCTATATCCCAGCACCAAGTAGCGACGATGAATCGGATGTACAAGAGGCAACCACACTCTTTGAGGGCGGAGCTAAAACAGAGGGCGAGCTCGTGGCGCTCTTACGTAAAACCGGTACCTACGAGCTGACACTGGCACAGCCCCTCGGGCTGGAGACAGACTACACCCTGACCAGCACCAAGACCGTCCGTAGCTGGGAGCAGAAAACACCACTGGCTGAGACGCTCACTCTTGGGGGAATGGACTACTACTCTATCGAGGGCAAGGCGGGGGAGCTTCTGCGCCTAGAGGGGCTCTCCCAGCAGTTCGATATCGAGCTGGAGCTCTACAACCTGCGTGGCGAGAAGCTCACCAGCAACGACGACGGTGGAAAGGGGCGCAATGCCCTCCTGACGGTGCTTCTTAGCCAGACGGCGAAGTACCTCCTCAAGGTGAGCTGCTATGGCAACGGCGGGAGTGGAACCTACCAGCTCCGACGTGCACCCGACCCTGTACGCCCCCTCAAGCTTGGGGAGCGTGGTAGCGGGATACTAAGCACCGATGGCACGGAGATCTGGTCGTTTACCGGAAAGCCAAGCCAGGCCCTGATCCTGAGTGTTCGAGCGACAGACTTCAACTCCTATGTCCGTGTCTTCGGCCCCGATGGGATCGAGCTGGACACCCGCGACCAAGGCGACTCCACCAGCACGCTCTTTGCCCTCACTCTTCCCCTAGACGGCATCTACACGATCTGGGTGTCGAGCAAGTCCGGGGCGGGCAAGTACACCCTGCGCCTGATCGAGGCTGACTAAACACCTAGTCGCTAGGGAGAAAGACCCAGACATCGGGGCGGCCTGCGTTGCAGTGCACGGCGCGGGAGAGCAGGCTCAGGCCTGCCCACGAAAAATAGAGCGCCATGCGGGCTCCGTGCCAAGCTCCCGAGCCAGAGCCAGAGTGAGAAACACCCAAGCGCTGGAGCCGCCGCTCGACCGAGGGAAGTGGGTGAAAGATCCGCTCCACCCGCTCACTGCGGGCTGGCTCATCGTCTTGGAGCGCATCGAGCTGCCGGATCACGCTCTCTAAGACCTCACGACTCGCGCCGTTCTTAAAGGCATACGCATCGGCCTCAAAGACGCCATTTTGGGAGGGAGCAGGGAGCAGGAGCACTCCGAGAAACGACCAAAGCGTAAACCAGAGGCTCACCGTCACCAGCTGCCCCACCGACGCAAGCCCACCCGTGAGCGCCAGCGCCAGGCAGAAGCCCGCCAGGTTCCAGCCAAAGGCCAGCAGCAAACCCCGCGTCCGTGCGCCGCTCTCAATCGCCCCCCGCTTGCGCAAGAGAACCACGTGGAGCTGCTCCGGCGTGAGCGTCTCCTGCCAGTGCGAAGGGATCAGCACCCGCTCGCGCCCCGGCAGCCCCGTGATCGCTCCGGTGAGGTAGTGCCCCCCGCCCGAGACCAGGCTCTTCTCGTGAGAGCGTAGCCCCCCCAGGAGCGCAGCCAGAAGCGGCTGTAGGATGAGTAGCGCAATCTGAAGCCCACAGAACACCCCGAGCGCGAGCAGTGTGCCACCCACTCGTGCGGCACTGAGCAGCAATAATCCAAAGCCCAGCAAGAGGCCGCAGTGTAGCACCACGCCACGCAGCCAGCGCGGGAAAAACGCCGAGAAGCTCTCTCGGCTCCGCCCGAACTCACCAGGCAGAACGAAGCCCCCGAAGAAATCAAACGGCGCACTGATCGCCGCGTAGGCGACCAGGACAAAAAATAGCTCTCGTAGCTCCACGGAGAGAGCGGCGGGCTGAGCTAATAAAAACCGCTGCGGGAGCTGGAACAAAAGCAAGAGGGCTGAGAGAGTCACCAAAGTTCCCACTCCTGTGATTCCCAGCCAGAGGCGGGCACGTGCGTAGCTCATCGTAGTTTTTGGAGTCCTTTCTTACGCTCTAATATTGCCGCGCGCTCCTCAAGGGATTTACCGCGCAGTCCAAAGTAGTTCTGTGCCATGCGCCCCGAGAGCGGCGCGTCGGTCTCGCGCTCAATGAGAAATGCCCAGTAGAGGGTCGTGAAGGGGCAGGCACTCTCACTCGTGGCGTCTTTGGGATCAAAGACACACTCTTTGCAGTAGTTACTCATGCGGGAGATATAGGCACCACTGGAAATATAGGGCTTGGTTGCTACCCATCCTCCATCGGCAAACTGGCTCATTCCGATCACGTTGGGGGTCACGACCCAGTCGTAGGCATCTAGGTAGCAGCACCAGAACCACTCATTGAGAGCGCTCGGGCTCACCCCCGCCAGGAGTGCAAAGTTTCCTAGGATCATCAGGCGCTCGATATGGTGACTGTAGCCACTCTCTAGCACCTGGCGGACCACATGGCTCAGGCAGTGCATCGGCGTGTCGCCGCTCCAGTAAAACTCGGGCAGAGGGTTGTTCTGCCCAAGCGCATTGGCCTGGTGGTAGTCGCCTGGGAAGGCTTCGTAGAGCTGGTAGAGAAACTCACGCCAGCCAAGAATCTGACGCACGAATCCCTCGACGGAGGCGAGGGGCGCAGTGCCCTGCGCCAAGGCATCCAGAGCGGCTTGTACGCACTCTTGCGGCGAGAGAAGCGACAGGTTCAGCGGCAGTGAGAGCAGCGAGTGGTAGCCGTAGGGGTCTTTGGCGCTCATCGCGTCTTCATAGGGGCCAAAAAGTGCTAGCCGCTGCGCGATAAAGTCTGTGAGCAAAGCCTGTGCCTGCATGCGAGTGACGGGGAAGTCAAAGCCCTCCACCGAGCCGGTGAGCTTTGGCAGCTGGGCAACTTCTTGCATCACCTCTTGGGTGATCGTGTCTGGCGGGACGATAAAACGAGGTATGGGCTGGTGGGTCTTAGGAAAGGGCTTACGGTTCTCCTTATCGTAGTTCCACGCTCCCCCCACTGGCTTCTTCGCCTCCATCAAGACCCCACTGACACGCCGCCGCCAGCGGTAGAAGTCCTCCAGTTTGGGGTTGGGATGCACGATAAGCCACGCGGCAAACTCCGCAGGCGTGACACTCCAGTAGGGATCGGGGACGATGCGCACGTTGCTCGCCTGAAGAAGGGGGCGAATGCCTTTCTCCCGTGGCTGAATGCAGACGCACTCCCCCTGCACTTGTGCGAGGAGGTCTGCCAGCGAGCCTCCTCGCGCATAGACCACCTCCCACCCTGCGGTGTGGCACTCCTGTGCAAAGTGGCGCATCGCCGACCAGACGAGGACAATTTTCTTTCGGTGATAGGGGCGGCGGGCGACCAGTAGGGGATCTTCCACCATCAAGATAGTATCGCGTCCTGGCACGCCCCCGAGCGCGGCGAGATAGTCGAAAGAGAGCTGGTCGCCCAGCACCAAGAGTGTCACTTAGGAGCTACCCAGAGCCTGCTTCTCCACCTCGCGCCACCAGGCAGAGAAACGATTTGGAACGCGGCGTGCGTCGTAGGTGACCAGCGAGGGCACGGTCAGCACGGTCACGGTCAGCCCCGCAGCCTCCAGCGCAGCGACATGCCCCGCAAACCGCGCTCCAGGTGCAAACGTGGTCACCAGAGAGCGGGTCTGGTGCTGCGTGGCAAACGCGGTGAGCTCGCCGGGAACCGTGCCAAGGCGTAGGCTCGTTGGCCCGGAGCGCGTGGCAAAGACATCATCAACGCACTCGTAGAGAAAGAAGAGCCGGGTAAAGGCGAGAGGCTCCTGCACGAGAGCAGGCTGGTCAAAGACAAAGGCCACAGGAGCCTCGGGATACGCTCGGAGTGCCGGGTTTTCTTCGGAGAGGTGCTCCTCATGCAACCAGAGAATCATCGCTGGTATCTCCTCGGCTCCCGTCGCTGCTGCGTCCCGAAGAGCCGCGTCTCCAGAGCCTCGTAGGAGGCATCGAAGGGACAGCTCTTGGTTTTGGCTGCGGGGCAGCCTGTGCAGAGCGTCTCGCCAGAGACCCGCTCCCGGCTAAACTTCTCGACATTCTCCCGGTTGAAAAAGTACGGCTTGCTGGAAAACGTCGAGGCGATCCACTGCCAGGAGAGGGTGTTTGAGGCGGGGTCGCCATCGAGCAGAAAGGTGTGGAAAAGCCGCGCCCCCACACGCCAGTCGAGCTTGCGGTGGTGGATCAGATACGAGGCAACCCACATTCGGGCGTGGTTGTACAGGTAGCCCGTTGTGTAGAGCTGCTCCAGCGAGCGATCCATACAGTGCAGTCCCGTTCGTGCGTCGGCAATGTCACGTGGCAGAGAGCTATCGTGCCCCAGAGGCACCTTCGCCTCCTCGTAGTTCTCGTAGATCTTCTCCCCGTCACGGGCGTAGAGAAGCTGCCAGAACTGCCTCCAGGCAAGCTCCTGAATCCACTTCACAGAGTGGCCTGCGCCAAGCTGCGCAACGACATGGGCTCTAGCCTCCGTCAGCGTGATACAGCCGTGGCGGATATAGGGCGAGAGCTTCGAGACCCCTGAGTGCTCTCCCACTGCATTTCGTGTCGTGGCGTAGCTCTGGGCATTGAAGACCCGCAGCTGCTTAAGCCCTGCACGCCGTCCTCCCACAAACGAGGAGGGCACCGCAGAACCGACAAAGCATCCTGCAAGCGCCTTGGCAACAGCTTGAGCGGCTTCATCACGCGTTTTTGATTCCGAGAGTCGGTCTAGCTCCACGCCAAACCCAACGGGCTGAGAGCCCTATCCGTTCCCGATAAAGCTATTTTTTCCGCCAGAATAGGCGAAAGCGGTGTCCACTCGCGCCCCAAACCGCACAAAAAAGATCCCCCATACGGGAAATTTGTTACGCAACGGGCTACAATGCTCTATGAGCGAGAAGCCTCTGGCGCGACGGATTGCGGAGCGGGGATTTCCCTCGGTGTTTCAGGCGTGGAATCCCGCGGATGAGCCCAGAGGGATTGCCGCCGAGGCGATGCTTGCCCGGCACGATCTGGTCTTTCATGGCATCGAGTTCTTTGGCCTGCGCTGGAGCAAGCAGCCCATGGGCCTGGCCGATGGCTTTACGCCCGAGAGCATCGAAGTTGCCAAGAAGCGCCGGGCGGAGCTTCTTAAAAACAACCCGAACACGGTGCTGATCGCGGAGATTCGCTACCGAGATGCCCACACGAGCTATCTTCCCGAGGATCATGCCTGGTGGAGGCGTGGCAAAGACGGCAAGCGAGCGCCGGGCTGGGAAGAGGGCGGCTACTTTCTGCTTGACTTTGCCAATCCCGCGTTTCGGGCGCAAGTCGCGGCGCAGGCAAAGGCAGCCGTGGCAAGTGGCGCACTGGATGGCGTGATGCTGGACTGGTGGCAAGACGACGACGAGCGGCTGGCACTGGTCAAAGCCATTCGGGAGGCAATCGGGCCGAGCGCTTTAATTCTTGCCAACGCTAACGACCGGCAGACACCGCGTACGGCGCCTTTTGTCAATGGCTACTTTATGGAGTGCTACCGCACCAAGACCCCCGACGACTGGCGGCGGATTGCACAGACCCTGAGCTGGGCGGAGCGAAGCCTGAGGCAGCCACGGATCAACTGCGTGGAGAGCTGGTACCACAAGAGCCGCGATGATAGAGCACTCATGCGCCTTGTCTCCACCCTCACGCTCTGTCTCTCCGATGGCTACTGCCTCTTCTCCGATCCCAATGAGCTGCCCACTCCCGATCACCGCCACCGCTGGTATGATTTTTGGAATAAATCACTGGGCAAGCCCTTAGAGCGCGGCACGCCGCTGGGGATGGCAGAAAAATCGCACCCGCTGGGCTGGTATAGAGATTTTGACAAAGGCCGCGTCGTCTGCGTCCTGCCCGATGCCAAGTCTTTTGAGATACAGCTCGATGCGCCCCACAAAAGCGCCGCCACGGGGAAAGTCTCCAAAGTCCACACAGTACCGCCCGGCGATGGTGACTTACTCTTGAGAGTGTAAAATAAGCTTTAAGCAGGTTCATGCACACTTATCCCAGAGCACGCTGAAAGTGCTCGATATCTTGGGACACTGTGCCCACAGGAGCACCCCAGGCCCGGTCGTGGCGGCCATGCATGAGTATCTCAGAGCATGATCCTTCTCAATGAGCTGCCCTGCGCGGCGCTTATCACGGATGAAAAGGGCTCCGTGCTCATAGTGAATGGAGCTCTACGGGCCATTATCGGGGGAACCGACGACACTTGGCACGGCCAGCCGATGGAGGTGCTCTTTCCTCCCGCGAGCCGCATCTTTCTACAGACCCATCTCTGGCCGCTCTTGCTCCGCGAAGGGAGCCTCAGCGAGGCGGCTCTCGTCTCTGCCAGCGCCTGTGTCTAGAGCTTACCGAGACCACCGCCGTGACTCACATGACCGATGCGGCGGTCTTTATTGCGCAAGTCCGTGCACTCGGGGTTCGTATCGCGCTCGATGACTTTGGGGCAGGCGCTTCTTCGTTTGGATATCTCAAGAACCTCGCGGTAGACGTGCTCAAAATAGACGGCCAGTTCATCCGCAACCTCACCGAAGATCGCCTCAACGATGCCACCGTGCGCTGCTTTGTGGAAGTGGCTCAAGTGATTGGTGTCAAGACCATCGCCGAGTTTGTAGACCGCCCCGAAACCCTCGCCCGCTTGCGTGAGATCGGCATAGACTTCGCGCAGGGCTACTTGCTCCACCGGCCAGAGCCTATCGAGAACATTCTCAAGGCATAGGCATCTAAGTCTACTCTCTACTTCTGCACTCTAAATTTTATTTGCCGTGTTTAGGGCTTTTGGTTTGATTCTTGCCTAGCCTTCATCCAAAACCCATGAATACTTATAGCAAAAAAATCAAGGCGCTCGTACTGCGAAGTGTCTGCCATCCCACCATAATGCAATCAACGGCCTCAAAAGAGTCAGTGCTCTATCGCACCAGAGTGCTTGGGGGCTTCCTTCAAGGCATGTCTTTTTCCATGCCTAAGTTGGAGAGACTCTCCTTTGCTCTTGGTAGCTATGAGACACATATCGTGCGATCTATGCAGCGCCTAATTAAACCGGGTGATACGGTTTATGATATTGGAGCCAATGCGGGATACTTCACCTTGGTGATGTCAAAGTTAGTACAATCAAACGGGGCTGTTTTTTCTTTCGAGCCCGATCCCGCTAACTTCATGGCACTGAGTAACAATATTCAAGACAATAGCCTCTCTGTCGCAACTCCCATTCAAAAAGCCATCAGTGACTCTACCGGTGAGCTGACATTTGCGACCTTTGAGTACTCTCTTGTGGGGCATATTGCCACAAAATCTACCCCCGATGATGCGACTCTTATCAAAGTAGATGCCATTACCCTCGATGACTTTGTCTATAAGCAGGGCTTTCCTAGCCCTAAGTTCATAAAAATTGATGTCGAAGGGGCAGAGGATCGTGTCCTCTTTGGGGCGGATCGCGTCCTACGGGAAGCAAGACCCGTCATTCTTGCCGAAGTCCGAGAAGGGGAAATTTATGAGAATATCACCCGCTTCTTAACCGAGCGTGGCTACCGTTTTGAGTTCTTGAAGGGCGGCTGGCAGCGAGAAAAACATCAGCTCAGCGACATGCTCTTTATTCCTAGCTCCTGATCATGCTAAAATGGAGCCATGGCAAACAAAGCGGACGAGACTTTTTTTAAGCGGGCAGATGCCCACATCAAGCTCTCCAACGAGCAGATTTCCCGAGAAGTTAGCCACGGCAAGGTGAGCGCTTCGATGCTCTACGCTGCCGCCCGCTTCAATGCCTGGGTAACCGCCACCGGCTACACGTCGCGCACCGAGATGGCAAAAGGCCGCGAGGAGACACTGGAGTACTTCTGCGAGCAGTACCGCAAGATGCTGGAAGAAAACCTCGACGACTACATCCAGAACTACGAAAAGTACATGGGGACCATTCAGTAGAGCCATGACGGATACGCATCGTCAGTGGGTTGAGGAGCTTGGGGTGAAGCACCGTGCCAAGGCCGCCCAGCGCTCCCTGATGGTGGCGGGAGCGCTGGCGAGCACGGCGCTGCGGGAGGGCTTGCATCACCCCGACCCCACGGTACGGGTCGGCTGCTGCGTGATCCTGGACCACCACCTCGATACCGAGGCCATCCCCGACCTGCTCGCCAACCTCGACCATCCCCACGAGAAAGTCCGCGCATGGGCTCTGCACGCGCTGGCCTGCGACCGCTGCAAGGAAGGCACCTGCCGCCCCGGCGAAGACGACGTGATCCCCGTCGCCGCTAAGATGCTGATTGAGGACGAGAGCCGCTGGGTGCGCCAGATGGCCGCCGGACTCCTCGGCCCCAGTGTTCTGCGCCACCCCGCCGTCCTCCCCGCCCTCCAGCACGCTCACACCCACGACCCGCACCCCGTGGTCCGCAAGATCGCCAGCTGGTATATCCCCGGCGGCCCAATCTACAAGCGGCTTGCCAGACTTGTACAACTGCAGAGAGGACCGCTTCCCTGTAACATACCTTCATGAACCTGACGATTCATCATTGTTCTGCTTCCTACAGTGAAGTGCGTTTCGCGAAGGCCCATGTGCGATTGGGCCATTCCCGGCGGCGTGAGTTTCGGGTACTCTGTCTGCCATGAGCATTCCAAGACCTGAGTATCCCCGCCCACAGTTTGTGCGGGTGGACTGGCTGAATTTGAATGGGACGTGGCAGTTCGAGGCGGACTACGGCGACTCTGGCATCGAGCGTGGGGTGAAAGACCGGGCGCTAGCGGGGACGATCACCGTTCCGTTTTGCCCCGAGTCCAAGCTCTCCGGGCTGGAGCACGTGGACTTTCTGAACGCGGTCTGGTATCGCAAGGAAGTCGTGGTTCCGGCGGCGTGGGGTGAGAAGACCGTGTTGCTGCACTTTGGGGCCTGCGACTACGACACGACGGTCTGGGCTGATGGGGTGGAAGTAGCACGCCACCGCGGGGGCTTTACGCCCTTCTCTGCGAATCTAGGCAAGTGCGCTGGGCAGACCGTGACCCTTGTGGTGCGGGCTCGCGACAAGCACGGGGTGCCTCAGGCACGCGGCAAGCAGGCCAATAAGTTCGCGCCCTACGCCTGCTTCTACACCCGCACGACGGGAATCTGGCAGACCGTCTGGCTGGAGCCGGTGAGCGATATCGCCATGAAGCGCCCACGCATCACGCCGGACTTGGCCAGCTCCCGCTTCGAGCTGGTCGTGCCGCTGACCGCCCACGGGCCGGGGCCGAATCTTAAGGGACTGACCGTCACCGCGACGCTCACCGATGCGAGCGGTGTGGTCTCCAGCGCAACCGTGCGCGCCGATCTGGACTTTGCAGCGCGGCTTATCTTAGACGTTCCCGAGGACCGCAAGCGTGTCTGGAACACGACCGATCCGCACCTCTACGGTGTCACGCTGACCCTCACGCAGGGGGATACCGTGCTCGACTCCGTGGAGAGCTACGCTGGTTTGAGAAGTGTCGCACTCTCGGGGATGGCGTTTAAGCTCAATGGCGAGATTGTCTTCCAGCGCACCGTGCTGGATCAGGGCTACTGGCCCGAGTCGGTGATGACGGCGCCTAGCGACGACGAGCTTCGCTTGGATATTGAGCGCAGCATTGCGGCGGGCTTTAACGGGGCGCGGCTGCACCAAAAAGTCTTTGAGGAGCGCTTCTTCTACTGGGCCGACAAGCTCGGCTACTTAGTCTGGGGCGAGTTTGGCGACTGGGGCTGTAGCGGCTTTGGGCCCTCCACCAACCACCAGCAGCCCGATGCCAGCTACATCGCGCAGTGGCTGGAGGCTGTCGAGCGGGACTACTCGCACCCCAGCATCGTCGGCTGGTGCCCACTGAACGAGACCTTCCAGGAGAACTCCGACCAGATTCGTCCGCTCGACGACGTGACCCGTGCGATGTGGCTGGCCACCAAGCTCGCCGATACCACGCGCCCCGTTTTGGACACGTCGGGGTATGCCCATAGAGTGCGCGAGTCCGATCTCTACGACTCCCACGACTACGAGCAGAACCCGGAAAAATTCGCCGCGAACATGGCAGGCCTCGCCGACGGCAAGCCCTACATCAACAACGGCTGGGACGGCAAGCCAACCAATATCCCCTACGGCGGTCAGCCCTACTTCTGCTCGGAGTTTGGTGGCATCTGGTGGAACCCGGCGGCCTTCGACAACAAGGAGAGCTGGGGCTACGGCGAGCGCGTCAAGAGCCTCGACGAGTTCTACGCCCGTTTCGAGGGCCTCTGCGGTGTGTTGCTCAATGATCCCAAGATGTTCGGCTACTGCTACACCCAGCTCACCGACATCTACCCAGAGGAGAACGGGGTCTACACGTTCGACCGCCAGCCCAAGTTCGACAACGAGAAGCTCAAGGCCGTGCAGACCAAGCGTGCGGCGATTGAGAAATAGTCTATCGGGCGGGAACCAAGGTCACCCCCGCGAAGGCTCATTCATCTTCTCGCGAGCCGCGCGGGCGAGCTCGGCGAGGTGGCCGTCGTTGGCGCGCACTTGCTCCAGGTGCCGCAGGCGCTCGGGCGTGGCGGTGGCGATTAGGGTCTCGTGGTAGGCGCTCTCCACCCAGAAGCGGGCACCACCGCTGAGGTAGTCGCGCAGCTCTTGTAATTTTTCGTCGGGGTAGCGCTCGCAGAGATTCATGGTGAACATGCGCCGCCGGGTGCCGCCGCCAAATGCGGCGTGCTTGGTGTTATGGTTGAAGACCAGCACATCGCCGGGCTGAGTTTCTAGGGCAATCGCGGGCACTTCCGGGCCGGTGATACCCCACAAGTCGCGGCTCTGGCGGAGGCTGACTTGCAGGTCCTCTGTATAGCCCTCCCCGATCCGATGGCTTCCGGGGATCACGCGCAGGCAGCCGGTGTCGCGGGTGAGCGGGTCGAGGTAGAAGGCGATCTTGATATGACGAAGCTGCCGGTGCCAGCCGTCGGAGTGCCAGCCGGTATCCCCGACATAGTAGTTGCCATCACTGCCCATGTAGTTGAAGTCGTCGCCGCAGAGCGCCTTGGCGATTCCCAGAATGCGCGGATCGTCGAGCAGGGCGCAGAGCCGCTCGTGATGATCCAGAAACTGTGCGATGCACGAGCGGGCCGTGCCTTCGTGGGGGCGACCCGCGTGACCACCACCGTTTTCTACCCAGATCGCCTCAAACCCATCGATGATCTCCCCGATACAGTCCGAAAGAAGACCGGGGAGACCAATGTAGCCGAATGTCTCAAAAAAGCGCCGTTGCTGCTCGTCCATGCGCTTGGGTTCGCCACGCTTGCAGAGGATTCCTGCCTCCTTTCGCCGAACCCTGATACATGTACTTTCTCCCTGC
>JAPLCP010000170.1 GCA_026392155.1 Armatimonadota bacterium | reverse complement strand
TATGGATATCTGGCAGCAATTATTCGTCCTGCCGGGCGATAAGATTGAGTGGTGGGCCGAAGTGGTTCGCTCTGTTCTACGGCTAGTGATCGCGCTCGTCG
This sequence comes from Armatimonadota bacterium, assembly GCA_026392155.1. GTDB lineage: Bacteria > Armatimonadota > Armatimonadia > Armatimonadales > Armatimonadaceae > Armatimonas. The sequence goes on along the minus strand of JAPLCP010000170.1, from coordinate 19,501 downwards.
GAGGGCTCGGGTCGGTTCCGATTCTCGTCTGGCTGGAGCGACGGCTTCTGGGCTGGTACCAGGGGCGTCAGGGGCCAAACCGTGTGGGGCCGCTGGGACTCCTGCAACCCCTCGCCGATGCGCTCAAACTCATCACCAAAGAGGACATCACGCCCACCAACGTGGACAAGATTCTTTACTACATGGCTCCAGGTGTGGCACTTGCCCCCGTGATCATGTCGTTGACCGTGCTGCCTTGGAGTGGCTCGCGGGACTGGGGCTCGGTCGCGCCCCGGCTGGATGCAGGAGGAATTCTGCTTCTCTTAGCCGTTGCCTCTATTGAGGTCTATGGTGTGATTCTGGCGGGCTGGTCGTCGAACAATAAATACTCGCTTCTAGGGAGCCTGCGCGCCGCCTCACAAGTCATCTCCTACGAGCTTGGGATGGGCCTCTCGATTATCGCTGTCTTGCTCATGGCCGGGCAGGTCAATACGATTGGCATTGTCCAGCACCAGGGCGTCTTTGAGCTTGGCCCTGATGGCGTAAACGGCTACCGCATCGGTGAGTCCGCCTATACTTGGGCTCCACAGGCCGTCACTTCCGGCTTCTGGAACTGGCACTTTCTGGCCTTCTTTCCACTGGGCCTGATTGCCTGTGGTATCTACTTAGTTTCCATGCTGGCGGAGACCAACCGCGCCCCGTTTGATCTTCCCGAGGCCGAGACTGAGCTTGTGGCGGGCTTCCACACCGAGTACAGCTCGTTTAAGTTCGCGATGTTTTTCATGGGCGAGTACGCCAACATGGGAATCGTCTCCGCGATTGCGATTGTGCTCTTCTTTGGTGGCTACCTGGCGCCGTGGGGGCCACTGGGGCATCTTCCGCGCTCTGTCTTTGGGCTACCCGTCTGGGATGTCCTGCCACCGTGGCTGGTGGATCTGAGCAATACCGGCATCGGGATCCTGTGGCTGGTGATCAAGTGGTTTACCCTGATCGGCTTCTTCATCACGGTGCGCGCGACGCTTCCTCGGCTGCGCTATGACATGCTGATGAAGCTGGGCTGGAAGGGCATTATCCCGATTGGCCTTGTCAATCTCTTGCTGATCGCGCTCTCAATGGCGCTCCAGCAGACAAAGCTGGCTTGGTTTGGTCACTTTGTGGCCCTCGTGCCGGGTGTGCTACTTCTTGGAGCCCTCTTCCTCTGGAAAAAATCCAGCTACGAAGCCGTCGAAAAAGAAGCAAAGACCACCGCACTCGTGCCCGCTGGTGAGAGCTCCGCAACGCCACGCCTACCGATCCGCCGTGAGCCAGTTACCGTTAAAATGGCCCCAAGAGTGAGCGAGGACTAGAAAAAATGTCAGATTTTTGGGCAGATGTCAAACAGATGGCAACCGAGGTGGTCGCGCCTTTTAAGGGGCTGGTGACCGTTGGTAGCAAGCTGACAGAGAAGAAGACAACTATCGCCTACCCGGAGTTTCGCCGGCCGATGGGCGTACGTGCGCGCTGGCGGCATGTTCTGAATCGCTACGACAATGGGATGGAAAAATGCATTGGCTGCTCGCTCTGTGCGGGAGCCTGTCCGGCCAATGCGATCTTAGTGGTGGCTGCGGAGAATAAAGACGATGCCCGGTACTCGCCCGGTGAGCGCTATGCCAGCCGCTACGAGATCAATATGCTGCGCTGCATCTACTGCGGCTTCTGCCAGGAGTCCTGCCCAACGGGCGCGATTGAGCTTAAAGATATCTACGAGCTCGCCGAGGACAGCCGCAAGAAGCTGGTCTACACCAAGGAGATGCTGCTGGTTCCCGATCCCAACCGGGAGAGAGTAGACTAGATGATTCTCTTTCTGATTATCGCCGCGATTGCGCTGGCCACGGCGCTGCTCGTCGTGCTGAATCCCAACCCGGTGCGCTCAGCGCTGTTTCTGGTAGTGAACCTATTCTGCGTGGCGGGATTGTACTTGCTGCTCAATGCCTACTTCCTCTCTGCGGTTCAGGTGATTGTTTATACCGGCGCGATCATGGTCTTATTCCTGTTTGTGATCATGCTCTTGAACCTAGGGACACCGGATCGCTCGCTGAATAAGCTGAAAGCACAGGCTCCGATTGCAGTGCTAGGGGGGCTTGTCTTGGCCGGGACGTTGGTCTGGGCGGTGACAAAGGGAACTCCCCCGATTGCACTGCCGACGGAGCCGATGGTGGGCTTGGATACGCTAGGCTCGCCGCAGGGGATCGGCAAGACACTCTACGATCCCAAGAAGCCCTGGCTCTTTCCCTTCGAGGTCACGAGTATTCTACTGCTCATCGCGGTGATTGGCTCCGTGGTACTGGCACGTCGAAGCTACGGCGAGGAGGCAAGTAAATCATGAGTATGGCCGACGTTCCTCTCTCTTGGTATCTAATTCTCTCTGCGCTGCTCTTCACGACGGGCGTGGTCGGGGTGCTGGTCAAGCGTAACCCGATTGTTATTTTTATGTGTGTCGAGCTAATGCTCAATGCCGTGAATCTCTCGCTGGTGGCCTTTGGTCGCTATCTAGGAGATGCCGGTGGGCAGATGCTCTCGATCTTCGTCATGGCGGTCGCTGCCGCAGAAGTGGCGGTGGGGCTCGGAATCCTCATCGCTATCTTCCGGCTCCGCGATAATATCAACGTGGACGAAACCAACACGATGCGAGGATAGCCTTGGAACTACTCCCCTGGATCGTCCCGCTGCTACCGCTGGTGGGCTTTCTTATCAATGCTCTCATTGGAGTACGGCTTGGAAAGCCGGGCGCGGGCCTGCTGGCAACCGTGATGCTCTGGGCCGCGTTTGCTTGCTCCCTGGTTCTGCTGGGGCAGGTGCAGGCCGCACCGGAAAAGCGTCTCTTCTCCCCTGAGTTTGTCTGGTTCAATGCCGACACGCTGAGTGTGAGCTTCAAGCTCTCGATTGACACGCTCACGGCGCTCATGCTGCTCATTATTACGGGAGTCGGGGCACTGATCCACGGCTACTCAATGGGCTACATGAGCCATGAGAAGAACTACAGTCGCTACTTTGCGTATCTAAACCTCTTTGTCTTTTTCATGTTGCTTCTCGTGATGAGTAGTAACTTGGTGGGGATGTTTGTTGGCTGGGAAGGTGTCGGCCTAGCGTCGTACTTGCTCATTGGTTTCTGGCAGGAGAAAAAGTCCGCCACCGATGCGGGCAAGAAAGCTTTCATTGTCAACCGCATTGGAGATGCCGCGCTTCTGATCGCGCTCTTTTTGATCTTCCGTCACTTTGGGACTTTCGAGTTTTATGGTGAGAAGGGGATCTTGACGAAAACTGGGATAGAGGCTGCCCTAGGCAATGGCTACGGACTCGTCTCGACCACGGTGCCGATCTTACTCTTTATCGGGGCTTGTGGTAAGAGCGCTCAGCTTCCGCTCCATGTCTGGCTTGCTGATGCGATGGAGGGGCCGACACCGGTCTCCGCGCTGATCCACGCTGCTACAATGGTAACGGCAGGTGTCTATCTTCTCTGTCGCACCCACGAGCTTTTCCTCATGGCTCCTGGCGCGATGACTCTCGTGGCGATTGTGGGCTTGCTGACAGCACTTGTCGCGGCAAGTATAGGGCTGGCGCAGAACGACATCAAGAAAGTGCTGGCCTACTCAACCGTCTCTCAGCTTGGGCTGATGTTCCTTGCCTGTGGAAGCGGGGCGTTTGCCGCTGCGATGTTCCATGTCACCACCCACGCCTTCTTTAAAGCGCTCCTCTTCCTCGGCTCTGGCTCCGTGATCCACGCCATGAGTGGTGAGCAGGACATGCGCAAGATGGGGGGGCTAGCCAAGAAGCTTCCGATTACCTACGCGACCATGTTTATCGGGACACTCGCCATCTCCGGGATTCCGCTTCTCTCGGGCTTCTTCTCGAAGGACGAGATCCTGCTCAACGCCTTCGCCGGTCAGGCAGGCAATGCCTTTCAGTGGGGACTTGCTCTGCTGGTCTCTGCCATGACTGCCTTCTACATGTGGCGCATGATGGCCAAGACGTTCCTAGGCGAGTTCCGAGGCACCGAGGAGCAAGCGCATCACCTGCATGAGTCTCCTATCTCGATGACCGCGCCTCTGGGCATCTTAGCCGTGCTCTCGGTCTTCAGTGGTTACCTCAATCCTGCGGCGCTCAAAGCATTTGCGATCAATCTACCCGATACGTTTGGTCATTTTCTTGGGGAGAACGTCGAGTGGCGCACCGAGGCGAATGCACTTGCGGTCAGCCATAACACGGAGCTCATGCTGGTTCTGGCCTCATCTGCCATTGCCATCTTAGTCTCGCTGTTTGCCTGGAGCAAGTATAAGAAAGCCACCAACGGCGATCTTCTCACAGAGAAGCAGCGCCAGAGCGGCTGGTATCGGTTGGTCTATCAGAAATGGGGCTTTGATGAGCTCTACAATGCGCTCTTCGTCCGGCCTGGAAAACAGCTTGCGACTTGGCTCTGGCGCGTGGCGGATCTGCGTGGGGTGGATGGCCTGGTGCAAGGGGCGGGCAATATGATTGGCTCACTCTCGAACCTGCTCTCGCGCTTCCAGAATGGCTATGTTCGTAGCTACGCCCTGACAATGCTCGTGGGAGTGGTGCTGGTGATCCTGACATCGCTGCTGGGACGGGGGAGATAAATCATGTCTATACTGACCCTACTTATCCTGGTGCCTGCTCTGGCTGCCCTGATTATCGCCCTCGCTCCTGGTGGTGCTGCGCGACGGATCGCCTGCCTCACGGCGCTGGTGACTCTCTTGGGGACGGCCTCACTCCTGCGTGGACTCCCCGGTTCCGATGGCTTTTTTGAGGAGACCATTCAGCAGAGCGACTGGCTTCCTGCCCTGCGGATTCAGTTCCATGTTGGGGTAGATGCCATGAGCGCCCTGATGGTCGTTCTAACAGCCCTGCTCTCCATCGCGGCGATCGTGATGCCCTTCAAGGTCTCAGTAGGTAAAGAGAAGCTCTACTTTGGCTCGCTGCTCCTGCTCGAAGCCACTCTGATCGGCGCGTTTTCCTCGCTGAACCTCGTGCTGTTCTATGTTTTCTTTGAGGCGTGTCTGATTCCGGTCTGGTTCCTTGCCGGGAGCTTTGGAGGTGAAAAAGCCACCAAAGCCCTGATGAAGTTCTTCCTGTACACGGTAGTGGGCTCACTGGTGATGCTCTCCTCTATCCTGTGGCTGGGCTTTCATTTCCAGAGCTTCAGCTACATTGATATCCAGCATGGCCTCGTCAAAGAGCCGCTCTTGGGCCAGCTTGGGCTCTGGTTGATGCTGGGTTTTGCCGTGGCGTTTGCTGTCAAGACGCCGCTCTTTCCCTTCCACTCCTGGCAGCCCGAGACCTACGCGGCGTGTCCCACGGCGGGTGTGGTACTCGTCTCTGGAGCGATGGCAAAGCTTGGAACCTATGGCTTCTGGCGCTTCTGTATCGTCCTCTTTCCGGAGGCTTCCAAGCAGGCTGCGCCGCTGATGATTGGGCTGGCGGTGGTGGGGATTCTCTACGGAGCCCTTGTGGCGGCGATGCAGCGCGATGTGAAGCGCCTGATCGCGTACTCGTCCATTAGCCACTTAGGCTATATCGTGATGGGGCTCTTCTCAGGCTCGACTCCGGCGATCTCAGGGGCGATCTTGCAGATGGTAAACCATGGGATCACGGTTGGGGGGCTCTTTCTGGTGCTGGGCCTGATCGAGGAGCAGACCGGAACCCTTAAGATTCGCAGTCTTGGTGGGCTCTGGGAGCGCACTCCGGTGCTCTCTCGCGTTTTTCTGATCCTGACTTTGGCCTCCGTCGGTCTCCCGCTGACCAATGGTTTTGTCGGGGAGTTTATGATCCTGCTGGGGACATTCCAAAACTTCCCCGCGGCGGCGACTCTGGCGACAACGGGCGTGATCTGGTCGGCGGTCTACATGCTCTGGATGTTCCAGCGCGTGGTCTACGGCCCTGCGCAGAAAGAGCGCAACCTCACGGATCTCAAAGGGACGTCGCAACTGGTACTGGGGGTCTTTGTGGTTCTTGTCTTTGCGCTGGGGATCTTTCCTAAGACGTTTCTAGATATGGTAAGCCCAATCGCTGCGCTGGCGGCTCCTATGGAGAATAAATAAGTCATGTCTGAGATACTAGAGAGTCTTCAAGGGCTTCTCACTCCGCTTATCATCATGGTCTGCGGGATGCTGGTCCTCTTGCTTGACCTGCGTCGCAATGCGTTTGTGGCGCGAAAGTCGCTGGCACTGACTTGCCACATTGGGCTGGCGCTTGCGGCGATTGCTTGCCTGCCCGCGCTGAATGTTGCGTCACTCTCGGGAGTGAAGTTCCCTAGCTCCGATAGTCCCGCAGCACAGCTCTTCGGTGCAGGGATGACCATGGATGGCTTCAGTGCCTTGCTGGACATAACTCTCTGCCTTGTTGCGGCTATGGTCATCGGGATGTCCGGCCGTTACCTTGAGGACAAGCGCTTGGCCTTTGGCGAGTTCTATGCCCTGATCCTCTTTGCCACATCGGGCGCAATGGTGATGACGAGCGCACTGGATCTAATCAATCTCTTCGTCGGGCTTGAAGTTCTCTCTGTGGCGCTCTATATCTTGGCAGGCTATGCGCGTCGCGAGCTGCGCTCCGAAGAGTCGGCGGTCAAGTACTTCTTGCTCGGGGCCTTTGCCTCAGGCTTTCTCCTCTACGGAATCGCGCTGGTCTATGGTGCAGTGGGTTTGGCAGCACAGCGAGCCGGGATGCAGCTTGTGGGTGGCTCGTATACCAATGTGATGCATATCGCTGAGGTGCTCCGTCTGACCATGAGCACGGCCACACCGCTGGCGACCTCGCCCCTCTTTATCGTCGGGATCACGCTGATCCTCGTAGGACTTGGCTTTAAGGCGTCCCTGGTTCCCTTCCATACCTACGCGCCCGATGTCTACGAAGGCGCTCCGGCACCTGTGGCAGCCTTTATGTCCGCAGCGGCCAAGATCGGTGCATTTGCGGCGCTGGCACGGTTTCTTCAGCCGCTGGCAATCGTGGAGCAGCAGACTCCGACAATTCGCCATATTATCTGGGGCATTGCGCTGGCAACCATGCTCCTGGGAAATATTTTAGCGATTCGCCAAGTGAACCTCAAGCGCATGCTCGCGTTTTCGTCGGTGGCACACGCGGGCTACTTGCTGGTAGGGATCTTAGCTTCGCTTAGCTCGCGCAACAATATCGCCATTGACAGCATTGGGTTCTATCTGCTGGCCTACTCTCTGATGAATGTTGGAGCCTTCGCTGTAATGGTCTGGCTAGGGCACTCCGGGGAGGACGAGTTTACGGATATCCGCCGCTTTGCCGGTCTGAGCAAGCGCAACCCTGCCGCCGCTGCGACACTGACCATACTGCTTTTCTCGCTGGCGGGCATTCCGCTGACCGCAGGATTCTTAGGCAAGTTCTACGTGTTCTACGCCGCCGTCGGGGCGCAGCTCTACTGGCTCGCGGGACTGGGCTTGGTGATCAGTGTGATTGGCGTGGCATATTATTTGAACTTAGTGGTTCAGATGTACTTCCGCGAGCCACTGGACGATAGCAACCCAGAGGTTCGAGGGGGCGTCGCCAAGAACGTCGCGATTCTCTGTGCGATTCTGACACTGGTCTTAGGACTTATTTCTTCGGGCGTACTTGGTCCGCAAAAGGCACAAGATGCTAGCAAGCTCTCCGTCCCCATGCCTGCGAATGCCATGACACCCCGAGGGGGCTCGGTTCCGCAGTAAAGACAGTACGCCAACACAAACCCGCCCGAGAAATCTCGGGCGGTTTTTTTTAGTTCCCTTTAAAGGTGCAGTGCTCTGGGCGCACGACAAAGAACGGGGCGAAGTGCTCTTTGTGCCGGTAGGCCAAAAAGAGAATCAGCGCACCGAAGAAGCCCGCAATCGGTAAGCCTTTCGGATCCATAAAGAGATCATAGAGCAGGATATTGATCACGATGGGCCCGAGAATGAGCAGCGCCAGTGGAGCCAGCCTTCCTCCGATCAGCAGGGCGCCTGCCAGCATCTCCAGTGCTTTGACCACTTTCAGATAACCCGTGCTGTCCAGAGTCCCGAGAAAGCTCTGGGCACTGGCGCTGGCAGGCGGCAGGACAGGCAAGAAGTGCAGGAACCCGTTCGCACCAAAGACCAGAAACCCGACGCCGAGGATCACTTTCGCCATGACGGTGGCGTAGCGCAGGAGAGTGTTGTTTTTTACCGTGTTACTTTCTACCATGGGAGGCGGTCTTGTTTATGGAAGTAGCCGCCCGTGGGGCCATCGGCGGGGAGCGTGGCCAGGTAGACACTGGTCTCTGCGCCCTCGGAAACTTCTAGCATCGCGCCCTCGCCGCCGAGCTCGGTCTTGACCCAGCCGGGATGCGCTGCGTTCACTTTGATACCAAGAGGCTCTAGCTCGCGTGCCAGGTGCACCGTGTACATGTTGACTGCCGCTTTGGATGCCCCATACGCCGCCGCAAAGCCGGACGCGCCATAGATGGGGGAGCCGGGCGTGGTCGCCAGGGTGAGTGAGCCTAGGATGCTGGTAAGCTGCACGATCCGTCCCGCCTCGCTCTTTTTAACCAGCGGCAGGAACGCCTGAGTTGTCTCGACGAGCCCAAAGAGGTTGGTCTCAAAGGTCCAGCGCCAGTGCGCCAAGTCCTCAGTGGTGGTAGGGCGATCAAATGTCCCCAGGCCCGCGTTGTTGACCAGAATATCGAGCTTTCCGAACTCTTTTTCCACAGTTGCCACGGCGGCTGCGATACTGGCCCCCTCGGTGACATCAAGCTGAATAGCCCGCACATCGCCGGTGAGCGTCTTGGCCGCCGCCTCGCCTTTTGCAAGATCACGTGAGCCCAGAAAGACCGTGATGCCTTGTGCGGCAAGCTGCCGTGCGGTCTCAAGACCAATGCCTTTGTTTGCGCCCGTTACCAGAGCGACTGTCGTTGTGTTTCCCATGCCCTCTTCTACAAGAACCCTCTCCCCGCGGTTCCCTAGCCATTCGGGGAGAGAGGCTAGGCGATAATCCCCGTGGCGACCTCGCCGTGGACATCGGTGAGGCGGTAGTTGCGGCCTCCGTAGAAGTAGGTGAGCTTCTTATGATCCATGCCCAGCAGGTGTAGGATCGTGGCGTGCAGGTCATGGACGTGGCATTTATCTTTCACCGAGTAGAAGCCGTAGTCATCGGTCTCGCCGTAGCGGAAGCCCGCTTTCACGCCACCGCCTGCCAGTACCATCGTGAAGCCGTGCGGATTATGGTCGCGGCCATCGTCGCCCTGGGCCACGGGGGTGCGCCCAAACTCGCCGCCAATCACCACGAGCGTGTCTTTGAGCAGGCCGCGTGACTTCAGATCTTTCAAAAGTCCCGCGATTGGCTTGTCGACTTCGGCGGCGTTGCTCGTGTGGTCTTTTCGGAGATCCCCGTGCTGATCCCATTTATAAGAATGCGTCACCTGGACAAAGCGTACGCCTTTTTCGGAGAAGCGCCGCGCGAGTAAACACTGGTGCCCAAAGTTGCGCGTCTTGGGATCATCGAGGCCGTAGAGTTTCTTAGTCGCCTCAGACTCTCCCGCGATCTCTTGAAGCTCCGGCGCGGCAAGCTGCATCTTAAAGGCCAGCTCAAACGAGCTGAGGCGGCCTTCCATCGCGGGGTCAGGGCCAGAGTGCGCGAGCTGCTCTCGCCCGAGCTGCCCCAGTAGCTCCAGCTCTAGCTTCTGCGCCTCACTCGGCGTCTCCGTGTTCTGGATAAAGGGAATCTTCGCCTGAGCCGCATCTATGCTCGCATTGCCAATGGGCGTGCCTTGGGTCCAGGCGGGCAAAAACGCCGAGCTCCAGTTGTTGACGCCGCCGTGCGTGAGTGTCGGGCAGATCGTCAGAAAGCCGGGCAGGTTCTGGTTTTCCGTGCCGAGGCCGTAGGTGATCCAGGAGCCCATGCTCGGGCGCACGAACGTATCGCTGCCAGTGTGCAGCTCCAAAAGTGCCCCACCGTGCCGCGAGTTCGACGCGTGCATGGAGTGGATGAAGCACAGGTCGTCCACACAGCCTCCCAGGTGCGGGAAGAGATCGCTGACTTCAATCCCGCTCTGGCCATAGCGCTTAAATGCCCAAGGGCTCTTCAGCAGATTGCCGGTCGGGCTGGAGACAATGCGCGGAATGGTGCCCGGAAACGGCTTGCCATGGTCGCGGGTGAGCAGCGGCTTGGGGTCAAACGTGTCCACTTGGCTTGGCCCGCCGTGCAGGAACACAAAGATCACCCGCTTGGCCTTCGCAGGAAACGGCGGCGCTTTAGGCAGGAGCGGGTTGCGGCTTGTATCTGCCTTTGCCTCTTGGTCGAGCAGGCTCAGGAGGGCTAGGTTGCCAAAGCCAATTGCGCTATTTTTCAGAAGCTGGCGGCGCGAAAACTCAGATCTAATCAACATAGAGAAACTCATTGGCGGCGATTAAAGACTTGCAGAGGCTCTGCCAGGCGCTCTGGCGCGGGTTGGGGGCCTTGGCGTAAGCGGCCTCGAAGCGGGCGAGAAAATCGAAGGCACGGAGCACCTCGGCGGTGGTTGCGGGGCGTCCGTAGCACGTGAGGTAGAGCGAGCGCACGCGGGCTTCGTCGTCGAGTGCTGTGTCTTTAAGCAGCACTTCGGACTGGGCCTTGGTAGCGCTGAGCACCACCGAGCTATTGAGCATGAAGAGGGCTTGGGGCGCGACGGTCGTGCTGGGGCGGTCACCGTTCATGACCGTGGGGTCGCCAAAGTCAAAAGCCGTGTAGACATCGTAGAGGGCGCTGCGCACGACTGGGAGATAGACCGCGCGGCGGCGGCTGTCGTACTTGACGGGGTCGGCGTTGGCGGTGCTGGTGACATACTGGCGGGGCCGGAAGGTCAGCAGCGTGCCCCCGAGCGTCTTATCCAGTGTCCCTGTGACTGCCAGGATGCTGTCGCGAATCGCTTCTGCCTCCAGGCGCTTTCGCGGGAAGCGCCAGAGCAGCTTGTTGTCCGGGTCGAGCGCGGCGGCTTTTTTATCGAACTGCCCACTCATCAGATAGGTATTGGTGAGCATCAGGCGCTTGTGAAGCTTTTTCAGGCTCCAGCTATCGTCTTTGACAAAGCTTGTGGCTAGCCAGTCCAGAAGCTCGGGGTGGGTGGGCAGGTCGCCCAGCGCTCCGAAGTTATCCACCGAGCCCACAATCCCGCGCCCGAAGCGCCAGCGCCAGACCCGGTTGACAAAGACCCGCGCCGTGAGCGGGTTCTTCGCGTCGGTGAGCCACTGCGCCAGCTCCAAGCGCCCACTGCTCGCCATCGGCAGGGCAGGCTGGTTCTCGCCGGAGATCGCGGTGGGGAAGCGCCGGACACACTCCTCGCCCAGCGTGAGATAGTTGCCGCGCAGGTGGACTTTTAAGTTGGTTGGGGTTCCCTCGCTCACGGCCATCGCACGCGGCAGCTCGGGGCGGGATTTTTCCAGTGCTACGCGCTCGTCATCGAGGCGCTTCAGCTCGGCCTGCACGTCTTTTGGGAAGAGCCGGTCGGGCTTGTCGGGAAGCTCTAAGCGAATCTCTTTTTCGTCTTTGATACGCTCGGCCAGCTCCGCCACCAGCTCTGGGAGGAGTGTTGCCTCAGCGGCAAGCGTCTCTAGGCTCTGGGTGAGCGGTGCATCGGGTCGGGAGATCAGCAAGAGCTTGTCGATGTGTGGGAAGTAGCTATCGCGCTCCAGCTTGATCGTATTGGTTCCCGCCTTTAGTGCAAAGACTCCCTCCGCAAACCACTTCTGATGCTGGGGATAGAAGCCCCCGGTCACTTTCCCAGCAGCGCTGGAGGCCACGAGGGCGCCATTGACATAGATGCGGCAGGCTCTAGGGTCCCCTGAGGCGTAGCGCAGGTCGAGCTGGTACGGCCCTGCCGTCGGCACGGAGACCTCGTACTCGGTGCGGTTGGGGTACTGCTCGGCATTGACCAGCACGCCGATCTCTTTTCCAAAGCCGCCCCTGTCTTTGTTGACATTACCGCGGGTGAAGTCCTCGGCCTCACGCAAGATCACGCCCGCTGGCACAGCACCATCCGGCACCGGGATAGTCGCACTGAGCGCGGTCGCGGCTTTCTGAGTGGCGAGGAGCTGACGAGCGGCTTTCTCGTAGGCAGCGGTCTGGGGGCGCACCTGCGCTAAAAGAGCCTTCTCAGCGGCCTCGCGCTGTTTATTGGCGTCGTCGCGGCGGGTTTTTATTTGCGCTTCGATAGCGGCGAGCTTGTCCTGATCCTCTTTGCTGGCAAGCGGGCGCTCGTTCCAGTCGGCCATGTTCTTAAAATTAAGCATGGTCTTGGTGGACTTGAAGATGCCAGCAAGCGCGTAGTAATCTCTTGCCGGGATCGGGTCGAACTTATGGTCGTGGCAGCGTGCGCAACCAATCGTCAGGCCGATAAACGTCTTGCCCAGCGTGTCCACTTGCTCGTCGATAATGTCCAGCTCTTGCTTAACGGGATCGTCTTCGGCGAGCATCTTGGGTCCCAGCGCCAGATAGCCCGTGGCGATAATGCCACTGTCGCCCGCACCGGGGATTAAGTCGCCTGCGAGCTGCTCTTGAATGAAGCGATCAATCGGCTTGTCGGCATTGACCGAATTGATGACCCAGTCGCGGTAGCGCCAGGCGTTGGCGTAGACTAAGTTCTCATCGACACCGTTCGAGTCGGCATAGCGTGCCACATCCAGCCAGTGCCGCCCCCAGCGCTCCCCATAGGCTGGTGAGGCGAGTAGCCTGTCTACCACGCGCTCAAACGCACCGGGCTTGGCATCGGCCAGAAACGCGTCTATTTCTTGCGGCGTCGGCGGCAGGCCCGTCAGATCAAAAGTCGCACGACGAATCAGCGTCCGGCGATCCGCAGGCGGTGCGGGCTTCAGGCCCTGGCTCTCCAGCTTGGCCAGCACAAACGTATCGAGCGGGTTCTGTGCCCACCAGCGGGCTTTTACCTTGGGGAGCGCAGGCGTTTTCGGCGGCACAAACGCCCAGAACGGGCCTTTAGGCTTACTAGGAGCTTTTGTCGCACTCGGCCAGGGCGCACCGGCAGCAGCCCAGCTCGTCAGCGCCGCTCGCTCCGTCTCGGGCAGCTTCCCCGAGGGTGGCATCTTGATCGCACCTGTGTAGCTCACCGTGGCGATAAGTTGCTTCGCTTGCGCCGCGGAGATCGCCTTATCCAGCCGCAAGTTCCCGAGCTGCTGATTTGGGCCATGGCAGGCGACGCAGCGTGCTAGAAGCGCCGGGCGCACTTTCGATTCAAAAGTCAAGGCGGCTACGTTATTCTGCCCTGGTGATGGCACTGCAAGTGTTCCGAGAAGCAGAAGCGATCCTGCGAGGGAGTAACCAAAAATAAGGCTTTTCATAGATGCTGAGGCATTATAGCAGTGTTTATGGGTGTTTATGATCTCACAAGAACCCAAAGAGGAATCCGGGTATAATTGGCTCATTATGGCTTATAAACTCACGGTCAATGGGCGACCCGCCACGGTGGACGCCCCCGCAGACATGCCCCTTCTCTGGGCTCTGCGCGATGTCTTGCATCTCTTTGGTACCAAGTACGGTTGCGGCATCGGGAGCTGCGGTGCGTGCACGGTGCACCTCAATGGCGAACCGATTCGCTCCTGCCAGACCACGATTGCCGAGGCAGCGGGCAAGAAAGTAACGACCATTGAGGGGCTCTCTCCCGATGGCAAGCACCCGCTGCAAGTCGCGTGGCAGGAAGTGGACGTGCCGCAGTGTGGCTACTGCCAGGCTGGGCAGATTCTCTCGGCGGCGGCGCTGCTCAAAAAGACCCCACGCCCTACCGATGCGCAGATTGACGAGGCGCTGAGTGGGAACTTGTGCCGCTGTGGCACCTATGTCGCGATCCGTAAAGCCGTCCATAAAGCCGCGGGCATGACTCCCTTGCCTGTGATTAAGCCGACGACAAAACCCAAAACCAACGGAGGCAAAAAGTAATGAACCGACGTGATTTCTTCAAAGCCACGGCACTGATTGGTGGAGGATTTTCCCTCGCACTCTACGCCGACACCGGCTCCGACACGTCCGCGCAGGCACAGCCGCCGCGCCCTGCGGGTCTAGAGCCGAGCGCTTTTATTCGGATCGCGCCCAATGGAATTGTGACGCTGATCTCCCGTGCGCCTGAGATTGGCCAGGGAATGAAGACCACCCTTCCGATGCTGATCGCGGAGGAGCTGGATGTCGACTGGCACAATGTCCGGGTCGAGCAGGCCGGGGCAGACTCGCGCTACGGCGGGCAGATCACCGGTGGCAGTGGGGGCACACCCAGTGGCTGGGAGCCCGTTCGCCGTGTTGGGGCCGCCGCCCGCCAGATGCTGATCGCCGCCGCCGCCAAAGAGTGGGGTGTCGCTGAGGCCGACTGCCGTACTGAGTCCGGTCAGGTCTTCCACAGCGCGACCAACCGCAAGCGGGACTACGGCTCGCTCGCCGAGAAGGCGCTCGCAATGCCTCCGCCCGATCCCAGCAAGCTGGTGATGAAAGATCCGGCTACCTACAAGATCATCGGCAAGCCCACGAGGGGCGTCGATGTGCCTGCAATTGTCACGGGCAAGCCGCTTTTTGGCATGGATGTCCACTTTCCAGGCATGCTCTACGCGGCGTTCCATAAAACCCCCGTTTTGGGCGGTAAAGTTGTCAAGGCCAACACGGAGGCAGTCGCTAAGCTCCCCGGTGTTAAAAAAGCCTTCGTGGTCGAGGGCATGCCTGCCGTTGGTTTAGAGTCAGGCATCGTGATTGTCGCCGAGACGTGGTGGCACGCACAATCAGCGCGCAAGAAGCTGGAAGTGACCTGGGATGAAGGCAAGTGGGCGAGCTACGATAGCAAGGAGCAGGCACAAAAGGCCAGCGCTCTGCTCGGGCAAGCCCCCGCAAAGACTCTCGGGAAAGTCGGCGACCCTGAGGCGGAGCTCGCAAAAGCAGCAAAAGTAATCGAGGCCCGCTACGAGTACCCCATTATCGCGCACGCGCCGCTGGAGCCCCAGAACTGCACCGCGCTCTTTAAAGAGGGGAAGCTAGAGCTCTGGAGCACAAGCCAGATCCCCATGGGGGGGCGTAGTAGCTCGGCGCGGGCGCTTGGAATCCCGGAGAGCGCCGTCACCCTGAGCCTACACCGCGCTGGTGGCGGCTTCGGGCGGCGGCTCTACAACGACATGGTGGTAGATGCTGCCTGGGTCGCCAAAGAGATGCCGGGCGTCCCGATCAAGCTGCTCTGGAGCCGTGAGGACGACTTCGCCCACGATTTCTACCGCGCCGGTGGCTGGCATCACTTCAAGATCGGCCTCGATGCGAGCGGAAAAACCATCGCCCTCCACGATCACTTTGTCGGCTACGGCGAGAACGAGCGCTTTGT
The DNA here is from genome assembly GCA_026392155.1 of Armatimonadota bacterium. Taxonomy (GTDB): domain Bacteria; phylum Armatimonadota; class Armatimonadia; order Armatimonadales; family Armatimonadaceae; genus Armatimonas. The sequence continues at coordinate 4,182 of JAPLCP010000170.1, read as the reverse complement.
GGACAGTGGGGGAGTCGGGCCGGGCGAGTTTCCCTGCCGCACGATCCCGAACTACGCGCTGGGCCACTCGATGGTGCCGCTGGGCGTCCGCACGGGAGCGCTTCGTGCACCGGGCAGCAATGTCCACGCGTTTGTCTTCCAGTGCCTCACCGACGAGCTGGCCCACGCCGCCGGAAAAGACCCGGTTGCGTTTCGCTTGGAGCAGCTCACAGCGCTTGAAGCCCTTCCTGGCAACCAGCGTGGGATGGATACGGAGCGCATGCGCAACGTGCTGAATCTCGTGGTCGAGCGCTCGGGCTGGGGCAAGAAGACCCTTCCCAAGGGTACGGGCTTGGGAGTCGCTTTCTACTATAGCCATCAAGGCTACTTCGCCGAAGTCGCGCAAGTCAAAGTCAATGCCAAGAAAGAGGTCAAGGTCGAAAAAGTGTGGGTTGTGGGAGATGTCGGTCACACGATTGTGAACCCGTTTGGTGCGGAGAGCCAGGTCTGTGGCTCGGTGATCGATGGCATGAGCCAGATGATGGCCCAAGAGATCACGCTCGCCAAGGGCCGCGTGGTACAAGAGAACTTCTCCGAGCACCCGATGGTGCGCCTGAACGAGGCCCCGCGCGAGATTGATGTCTACTTCCACAAGTCCAACAACCGCCCTACCGGCCTCGGCGAGCCCGCGCTCCCCCCGATCCTGCCCGCCATCGCCAACGCCGTCTTCGCCGCCACCGGCGAGCGCGTGCGGACGCTTCCCATGAGCAAGTCAGGGTATTCGTGGGGGTAGAAACCCTCCTCCCCCTGCCCCTCCTCCCAACCCTGGGAGGAGGTTGGGAAGAGGGGAGGCTCTTTCCTGCACCGTCGCACAAAACACCATCTCCCCTCCTTTCACCCTGCCTCCGCAGGGTTGGGACGAGGGGCAGGGGGAGGAGGGTATGACCGAACTTCTCAGAGTTGCCCGTGCGGCGCAAGCCGCCTTTGCTTTGGGAGAGTCGGCGATATTGGCGACGGTGATCCGTGTGGGCGGCTCGACCTATCGCCGCCCCGGTGCGCGGATGCTGCTCACCGAGACAGGCTGGGCGGCGGGCTCGATCAGCGGTGGGTGCCTAGAAAACGATGTCCTCCAGCGCGCGTGGTGGCGCACGGAAAATGGCCCGGCCCGCGTGGTCTACGACTCCACCCAGGAAGACGAAGACATCGAGTGGGGCTTTGGGCTAGGCTGCAACGGCGTGGTCGAGGTCTTGCTGGAGCGCCTAAATGAAACGACCGTCGCGCACCTCGCCCGCCTAGAGCGCTGGCAGACGGAGCGTACCATTGGCGTGCTCGCCACCACGGGCGAGGGCAAGCGCCTCGCGCTGGAGCCGAGTGGACAGTTTTGGGGCGAAGAGTTGCTACTCGCGGGGGCGCAAGAGGCTCTCGAATCCCAAAAATCTCTCTGGCGCGACGAGACATTTTTCGAGCTGATCACACCGTCCCAGCGCCTCGTTATCTATGGTGCAGGCCACGATGTTGTGCCGCTTGTGAAAGTCGCCACGGAGCTCCTGGGCTGGCAGGTGACGGTCGTAGACAGCCGCTCGCTCACGCTCCACCCCGAGCGCTTCCCTGGTGCCAGCGTCGTGCCGAGCTTCCCTCTCACCACGCTAGACTCCACGGATGCCGTCGTGCTCATGACCCACAGCTTTAGCGCCGACCAAGAGCTCCTGCCCCAGCTTCTCGCCTCACAAGTCGGCTACCTCGGCCTGCTCGGCCCCCACCGCCGCACCGAGCGCCTGCTCGAAAACCCCCTCTGCCTCCCCCTTCCTTGGAACAGGGAAGAGGGCAGGGGGGATGGGTTCAAGGATGGGTTCAGAGCACCGCTCGGTCTCGATATCGGCGCAGACAACCCCGAAGAGATCGCGCTGGCGCTGGTCGCCGAGATTCGCGCCTGGTCGGCAGGCCGCAGCGGTGGGCCACTGACGCTCCGTGAAGGGCCGATCCATTAAAGCCTCCCCCGCCGCTGAGACGGCGACCCCTCCGGCAAGCGAAGGGGTTTGTGTGATTGTGCTAGCCGCGGGCGCGTCGGTGCGCTTGGGGCAACCCAAGCAGCTCCTGCCCTACCAAGGAAAAACACTGCTACGGCACGCCACGGAGATGGCGCTTTCCGTCGGTCAAGTAACGGTTGTGCTGGGCGCACATGCCGAGCAGATCGCGCCAACTTTGGACGGCTTGCCGGTGACGATTGTCCTTGCCAACGACTGGCAAGAGGGCATGGCGGCATCTTTGCGGGCAGGAATCACGGCAGCCAGCGACTGTGATGCCACGCTGGTAATGCTCTGCGACCAGCCGCTGGTGACGACGGAGCTCCTAGAGGCGCTTCTCCAAGAATGGGAGCCAGGGAGCATCGTAGCATCGGACTACGGCGAGGCACTTGGGCCGCCGTGTGTCTTTGATCGCACCTACTTCCCCGAGCTCCTCGCGCTCACCGGCGACTTGGGGGCGCGCAAGCTCCTCAAAAAATACCCCTGCCGCACGGTGGCTTTCCTCGGCGGCAGGGCCGATGTCGATACGCTTACGGACTGGCAGGCGCTAGTAGCGCCAGCACCGCCGGGTTGACCCAGGCTTGGTCGTGGAAGCGCTCGCCCCAGGTGCGCGGGGTGACATCGAAGTACTCGTGCAGGGTTTCGTCGTCCACGAAGCGTAGCTCTTTTCGGAGGTTGGCGCGGACACCTGTGTCGGCACCGTGATCGAGTAGGAGCTGGGCCATGCGCTCACTCGGGCGGCTACAGCGGTAGGCCTGCGAGACGGCGCAACCAAAGAGCGCCGTGTGGCCCCCGAAGCCATCGGGGTCAATTCCAGCGGGTGCGTTGACATCCGCACCGTTCTCTAAGAGCCACTGCGCGACCTCGTAGGCATCGTCGTCTACCGCGAGATGGAGAAGCGTGCCGCCTGCCAGTGGGGTTCCACAGAGCGCGAGGGTGTGATCCGTGTGGCAGCCCAGCTCAGGCGGATAGATCTCCTCGTGAGCAAACTGCTGGGTGAGCACGCTGGGATCACGCTGGACATGGGCGGCTAGTAGATCCAAGCGCCCCCGGTGCACGGCAAAGACCGCCGTGTCGGGGAGGGTGTAGCCGTGGCTTGCGAAGATCTCCAGAATCTCATGCTTGCCCTCGGGGTAGCGCGAGTAGGTCTCCAGCACCAGCCCCAGGGGAGCCAGCCGGTCGCCGTTCTCGTCGGTCAGCTCCGCGCCCAGCTCCAGCTGGAGCGCCAGCCCCACCGCACTGAGCGTCTCACACGGCCCCATCGCCGAGCCGGGCTGCGGACGGGCTCCCATCGAGTAGAGCAGCCGTGCGGTGTCCCGCTTGCTACGCAGGCAGGCGCGCTCAAAGGCGTGCTGGACGCCATCCGCCCCCAAGCCATGGAGCATCTTGACCAGCTCATCCTGTCCGACATTGGCGGCGTAGGAGAGAGTCGGCCCCCAGTTGCACTGCGCCGTGCCGCGTGCGTTCTCTCTCAGCAGCGACGGATGCTTCTCAATAAGCCCACGGACGGCTTCCAAATCACCGCGCCAGATGGCATCAATCAGCTCACAGGCGAGCACAAGGCGCGGCCAGCTGGGAACCCCATAGGCACGCGCCAGCGTGAGCTGGGCATCGGAGAGCTGGACTTTGGTGGGATCGAGCCGCGCCGACTCTGGGTGAAACTCCCTCAAATCAGCCAGAGCCCTAGGGGCGCTTGCGTGAAGCGCGGAAAGTAGCTCTTTAGCCTGGTGCTTGAGCTGTATCAGATCGGGGCGAACGGGTAAGTGACGAGCGGACATAGAAGTCCTCCTTTTTTGTGTTGCGCCCGGTATCCGCTCGCTCGGGCAAAAAGGAGGCTTGGGTAAGACCAAACCAGCGCCAAAAACCACTCAGGTGAGCTCAGCTCTTCCCGCGGACAGGAGGCACCCTGCATGCCTGTGCCTCCCAGATTAGCCGATTTCTCCGTGCCTGTCAAGCAACGGTTTGCTAGGGGGTGAGCTTACTTTGGCTCAATTGTCAACGAGGGAATCGCAATAATGGCCGCTCGCTTCGCCCCCTCTTCCACTAGCCGTAGCTTGATAGGCTTTTGAATTTTCAGGGCCTTAAAGATGAGAAGGCCACGCATAGACTCGCCGGGAGCGACTTCCTGGTTGAGAGAGATCTTGGCGCCTAGGGAGAGATAGTCGGTCTGCCAATCTAG
>JAPLCP010000080.1 GCA_026392155.1 Armatimonadota bacterium | reverse complement strand
GTGGGATCACAGCGGCGCAGGAGGGACTTGACGAGCGCGGGCACGGGCGCAGGGGTTCCGGGGCGCACGAAGCCGCTCGCCGCCATCACGCCGTCGAGGTGGCGGTCGAACTGGACATACTCGTTCTCGGTAGGCGCATCGGCAACGGCGGCAGCAACCGGCTCCGCAGGCAGGCTGCGCGTGATCTCGTAGAGCGTCAGCAAGACCGACTGCGCGAGGTTGAAGCTCGGGTAGGCCGCGGTGGTGGGAATCCGCACGACCCAGCGGCAGAGATTGAGATGCTCATGCCGTAGGTCATCGTCCTCAGGGCCAAAGACCAGCGCGGTCGTGCGGCCTTGGCGCTCTGTTAATTTCTCCGACCACTGCGGCAGGCTGACATAGTGCGCCGGGTTCTCGCCTTTTCGCAGCGCCAGCCCGACCACTTCCTGCATGCCGTCGAGTGCGTCTGTAAAGCTCTCGTGAACCGTCATTGTGTCCAGAATCACCGACGCATCCCGCGCCGTGACGCAGGCACGCTCACGGTCGTAGCCACGTGGCGCGACCAGGTGCAGGTGCGAAAACCCCAGGTTTTGCATTGCCCGCGCCACCGAGCCGATATTCAGGCTCTCCTGCGGCTCGATCAAGATGATGTGAAAGTGATTCATTTTTGGATTCACCGCCGGTTGGAGCGGCGGTGCTGACGAGCGTCGCAGGCTCCGCTGCAAAGGCCGTTCCGGCCATACCGAGCTCACTCGGGATTCCCATGGGCGGCACGCCCTTCGTAGCCGGAGGCTCTCCAGCCCCACCGTTCTAATCGGCGGGGCACACTGCTAGCACTTTGATCTCCACATGAATACCGCGCGGGAGCGCCGCAACTTGGATCGTGGTGCGGGCAGGCCGGATTTGGCCTAAATACTCGGCGTAGATCGCGTTGTAGGTGGCGAAGTCTGTGTCTAAGTCGGTGAGAAAGCCGGTGACATCCACGACGTTTTCTAGTCCGAGTCCGGCGGCCTCTAGGATGACTTTGAGGTTGTGGAAGACGCCGTGGACTTCGTCGGCAAACGTCGCGGGTAGGTCTTTTTCGCCGCGCTTGTGGGGGCCGAGGCCGCTGATAAAGAGAAAGTTGCCCACGCGGCGGGCGTGGGGGTAGGCGGCGACGGGGTCGGGGCCGCCGTCGGCCATGAGCTCAGTTCCATTCATGCCTGCTACCCTACAGAGAAAATTTGATTTGCGCAAGCCCGGTAGCTGTGGTAAACTCCGAGGGTTGTCTTGACAGAGGTTGGCAAAAAAATTATGTATGCAGTAATTCGTACCGGCGGCAAACAGTACCGCGTCGCAGAAAAAGATACCGTCGTCGTAGAGAAGCTCGAAGGAGCTGAGGGCGATGTCGTGACCATTGACGATGTTCTTTTCGTTGGTGGAGATACTCCCGTGTTCGGCTCTCCCACGGTTCCCGGCGCGAAAGTGACCGCAACAATCGTCGGCCAGGGCAAGGGCAAGAAGATCAATGGGATCACCTACATCAAGGTGAAGAACCACCAGCGCCACTACGGGCATCGCCAGTTCGAGACCCGTCTGCGCATTGACTCCATCGCCGCGTAGGCTCTGATCCGTAGAGAAGGAATAAGAAAATGGCACATAAAAAAGGTGTGGGTTCGTCCCGCAACGGTCGTGACTCGAATGCCCAGCGCCTGGGTGTCAAGGAGTACGCCGGTCAGTTCGTCACCGCCGGTTCCATCCTGATCCGTCAGCGTGGCAGCGAGTTCGATCCGGGTAAGAACGTCGGTCAGGGAAGCGACTACACGCTCTTCGCTAAGATCAATGGGATTGTGAAGTTCGAAGGTCACAAGCATACCCGACGTATCTCGGTGTACCCGATGGTCGCCGTCGATGTGGAAGAAGCTGCTCCCGTAAGCGCGTAAGCTCTCTTTACACAACTACAGATTCTGGCCCGGTCTGCTCTGCAGCCGGGCCTTTGCTTTGGATTCCCTCCTCCCTCTGCCCCCGGGTACCCTCTGGGTGCCAATCCTGGGAGGCAGGTTGGGTGGAGGGGAGCCAGAGCCCCCCATACTCTCCCTCTCTCCCCCTCCTCCCAGGGTTGGGAGGAGGGGGCCGGGGGGAGGAGGGTATATCCCATGTTTATAGATGAAGTTGAAATTTGGTTGGTCGCTGGAAGTGGAGGCAATGGCGCTCTGACCTTCCGCACGGAAAAACACGTCCCCCGTGGTGGCCCTGATGGCGGCGACGGTGGCCGGGGCGGCTCAGTGGTCTTTGAGACCGATCCGAACCTGTCTACACTTTTAGATTTCCGTCCGGGCAAGAAATACCGCGCTGAAAACGGCGGCCATGGCATGGGCAAGCGGCAGTACGGCAAGCACGGAGAGAACATTGTCCTCAAGGTGCCGCCTGGAACACAGGTGCACGATGCCGACACCGGCGAGCTCCTCGCCGACCTGGCACAGACCCCCCAGAGCGAGGTGCTGATCGCGGGGGGGCGTGGCGGGCGCGGTAATGTCCACTTTGTCAATAGCGTCCACCAGACTCCTAAGTTCGCGGAAAAAGGCGAGCCGGGTGAGGAGCGACGGGTCAAGCTAGAGCTAAAGCTCTTGGCGGATGTGGGGCTGCTGGGCTTTCCCAATGTTGGGAAGTCTACGCTTCTGGCGGCAGTGAGTGCGGCACGTCCCAAGATCGCGGACTATCCGTTTACCACACTCGTGCCGAACTTAGGCGTGGTGCGTGCCGATGACCACCATAACTTTGTGATCGCCGATGTGCCAGGGCTAATCGAGAACGCCAGCGAGGGCGCGGGGCTGGGAATTCAGTTCCTGCGGCACTTGGAGCGCACACGGCTCTTGGTGCATCTACTGGATGTCTCGGGGCTCACCGGGCGCGATCCCTTAGAGGACTTTGGCATCATCAACCGCGAGCTGGAGGCGTTCTCGGAAGACCTGGCAAAACTTCCGCAAGTCGTCGCTTTCTCCCGCATTGACCTGCTGGCTGACCGAAGTGGGCTGATCCCCCTACGCCAGTTCTTTGAGGCCCGTGGGCTGGAGGTCTTTCCGATCTCTGGCGTGACGAGCGAGGGGGTGCGTGATCTGATCCTCCATGTCTGGACCAAGCTCCAGGAGATTCCCAAAGAGGCGCTTAAGCTCAGCGGCGTGGTGCACATTACCAACAATGCACGCGACGATGACGATCCTCGCCGCTTTACGATTGTGCGCGATGACGAAGGGGTGCTGGTGGTCTCCGGAAAAGCACTGGAGCGCATTGTCTCCATGACCGACATGGGCAACGAGTACGCGGTTCGTCGCCTACAGCGCCAGCTAGAGCGCTGGGGGGTCTTTACCAAGCTCAAGGCGTTTGGCGCGGCGGAAGGCGACTCGGTTCGTATCCGCAACGCCGAGTTTGACTACGTGGACGAAGATGCTTGGGGGCGTGACGAGGCCGAGGGCGAGAACGACGATGAGGACATGGAGGTTACGGTATAATCGTGAACGATGGTACAAACTCCCACTGAGGATACCGCCGCCCTTCCCAAAGTTCCCACACCAACCCTAGAGCGCCTGACCACCTACTTAAGGTGTCTGGTGGATCTGGGGGCCAGTGGTGTGCGGACGATCTCCTCGGCGCAAATCGAGGAGCACGCGGGGGTAAGTGCGGCGCAGTTCCGGAAAGACCTCTCCTACTTTGGGGAGTTTGGCAAGCCGGGCGTGGGCTACCAGGTCGGGGAGCTGGAAAACCGGATCGCGCGGATCTTGCAGCTCCACAAGCTCCAGCCGATCTTGCTGGTGGGGGCCGGAAACTTAGGAAGCGCCTTGGCCTCGTATCCGGGGCTGGAGGAGCACAAGTTTCATATTGTCGCGCTCTTTGACACCGACCCGGAGAAGATCGGCAAGCGCGTCTTAGGGATGGACATTATCGAGTTCTCGCGTCTGGGGGAGATCAATGAGGTGCTCCAGGCCCGGATTGCGATCTTAGCCGTGCCCGCTAGTGCCGCGCAAGCCGCTGCGGATAGTGCGATCCAGAGCGGGGTGCGTGCGCTGCTGAACTTTGCCCCGACTCCCTTGAAAGTGCCCGCGGGCGTTGTGGTGCGCCATGTCTCGTTCCTCCAAGAGCTTGCGGTGCTTTCCTACCACCTGACGGAGACCGAGAAGCGGGGGCAGTAAGGTGTCTCGTCGGCAGTGGCTGGGGGGAGTTTTACTGGCGCTCTTAGGGGGCGCTGCACTGGGGCTGGGATATATTTTTCGCCCCCGCCCGACCGTCATGCTCCCCAAGCTCCCTTCGCGCTCGCTGGTGGTGGCGTATCTGAAGGTCGGGCAGGGGGAGGCATCGTGGATCAAGACTCCTGAGGGCCAGTTCATGGTCATTGGAGCGGGGCCACCCGGCTCAGGTGCGCACGTGGCGGAGTCGCTGCGGGCGGCGGGAGCGCAACAAATTGACCTGCTGGTGCTCCCCTATCCCTACAGCGAGGCAATCGGGGGCGCAACCGAGCTGATCAAGCAGTTTCCGGTGAAGTCGGTGCTGGATCTCGGGTGGGAAAGGGTGAATAAAAGCCAGGAGGAGACCCTGACTCTCTTGCGAAAGCAGCGGGTCCTGGTGCAGCTTGCACGTGCAGGGGTGGCCTTTAACCTCGGGACGGAGGGCCATGTGAAGATTCTCTACCCTGGTGAGCGCCTGATCTCCCGCACGCCCGCCGCCGCCAATAATGCAGTCGTGCTGCGCCTGACCTGGGGGAAGACGAGCTTTCTCTGGGAGGGGGGCTTGGAGGAGCCAGGGGAGCAGGCGCTGCTCTCGATGGGCCACGAGCTCTCCGCCGATGTCTTGCGGGTCGCTCGGTTTGGCAACGCCGGGGCATCATCGCCCGAGCTACTGCGCCAGGTTCAGCCGCGCTTTGTGGTGATCAGTAGCGACGATAAAGAGAAGCACTTGCCCGCCCCTGCGACTCTGGAGCGTCTCATCGCCACCGGAGCCACGATCCTACGCACCGATCAAGAGCGCGGCGATATCTTTTTCTTCTCCGATGGCCAGCGCGTCGAGCTCGCCCGCTAGCTCTCTTTAGCGTGTGGGTTTGAGGCGTGTGGGATCAAAGAAGACCCCCAGCTGATCGGGCTGTCCGACATGCTCAGCGGCGAGGAGCAGGGCATTTTTCCAGAGACGTAGCTCCAGAGCGGAGCGTGTCTCTTTAGACGCGGCCTTGAGCTGGCTGACAGCCCCTTTCTTTGCCTGCTGGGCCTTGCGTGCCCCGGAAAAATCGGTGCGAAGCTGGGTGAAGCGTGCCAAGATCGAAGCTCCCAGCTTGGCTTCGTGTGTGGTAATGAGGCTGACGAGACGCTCCATCAGCACGGGAACGGTGGTGAGAGTCGCCTTGTGGTACTCGGTGAGGCCGTGGGGGAAAAAGCTCTCGTGCGTGGGGCTGCTCTTGCCAAACGCGACACGGACAGCGGCCTCCAGATCGGGCACGGCGGCTTTGAAAGCAACGAGGGCATCGCGGGTCGTCTGGGTCAGTCCCTCTCGCTCGGCAGTGGCTTGGTCTTCAGCGGTCATGGTACCAAAACAGGCGAAATAGGCACTTTCCGTCTCGGTTAAGAGGCTTTGGTAGGCTCCATTGGGGCTGGCGCGGCGCAGTCGCTCGATATGATCGCGTGCAAACTCGGCGATTCGCGCATCACGTATCGTCCGAATATTAAAAGGATTGCCGAAGAGAGTGCGTAAGGCTTGCATAATAGATTTTTCCTTTTGTGCGCTTGTGCGCCCTGCTTGAAAAATCTTTTTGCAGAGCTAGGCACGGCTGTGCAGAGTGGCAAAAAAAGATTTTTACTACCCGACACGCCTGTGTCTGTGTCTGCGTAAAGATTTTTATTACTGTACAGAAGTATGTCGGTTTTGTCAATAAAATAGCAAGATTTAGCGAAAAAATATTTTTCCTAACTCCCCTAAATGCTTGACATTGACACACGCATTCCGGTAAACTACCCGTAACTTCCTCTCCCCGCCACCTCTCCCCGCGAGAAAGGGCAGGAGGGTGGAAGTATCCCGAAAAGCAAGACGTACCGTGACCGTGCGTTCATAAAGTTCGTGCGTGCAGTGCGCCTGGGAGCGTGAATGGCTATCGAAGATCGCGATGATTTTGTAGATGTGGTTGCTCAAGCGGTGATAGACCGAATCGAGGAACGTCACCGTACCAGCAGCCTTGTCGAGCAAGTTG
>JAPLCP010000139.1 GCA_026392155.1 Armatimonadota bacterium | reverse complement strand
CAGCGGGCAGGCGCTCGATGGGAAAGCACTCCGAGGGAAAGAGCACTTGCGCCCGTGTCGAAGTGGGGAAAAGTGCGAGGAGCGCTGCCAGCAAAAAAGTTCGTCGTCTCATAGGCCTGTGGTCTTATCCAGTGCAAAGAATCGGTTGTACTCTACCAGACGCGGGTCGCTGGCGGTGATAGTGGCTGGCAGTGCCACGGGCGAGAGCTCTCCGACATTGCGAGCACGGCGGTTGTCGTTGATCGCGGCGGAGCCTGCGGGGCGGAACTGGGGACGCGCCACCGCCACATGTCCATCCGCCCAGAGCACGCACGACGTATTGCCGGAGTGCCCGCCCGTGCACGCGCGGCGAGAGGCTACTGGCACCACCACTATCTACCACTGCACCTGCCGCGTTGCGTGTCCAGTTCGGCGAGATGAAAAATGACTTGGTCAGCGCTGCCGGGTTTACGGCATTGACTGCATCGAGCATCAGCATCGTGTTAGCAGGCTCTTGAAAAGCCGCAAGGCTCACCGTGATGGGATTCGTCGGCGTGGGTTGCACAAAAACCAGCGAGTTTGTGCCGTAGGCCGGGACAAGCGCTCCATTGACCCAGTTAAACGGCGTCGGGATGTCTTTTCCGACGGGGCAGTCCTGGATCTGGACATTTTTCATGTACGGCTGGATCAGCCCCTCTTCGCGGCGATAGGTCAGGGGGCTTGTCGGCAGGGTCACCCCGTGCCACCAGACCGTCCCACCACCGACACGGGGTAGCAGATAGGGCACCATCGTCTCATCGTAGTCTTGGACATACATCAAGACAGCAAGCCCGATCTGCTTGAGATTGGAGATATTGCTCGCCTGCCGTGCCTTGGCCCGCGCTTGGGCAAACACAGGAAAAAGAATGGCCGCTAAGATCGCAATAATGGCAATAACGACAAGAAGCTCAATCAGAGTAAAGGCTTTTTTCATGGATTTCCTCTCTCAAAAAAAACCGCCCCGGCAAGAGGCTGAAAAGTGCCGGGGCGGGTGTGATCGCTATTTTTTTCCCACACAGAGTAACTCACACCATCAATTTATCACAATTCATGAACAAATGCAACTAAATTGCATAATTTTAGCCGCCAAAGAGACGCTGGAACATCCAGACGAGCCCCGCTCCGGCGATCAGCCCCGAGAGCATGAGCTGGATGCTCTTCCAGTTCATGCTGGAGCCGCGCCGCTTCTCTGTGTCTTTTCGCCAGAGCAGAAGGAGTGGGAAAGCAAGGCAGCAGATCAGAACCTGTGCGGTCTCGACACCCAAGTTAAACGAGAGCAGGCTCCAGATCAGCGCACTCCCCTCGGGCAGGCCCATGTCCTTTAGGTTGCCAGCAAAGGCGAAGCCATGGATAAAGCCGAAGCCTGTTGCTACCCAGAAGCGCTTCTTAAACTCGCTCTCTTTACGCAGACCGATAATATTTTCGACTCCCACAAAGACAATCGAGAGAGCCACAATCACATCCACGAGGCGAGCAGGAAAGCTTAAGACTCCCAGGGTGGTCAGCACTAGAGTGACGGAGTGAGCAATCGTAAAGCCGGTGAGGGTCTTAATAATGGACTTAAAGCTTGTGGTGGCCAGCAAGAAGGCAAAGATAAAGAGCATATGATCGGGGCCAGTGAAGATATGCTCCATACCCGAGATCAGAAACTGCTGGACATTGCGCATCAGGTTGGTCGCCATGTCCGCGGGGTTAATCGTGGCCTGGTTTCCGGTTTTAAGGCGCTGCGTGGTGCCCCCGGCGACAATCATGGTCTCGGCGTTGGGCAGGTAGTCAAAGAGTGTGTTGGTGATCTTGAGCACCTGAGTCTGCCCCGAGGTGCGCGGGTAGCGCATCGAGAGGGTGAAACGGGAGCGCGTGACATCAAGGCTATTGTCGTAGCGGACTTGGGTGAGCTCGCCGGGCCAAGGCTGGCCTGCCTGCTCCAGCTTGAAGCCACCATTGATATAGCCCTCCAGCTTCTTCTGGAAGTCGGCGGGGAAAGTCCCATCGGGGTTGCGGCGCTCATCACCGAGCGTCACACTAGGGATCTGGGTGATGTCCTGAACATTGCCCACGAACTCGATATAGAGAAACTTCTCCTGAGGCCGGAGCTTGGCCACGACGGCTTCCACCTGCATCGGGTGAGCCAGCACAGGTGCTACAAAGATCAAGAGGCAAAAAAGGCAGAATAGGCGTAGGGATTTCATACAAGTAAGCTTTCAGAGAGGGATTTGCAGGGGATCGTGGCCCTGTCGTGCCTGGGCTTCAAGCTGGCCAGGAGGAAAGCGATGCAGGTGGCCATCGGCGCAGACCGTGAGAAAGCCCCCGGAGTGCCGCGTGAGCGCCAGATCGCTCTGGAGCATCTCAAGTAGCTTGCCCGGAAAACGCTGCCAGGCCCGGTTGTGGATATGATCGCCGCGAGAGTCCGTCCCACTGGCAGCGCTCTGCTCCAACAGAAGAAGGGTGTGGGCCGGCTTGCTGAGCCGCTCGACACCCACCGCAGGCTCATACGTAACCTCAGAGTCGCCTCCTGCATCGTGGGAACCGGCGAACTCTCCCAGTAGGTTCTCGTTCCAGGCATAGCTCGTCCCCCCTTGGGCGCGACGAGCACTGGCAAGTGGATCGCTAGGGCAGACCCGCAGCGCTTGGAGAGCACCGTAGGGCATGAGCGTGGTTCCCCAAGAGGAGCTCCTGCTTGAGTGACTCGTGAGGGGGAGCATTCCCTCATGGTCTGCCGCGTACTGAAGCACAGCGCTGCTAAGCTGACGTAGGTTGCTGGCGCAGGCACTCTGCTGAGCGCGTATACGCGCTTGTGCAAAGGCAGGGAAGATAACGGCAGCAAGTGTTGCAATAATTGCAATGCTTACCACTATCTCCATCAGAGTAAATCCCTTGCTCACCATCACCTCGCTTTGGGGAAAGAATACCGCAACACAGAAAATATTGCAATCGAATCACTAAAACAATCTAGAAACGACAATATTTTCTCCGCGTGATATAATTTCCCACAATAACGATGACCAAGGATGAGCGCCTCCAGTGGTTTGAAGCCACCCTTGAGCAGGCCGGGATGCGAAGAACGCTCCCGCGCCGGATTCTTCTGCGCCTACTGGCGGCCAGTGAGCGTCCTCTCTCCGCGCAAGACATCTACGAGCAGACCGAAAGTGACATCAATCTGGTCACGATCTACCGCACGCTCAACGAGCTCACACGGCTAGAGCTACTGATCCGTACCGAGTTTGGTGAGGGTTTCTACCGCTATGAGCCCGCTCCAGGCCCCTCAGACACGGATCACCACCACCATCTGGTCTGTGATAGCTGCGGCTCGATTGCTGACTTCGAGGGCTGCATGGTGGATGCCATGCTCACCCAGACCACGATTCCTCATAACTTCCAAGTCGCTAGCCACACCCTGACGCTCCACGGGACGTGCGAGCGCTGCCAGACCTCTCCCAAGTAGTTTTTTTGTTACTGTGTTATAATAAGTACACAGTAAACGATGGTCACGACTTGCAAGAAACAACGAATTCTACAGCGCTTCGCGACTATGGTCGCAGCGCTCTGGTTGTTCGTTTGTCTCTGGTGCCCTCTCACTCACGATAAAAGCCACACGCCACAGCGGGACAGAGCAGCGACGCACCTCACACTTGGTGCGGAAGATTCCTGTGCCCTCTGTTCGCTCCAAGCAACCCCGACAACTCTTGCAGGTGCCTCACTAGCCCTTCCTCCCCCGACTGTGGTACTAGAAACGTCGCCGCTAGCTGCCTTGCTCCCTGTGACGACTCTGGTCTCGCCACGGCATACCACACGCGGCCCCCCAAGCTCTCTCTCTTAAAAATTCATCAATAATTTATTGTCGTTTCTCTTCAATTCACGTTTCAGGAGTTTGATACCTCATGCGTCTTTCGTCTGTAGCCCGCCTTGGGCTTGTCCTTGCTATTTCTGTCTCTCTTTCTTCCATTGCCCACGCCGATGTGGTGGGTCGCTTAAAAATCAAAGTGCTCAACGCCGAGTCTGAGAAGCCTCTCTCGGGCGCTAAGATTCTTCTCACCGACAGTGCTGGGGTGCGTACGCCGCTCACCGTGACCACGGGAGCCGATGGCACCGCCCTCACGCCGCCTCTGGAGAACCGCGCCTGGAAGCTGACAACCTCTTCGGGGGAGTTCCAGAAAGATACCCAGTCGGTCACCGTGGTCGCCGATGCTACCACCGATGTCGAGATTCTGCTGGAGCCCCTCAAAGAGAAGACCATCAAGATCACGGCGGACCGCGATAGAATCCGTAGCGGCGATGCGTCGTCGGCAAAGACGCTCTCCAGCGAGACGGTTCAGAAGTTCCCGCTGACGGCAGGCAACCGCCAGAGCCTGACGAAGGCGATCCGTGCGGTTCCCGGCTTTGCGGAGGACTCGGTGAACCAGGCGCATCCCCGCGCCGAGCACGCGGCCACCTCGATCTATCTGAATGGCTTCTTGCTCCCCGGTGCGTTTCAGGGCCGGGCGGGACAGTTTCTCGCCCCCGATGCGCTCCAGACCATCGATGTGATCACGGGGGGCTTTGCGCCCGAGTACGGCTCGGAGACGGCGGCGGCGCTGAATCTGACGCTGCGCTCCGGGACACTAGAGCCGTTTCGCACTCTTACCGTAACGGGTGGCGGGTTTGGCACGGGTGAGACCAGCTTCACCGCAGGCGGCCAGCTCGGGGCTGAGAAGAAAAAGCTAGGCTACCTCATTAACTACACGGGCCGCACCACAGACAATGCCATTGAGGCTCCACAGCCCGATAAGCAAACGCGTCACAATAGCCAGACCTCCCAGACGCTCTTTGCCAACTTCGACTACGAGCTCTCCGCCGCAGAGAAGCTCTCTTTCACCGTGAACTCTGCTCCCGCCCGCACCCAGATCGCCAATCGCACAGGTCTGGGCGCAAAGTTCGAGCCCGTCGGACAGGGCTTTGGCTATGGGGGGCTTAAAAACGCCAGCAGCGGGCTCGCCTCGCAAGATACGCTAGGCCAGGACATCTACCAGAACGACAACAACGGCTTTGGGACGCTTCAGTACCGCAAGCAGCTCAATGCCAAGACTACCGCCGTGGTCACCTACGGCTCATCGGAGTCGCGCCAAGACCTGCTCAACAACTCACCCGGCAATAGCGCGACGATCTCCTCCAGTAGCCTCGCCGCCGACTCCTCCCTTGAGTTCCACCCGACCATCAAGCGCACATACAATCAGAGCCAGCTTCAGGCTAACCTCACCGTCAATGAAGGCAAGCACACCTACAAATTTGGCGGAATCTTCTCCGACCAGCGCGGCAACGAGAGCTACCAGATCGTCCCGGGCAGCCAGACCGCACTCAATGCCCTTCATGAGCTCGATGCGCGGCTTGTCGCTCCGGGGGGGAGCCTAGTGGGGGATGACTATATCGTCGGAGCCGCTACCGCCACGCCCACGCTTCGGGTCAAGCGTAAAGGCTACTACGGTGCGGCCTACGCCCAAGACACGTTCAAGGCAAGCGAGAAGCTGACCATCAACTATGGCCTGCGCCTCGACACCTACAACTCCCAGCAGACCGTAGACGGCGCGACGGGCGCGTCTCTTACCGCAACCGATCTCTCACCACGTGTCAATCTGGCCTACAATGTCGCGCCCAAGACCATTGCCCGCGCTTCGTACAACCAGCTCTTCTCCCAGCCGCCGCTCGCCCAGGGGGGGCTGATTGGCGATGCTGTCAAGCCCCAGCGCGTCAAGATGATCGAGACGAGCCTGGAGCGCCAGCTCCCCCAGAACCAAACCATCAAAGTAGCGGCCTACCGCAAGTGGTTCCACGACCAGCTCGATACCGCCATCTTGATTCCGGGGACGCAGATCGGGGTGTTCTCCACCGTGAATATCAGTAACGGCTCGTTTGCAAATGGCCTGGAGCTCTCCTACGACAAGACGCCCAAGAACGGTGTGGGGCTTGGGAGCTTCTTTACCTGGGCCAATGCCATCAACAAGCTGGTCAATGGCGAGGAGGCCTACTCCGACCACGACCAGCTCAACACGCTCTCGGGGGGCCTGACCTACGGCCTTAAAAATGGCTCAAACATCGCCCTGAGTGCCTACTACGGTAGCGGCGCGTTTTCGTCCCCAATTGTCAACCCAGAGGATGAGAATGCAACCGTGGACGGCGGCAAGCGGCAGGCACGTGCGGAGATCAACTTCCGCTACTCTACCGGCGGCAAGCTCCTTCCCAATGGCCTCCAGGCAGACCTCTCAGTGGAGAACTTGCTCGACAGCCGCGCCGTGATGAACTTCAACTCGCCCTTCACAGGAACCCGCTTCCAGCAAGGCCGCCGCGTGATGCTCAGCCTGACCAGTAAGTTCTAACCCAGAGACCCAATGGAAATCCTGAAAGATAATCTCCGCCCACGCTTTGGAGCCGCCCTTGGGCTCTCCCTGGCGTTCAATGCCATGTTTCTGCTTGCGGTGATGCGCATCTCAATAGCCCACCAAGGCCACCAAGACGCGCATCCGGGGCCGCTTGAGATTATCTTTCAGGACTGTCCTGAGTGCAAGACAGCTAAAAACACAACAACGCCCGCTCCAAAGGCCACCCCGCTCCCAGCGCAGGCGACACCACCGCCCACGCAGCCAACTCTCCGCCCGCTTTCTCCAAAGCTACCGCCGGTGCAGGCACCCACCCACCAGGCCCCCACGCCCGCAGAGCGCCCCGTGCTCACGGCCATCGGCGGGCCTGCGGCAAGGCCCACGGAGCGCGCCCAGCCGTCGGTGGATAGCTTTCCCCAGCCCACTGCCCGGCCAATCGCTGCCCCCACGCAAGCACCACAAGCGGCTCCACAAGCGGCCCCGCAAGCCGCGCCCAGTGCACCTGCGGCAACCCCCAAGCCGACTCCAGAGCCCACACCGACGCCGAAGCCCACACCCGCTCCCACGCCTCGACCGACACCGGAGCCAACACCAAAGCCCACGCCAGCACCAAAGCCCACGCCTGCGCCCACACCCAAGCCTTCCGGACCAACCCGCGAGGCGGAGCCCAGCCAGCAAGTCCAGCCCACGATCCCCGACTCTCTCAAAAAAGGCGAGTTCAAGTCTTTTGTCCGTGTGGTCGTCGAGATCGAGGCAGACGGCAGCTTTGAAGTCAGCCTGCGGACATCGTCGGGCAACCCTGAGGTAGACCAGCGCGTGCTAGAGGCGCTGAAAAAATGGAAGTGGAAGCCCGCCCTCAAGAGCGGCCAGCCTATCGCCAGCACCCAGCGTTTTAAGTTCGAGTTTGAGGTGCAATAGCCACGTATCGCACGGCGCATGGTATCCTTTAAGGAGGCATGCTGGTTACTCTGCGACGAAACCAAAATTTTCTGGGCCGCTTTTTTGCGGTGGCCTTGCTGGCACTGTATGCCTTTACCCAGCTAGGGCACTACCGGGAACACCGCTCGGGCCTCGCGGCTGCACAGGCTGCCACCCGTCATGCACGCCACCATGCGGCGACGCGGCATACCGATATCACTACCCCCCAAACCAAAGATCTCTGCACGATCTGCGTGCTCTCGTCGTCGTCGGTAACCCTCACTGCTCCTCTGCTTATCGCGCGTCACCGCCTCGTCGCGCTGACAACCACACGCGGCCTCTTCCCGAATGTCTTGCGACTGGCCCGTGGGCGACATTACTCCCCTTCCCGCGCCCCACCTGCCGTCTCCTGAGTTTTATTTTCTCTAAATAATTCGTCTTTTATTGCCTCTAGCGCCTCGCTAGAGAGCACGATACTCAGGAACTCATCCCAAATGAAGTGGCTCACTTTTCTAGCCGTGACACTCGTGGTCGCGCCTGCTTTTGCACAGACGCCGCCGCCACCGCCCGATGCGGTGGCGGCTCCGACAAGTGCACAGACCTCTAATAATAATAATCGCTATTTGTTGCTCCCTGATATCTCGTTTATCAGTGATGCACGAGGACTTTTCACCAGCGATAAGACCAACCTGAATCGCAACAAGTTCCTCCTAGACTCCGGCGAGCTGGCGATCCAGAGCTTTGTCTACCCCGGCATCAAGCAAGATGCCTTTATTGTCTTTGCCAACGGCGAGACCCGAATTGAGGAAGGCTATGTCACGGTGCAAGACCTGCACTTTGCTAAGCTTCCCCTCTCGGCAACCGTCGGACGGCGCAAGGCTCCCTTTGGGCGCGTGAATCAGCTCCACCCGCACTCCTGGGCCTACATCGAGCCGCCCACGGTGCTCAAGAACTTAGTCGCTGATGAGAGCCTGACGGGTGATGGAGCGTATCTGTCCTATCTGTTTCCCACTAAGTTCTTTCTCCAGCTGGACGCAGGCTACTGGGGCCAGCCAACACCCATAGAAGACATTCCCGCCGATGGCCAAGGCCCTACAAGCGGTGCGGGCTTTCGAGACACCTTCAGCACACTACGCCTCTGGGCATCCTCGAAGCTAGGGGGCAACGATCTGGAGCTCGGCGCCTCGGATGCTCGTGGAAAAGGAGTGGGCTATGCTGGTCTCTCGCCACAAAACACGCTTCATGGGCTTGACCTGACCTATCGCCTCGGAAAAAAAGATAGCCAGCGCACTCTGGTGCGAAGCGAGTGGCTTGGGCATGAGCAAAAAGGCGGCGGCACGACCCGCAAAGCGGAGGGCTACTACGTCTCAGTGGATCAGCGCTATGGGCCTTTTCGCTCGCTGGGGGTGCGCTACGACAACAGCGGCTCACCGTGGGTGTTTGGCCGCGAGAAATCTCTCTCGCTGATCCAGACCCACCAGCTCACCGAGCAGACCTACTTTCGCCTACAAGCCACCCACGGTGACCGCCCCGGTCAAAAAGGCTTTAACGAGCTTCGTCTTCAGTGGGTCTGGGGAGTCGGCCCGCACACACACAACCTGGAGTAGAGAAGAAAATGGAAGTTATTACCACCACCCCCGAGCTCGCCGCCATCACCCGCGAGCTGGTCGGGAACTTAGCCAATGTCACATCGCTTGCCAAGCCAGAGACCAACTACCATCAAGTGGATGCCAAGCCCAGCGATGTCGTCAAAGTGGCGCGCGCCGATGTCTTTGTGCGCTGTGGAATGGACCTAGACATGTGGGCCGATGCCCTGCTTGCCTCCGCCCGCAACGCGAAAGTGCAGCGTGGCGCGGCAGGCTACGTGGATGCCTCAGCACGCGTACGAAAGATGGAAGTCCCCACAGGCGGAATCAATGGCGCGTCGGGCGATGTCCATGCGGCGGGCAATCCCCACTACTGGTTCGATCCCAAAGATGCTGTCGTGGTTGCCTATGAGATTCTGCTGGCGCTTTTAGCCGTTGATAAAGCCCATGCCGCGAACTACAACGCCAACTACAAGCGCTTCAGCGATGAGATCAGCTCGCGCATGGCAGGCTGGGAGAGAACGCTGGCTCCGTTTAAGGGCCACGGCTTTGTGGCCTACCACGATGAGTGGATCTACTTTGCGACCCGCTTTGGCCTCATGCCCTTTGGCTTTCTGGAGCCCAAACCTGGCATTCCGCCATCGGGTGGCCACGTGACCGATCTGATCCAGCGTATGAAGACCAGCAAAGTCCGCGCCGTGATCATGGGCTCGATCTACTCCACCAAGTACGCCGATCTGATCGCCAAAGAGGCGGGAGGCAAAGTGGCAGTCGTGCCCTACTCCGTGGGAGGCATGGGCACCCGGAACTACTTCGATTACATCAACGCCATCGTGGAGGGCTTCGCGAAAGCGCTGCGCTAAGCTATGGAAAACACGCCGCTGATTACATTTGACGATGCCACGCTCGGCTACGGGCGGCGCGTGGTGCTGCCCTCACTCTCCTTCGGGCTGAGCGAGGGCGGCTACCTAGGCATTGTCGGGCCCAATGGGGCAGGCAAGACCACGCTGCTCAAGGCAATTCTGGGAATCTTGCCCCCGCTCTTGGGCAAGGCGATCCACCACTGCAAGCTGACGTTTGGCTATGTTCCACAGGCACAGACCACCGATGATCTCTTTCCGATCACGGTTCTAGAGATCGTGCTGATGGGCCGCTACCGCCGCGCGGGGCTGCTCAAGACTCCCGGTAACGAAGACAAGCAGCGAGCGGAGAAAGCACTGGAGCAGGTGGGCTTGCCGCACCTGAGCGCCCACCTCTTTCGGGAGCTCTCGGGGGGGCAGAAGCAGCGCGTCTTGATGGCCCGTGCGCTGGTCTCTGAGCCCGATGTGCTGGTGCTGGACGAGCCTACGAGCGCGATGGATATCGCCGCAGAGTCCGCCACGATGGAGCTCATCGAGCGGATTCACCAGGAGAGCCGCCTGCTGGTGGTCCTGGTCTCCCACAGCCTCAATATTGTCGCCAACCACGCACAGACCGTCGCGATCTTAGGCGGGACGCACTTTCAGATCGGCCCCGTCGAGGAGATTGTCCAGCCCGAGACCCTGCGCGGGCTCTTTAACTACGACTTTAAGATCCTTGAAGTGGAAGGCCGGAGGTTGGTGCTTTGAAAAAGCTCTTTGTTTTGTTATTGATAGGCCTTATACCCGTATGCGTCCGCGCACAAGCGCCACCGCCACCCCCGCCGCCAGAGGCTCTCGCTCCGGAGACGGCAAGCGCGACACCCGCACCTAGCACGCCAGCCGTCACAGCGCCCCAAGAGTCGGAGCATGAGCACGACGAAGCCCTGCCCGATGAGCTGAAGCACGCCTCGCTGGCAAAAGTCTTTGGGCTGGACTTTATGCAGCGGGCACTGGTCGCCGGGCTTGCTGTGGGGCTAGTCAGTGCCTATCTCGGGGTTTTTGTGGTACTAAGGCGCGTGGTCTTTGTGGGCATGGCCTTGGCGCAGTTCTCCTCCGCGGGCGTCGCACTGGGGCTCTTGCTGGGGCTGGCACCGCTGCTGGGCTCGATTGGGATGATGCTCGTCGGAGTCTTCTTGCTCTCCCTGCGCTGGTCGCCGCGCAAAGTCCGGCAAGACACCGTGATTGGCCTAGGCTACGTGCTCGCATCAGCAGTAACCATTCTCCTACTGGCGAAAAACCCACGCGGTGAGACCCAGCTTCTGGACCTGCTCTCTGGCAATATCATCACGGTGACAGCAGCCGATACGCTACTCACGATTGGGGCGCTGGTTGTGGTCTTTGTCTTGCACCGCCTCTTTGCCAAGGAGCTGCTCTTTATCTCCTTTGACCCGGACACGGCGCAGGCCGCAGGCTACAACACACGCCTCTGGGAGACGCTTCTCACGCTGAGCATTGGAACTGCCATCGCGTTCTCCATCCACGCCGTGGGAATCTTGCTGACCTTTGGGACTCTGGTGATTCCGGCCGTAAGCGCCTTGCTTCTGACCAAGCGCATCAGCCATACGTTTATTCTCGCGGCAGTTTTAGGAGCGATTCCTATCCCCGTTGGGCTCTACCTCTCGTTTATCTGGGATTTCTCGCCCGGCGCGATGATTGTGGCGCTGAGTGCGGCACTACTGACAGTCTGTGGCCTGCTCTCTAAAGTGCGTAGCTAAGGGTACAATCCCCCATGCAGCAACCTCTCTGGCAAGAGCTCCAGGTGCAGAGTGTCTCCGTTCCGGAGGAGACCCTGCCGTTTCTGGAGGCGCTACAACATATCTACACCAACGGCGGCGCGGAGCTTCGGGGCTTTGCGCTGGAGCCGCACCCGCTCTGGCTGGCGCACGCCGCCTACGATGATCTGGATCGCCTCGGGTTTCCACGGGATTTCCTGTGCCTGCCGAGTGTGCTAGAGGCCCTCCCCGAGCCGCAGCGCATCCCCGATCCAAGCCTTGTGCCCAGCTTTTACCGACTGGATGAGCCGCTGGAAGACCATCTTGCCCTGCGGCTGATTAGCGGCGGTGCGTATGTCGCCTGTGACCAGTCGCCTGAAGACGCGGAAGATGGGGCACTGGCGTTCTGCACGGCTCTCTTGCCCGGCGCTCCTGAGGAGTACACGACCTATCTGTGCGAAGAGGGCTGGCACGGCTGGCTCCACGATATCGCCTGGGACGCCACTCTCGTGACCGTGGATCGGATGCGGGGGCTGGTCTGGGTGCTGATGCTCACGGACATGGACTAACTGCGATAAAATACCCCTCGTGAAAGAAGTTCTGGCGAAAGTTCTGGGCGGCACGGGGCTCTCCGAGGCCGAGGCTGAGGCCGCGATGGGCACGATCATGGCGGGGGAAGCGACGCCTGCCCAGCTCGGGGCCCTACTCACGGCGCTACGCCTCAAAGGCGAGAGCGTGGAGGAGCTGACTGGCTTTGCCCGGGGGATGCGGGCACACTCACTCAAAGTCACGACCCACCGCCAGCCGCTTGTTGATACCTGTGGCACGGGCGGTGCAGCACAAAAGACCTTCAATGTCTCGACCACATCGGCCTTTGTCGCCGCCGCCGCGGGAGTTGCCATTGCCAAGCACGGCAACCGCGCCGCCACCAGTAAGTTTGGCTCCGCCGATGTGCTCGAAGCCTTGGGCGCACGCCTCGATCTGACGCCTGAGGTGGTCGGGCGCTGCATTGATGAAGTCGGAATCGGGTTTCTCTTTGCCCGCAGCCACCATCCCGCAATGAAGCACGCCGCCCCAGTTCGCGCCGAGCTGGGCTTTCGGACGATCTTTAACGCGCTGGGGCCCCTGACCAACCCGGCAGGCGCAACTCGGCAAGTGCTCGGGGTCTACGATGGCGCTCTATGCGAGCCCCTCGCTCACGTTCTCCTGCGCCTCGGGGCCGAGCATGTCCTAGTGGTACATGGGAAAGCGGGCCTTGATGAGCTTTCTACGTTTGGGGAGACGTTTATCGCAGAGGGAAAAAACGGCACAGTGACCACCTATACCCTCACCTCCCGTGAGCTAGGACTCACCGAAACGACTCCCGAAGCCCTCGCGCCCAACGACGACGACCCCGCCGCCACGGTTCGCGCGATTCTCTCGGGCGAGCCCGGCCCCCGCCGTGAGATCGTGCTGGCCAACGCCGGAGCCGCGCTCTATGTCGCCGGAGCCGTCGACACCCTCACCGATGGCATCGCGCTAGCAGCCCAGACCCTCGACTCAGGCGCGGCACTAACTAAGCTCAACCAGTTTGTGGAGTTCACACAGAGATCATGAGTGATATTTTAGAGAAGATTCTTGCCACCAAGCGCGACGAAGTCGCCGCTCTTAAGGCCACCCACAAGCCCGCGCACTTGCAGGCTCAGTGCGCAGATTTGCCGCCGACACGCGGGTTTCAGAAAGCCCTCCTCCCCCCTACCCCCTCCTCCCGACCCCGGGAGGAGTGGGAGAAAGAGCAGGTTTTCTCACCCCCTCACCCATCCCTGCCTCCGCAGGGTTGGGAGGAGGGGGCAGGGGGGAGGAGGGTATCCCTGATCGCCGAGGTGAAGAAGGCCTCGCCGAGCAAGGGGCTGATCCGGCCCGATTTCGATCCCGTGGCCATTGCCCGCGCCTACTTTGCGGGCGGAGCGAGCTGTCTTTCCGTGCTCACAGACGAGACGTACTTTCAGGGAAGCTTGGGCTATCTCGCCACGATTCGTGAAGTGGTGCCGCTACCACTCCTGCGCAAGGACTTTCTGATCGACCCGATCCAGATCTACGAAGCGCGCCTAGCGGGTGCCGATGCGATCTTACTGATCGTCGCCGCGATTCCCTCCCCCGCACGGCTAGCCGAAATGCGCCACGCCGCCGAACAGCTTGGGATGGACGCTCTCGTGGAAGTTCACGACGAGGCGGAGCTGGCGCTGGCTATCGAGTCTGGCGCGACGCTGCTTGGGGTAAATAATCGCGACTTGAAGAGCTTCACGGTGAGCCTGGAGACCTTCGAGCGCCTCGCGCCCCTCTTTCCGAAAAATAGCGTCGCCGTCGCCGAGAGCGGCATCTTCACCGCCGAGGATGTCGCACGCATGGGAGCCGCCGGAGCCCACGCCGTTCTGGTCGGAGAGTCGCTCATGCGCCAGCCCGATGTCGAGGCAGCAACTAAGGCGCTACTCGCGCAGTAGCGCGGGCTTGGTTGCCATGAGAATCTCGCGGATGGCGGTTCGGTCGGCCTCGGTGAGCTGCGCGAAGTCTTTGGATTTATCTTGGCCGGAGAGGACTCCTTGAATGCGGCGCGTGATGTAGCTTTTTGCTTCTTTGGGGAGTGCGTCAAACTGCGGCGAGTAGACGGTCCAGCTCAAGGGGTAGCGGGACAGGCGGGTTTGTAAGTCCAGATCGCGTAGGGTGCGGCCCCTGCCATCGAGCGGGCCTTGCTGGGCGAACTGGCGTGCAAAGGGCGTGGTGCCGGTTACTTTTTCCTTGAGAGGCGCTTCATCGCAGAAGAAAAGCGCCTTGACCAACGGCTCGCACGCGCTGGCAATCCGGCGCGTGGTGCTCTCGCGACGGCCCGTCTCTTTCAGCGCGGCGTTGAGCTGGGCTTCATCAGCGAGGGTATCGCGGACAAGATAGCTCACACGGGTCAGTAGGTTCTGGAGCGCTCCCTGATGCTCCGCCACTAGGAGTGCGACAATATCGGAGTGGGGGGTGAGATACGGCGAGGTGTCAAACTTCTCGCGCAGGTTGGTCAGATTGGCTCCCGCCTCAGAGTCTATGCGCGCATCGCCATCGCCGCCCCGTGCGAGCTCATTGCCCAGGTGCCGCAGCTTCCCATGCGTGCCTGTCACGTACCAGCCCCCCCAGCGCTCCTCAAACGGGCTCGCATCGGTCGTCATCTTCGAGCCCGCCGAAAAGTCCGGCTGGCCATCGGCACGCACATAGAGCGAGCGCATCACATGCCCTGGGATGCTCTTGGTCACCGAGGACTGGTGGCACTGCAGGCACTCGTAGGTCTGGCGCTTAAGAACGAGCCGATTGGGATTCTGGGCCAGCGTGTAGAAAACAGAGCCCTGCACGGGATCTTGCGCCATCAGCTCCAGCACCTGCCCGCCTTGGACAAACCCCACCCAGCAGTTGTCGTTAAAGTAGAGCGCACGGGGCGTGCTGGGGGTAATAAACGAGAGCTGGAGGCTGGTTTTGGAGAAGACAAGCATCTGGGAAGAGGGAAGAATCTGCAGCTCTTTTAGCAGCGCCTTGAGGTAGCCACCCTGCGCCTCGTAGCGCAGCTTTAGCTCGCCGCGCTCCAGGCGTTTTTGTAGCCGCGCAATGGGATCGTCCATCGTGGCCGTGAGATACTCCGCCGCCGCATCGGGCTTTTTCCTGGGCGCACTCGCCAGCGCCGCAGATGCCAAGGTCAGCAGGATTAGCATAATAAGACGCATTTGTCCTATTTTATCACCTCCGCTCCCAGCGGCTCCCAGCGGCTCACGACGGCATCCGTGGCCTCGGAGAGGAGGTGCCAGAGCTTCTCCTGCCACTCTAAGTCCGCGTGCTCAGGCTTCATCTGCACCGAGCGCAGGCAGGAGATGGACTCTTCTCCTTCGAGGCCAAAGAACACTCCCGGTAGCTCGGCGAGGGCTAAATGCAGGCCTCGCCGAGCCGCCTCTTCGAAGATAGCGCGTGCCGAGGCTCCCAGCGCCGGGCGCACGGCCCAGACCACGATGTCCAGCTCTGGCGCAAAGCCAACCAGAAAGCGCGGATCGGCGGCGAGCCGTTCGTAGAGAGCGAGCGCAGCGCTTCTACACTGCGCGAGCATCCCCGCAAACTCCCCACCACGCACCAGTGGCAGTAAGCGCTGGGTCGCCCAGAGCGCCACAGCGGCGGCTCCAGCACGGGAGCACTCCAGGCTTATCTCTCCCAGGTGCAGCTCCGTCGAGCTAAAGTAGGTATAAGGCGAGTCGTGCTTGTAGAGGCGCCCGACGTTCGGATCGGAGAACAAGACGCAGCCGCAGCCGTAGGGCTGAAGCCCGTGCTTGTGCGGATCAATCACCAGAGAGTCCACTTCCCCAATCCGATCAAACGCCGCGCGTGCCTCGTTGCCTAGGTTCGCCGCCAGCCCAAAGTAGCCGCCGTAGGCCGCATCCGTGTG
>JAPLCP010000036.1 GCA_026392155.1 Armatimonadota bacterium | reverse complement strand
GCGCGGATACGGGTGGCGGCGACCATGTAGCAGAGCGCCAGAAGAACGAGTAGCGTGGCGATGAGTGGCTGCATCCCCGCGACCACGCAGAACGTGATCATGAGGCCAACCGAGACCAGCAAGCCAATCGCGGCGGCGCGATAGCTCAGGGCTTCGTCGCTATCGTCTAATTCGCCTTTGGGGCCACCGAAGGCCATCGAGATCACTTCTTTGACGTAGCTTCGGGCGAGCCAGAGGGGAACGAGGGCAAGGGCGAGAAATGCGCCTGCGCCTTGCTGCCCGATAAAGGGGAAAGTGGCGCGCTGCGTGCCCGTCATCCCGGCGTCTATGTTTAATGCCGCCCCAGCCACGTTCTCGATGCGTGTGAGCAGGAAGAAAAACCAGCCGGAGAACGTCACTTCGACGGGAATAAAATAGGCCACTCCGATCACAAAGGGATAGAACGAGAGTGGCGTGCGGCCCATCGCATTCCAGGGGGGGCTGGAGAGAATCGCAGGCATTTGCGCCAGGTCCGTGTCGGCGCGGAGCGAGACGAGAGGGAACTTCGGGTCGTTGAGGGCGAGGGTATTGATAAGCGTGAGCGTGAAGGGAATCAGCAGGCCGGCCCAGAAGAGCTTATTACGAAAGAGCGAGCCTTTCCCATCATCCGTGCCCGCCTCGACAATCGCGAGGGGCAGCGCGACCGTCGGGAAGCTGAGTTTCTCGCGGTCTACCCACTGGCGGCGCATGAGCGAGACCAGACAGAAGGTCGCGAAGGTGAGGGTCAGGATAAAACCGATCCAGACAAGCATCTGTGGTGCCCAGAGCCCCCACGGTGGCGTGGTCTTGCCCTTGTAAAAGCCATCGAGCACTTGTGGGTTGGTCTGCGCCAGCCAGTATGGGACGAAGCGATGGAAGGTCGAGGCCCACGCGTTGGCATCAGTGGCGTAGTGGAACGAGGCGACAAGGGTGGGCACCAGAAAGTGGAGCTGGCCCGACGAGCTAAGTACGGTGGAGGTGGTGACCATGACGTAGACGATCAGCATCTCCGCCGCCGTAAGCATGGTCTGGGGAAGAAAGCGCTTGAGTAGGAGATTGATGCCCGCGACACCAAAGATTAGAGTCACCGCTCCGACTGGAGTCGCGGTCGCCGCAACCGCTGAGTGGCCCTGCACGCCGCTCATGATTAGCTCGGCGTAGTGAATCCAGAGGTTGGTGAGCACCGTCAGCCCCAGCCCCAGCAAGACCGAGCGCACTGTCAGGCCCAGAGCCCGCGTGTTTCTCATAGAGGCATTGTACTGTATAAATGTTTTCAAGGAAATGACTGCTTCTGTAAGTGTTTTTTTTGAAGGATAAAGATTTTCTTGAAAGAAGACTTGATATAATTGTTTTTATGGAACCTTGTGGCTACGCTTGGCTGATTCGACATTTTTCTCTTTTGCACTTCCCTCCAAGCCACTCGTCCCAAATAGGGAAAATCAAAAGTCAGACAGTAGATGCGCGGGGCCGTGTCCATAAGACCTTTCCACAGAGTTATTGGCCCGGTGATACCATTTTGGATCACCTCGTTTTTGCATTGAAGTACGATGGCATAGAGCTGGCACTTCTTGCAACGCTTTTTCCGCGCTTGGATCTACAGGAGCTAGCCCAATGGATTGATCAACAGCCGACCAGTAAGTATGCCTGGCGGATAGGTTTTCTCTATGAGTATCTCCTGCACAAGACCGTTCCCGTCGCGGATCGTTGGCAGGGAAACTATGTGGATGTTCTCGATTCAGAGCGCTATGTTGTGGCGACAAATCCTGTTCGTATTACTCGCTGGCGGGTAAATAATAATCTTCTTGGAAGTAATTGGTTCTGTCCAATGGTTCGACGGACACCAGGAGTGGTATTCGCCGAACAAATGGTTATTAGTGAGGCTCTAGAGAAACTTCGAGATTGCTATCCTCCTGAGCTTTTTCAGCGGGCTGTAAACTACGCTTACTATAAAGAAACTCGCTCTTCCTATAGCATTGAGCAGGAGAATCCCAGTCCTCAACGGACCGAGCGTTTTGTGGCTCTTCTACGTGAGGCAGGACAGGTTAATTTCACTTGGGGGACGCTTTTTGCAGAGCCTGGCCTTGTTCCCCTTCAAAATGCTATTGTTGACGAACGGTACCGGGAAAGTGGTTTCCGTACTATCCAGAACTATGTGGGCACACAGCGAGGACTTGAAAAAATGCAGGTGGACTACATCTGCCCGCCTCCAGAGTGGGTTGACTCACTAATTCGTGGGCTTGCTTTTTGTGCGAAAATGCTTGAGATTGCTCCTGTGGTTCAAGCTGCTCTACTTTCTTTTTCATTTGTGTTGATTCATCCTTTTGTGGATGGCAACGGTCGTCTCCACCGGTTTCTTATTCATGACACGCTTACTCGGCGCGGATTCATTCCGCAAGGGCTACTCCTTCCTGTATCTGCGGTGATGCTTCGTAGGCGTGAGGACTATGATCGCGCTCTGGAATATTTCTCCCGTCCACTCATGGCTCTTGCCAACTACGATGTTTCACGCGAGATGGAACTCACTCTTTTGAATGCAAGTGAGCTAGAGCCATTCTATAGATTCCCAGATCTCACTTTTACTGTGGAGTACTTGGCTCCGGTGGTTCAAGAAAGTGTCGAGCGAGAGCTTGCCGACGAGCTACGCTATCTGGAGAGCTACGATGCCGTGCGCGAGGCGCTGATACATATCGTGGATATGCCCGATCAGCGATTGGATTTACTTCTTCGCCTTCTGGATCAGAATGGGGGACAGCTCTCCAAGAAAAAACGTGGCGTTTTTGCGGAGCTGCGTGACGATGAGCTGGCGCGTATGGAGATGGTATTCAAGGAGATCGCTTTAGGCTCGAATGCACCCGGCTAAAGAGCGCCAGCAGAACGCTTAGCTCGTGGCGAGTGGGATCACAGCGGCGCAGGAGGGACTTGACGAGCGCGGGCACGGGCGCAGGGGTTCCGGGGCGCACGAAGCCGCTCGCCGCCATCACGCCGTCGAGGTGGCGGTCGAACTGGACATACTCGTTCTCGGTAGGCGCATCG
>JAPLCP010000070.1:12041-15517 GCA_026392155.1 Armatimonadota bacterium | reverse complement strand
GGGTAGAGCCGGGCGAGGCTTTCTTCGTCTTCTTCGTCCCACTCGGCGGGGCCAGGGTCGGAGTTGGGGGTGCTGGGAAACGGGGTGTCATCGCCCCAGTCTTTCTTGTGGCGCTTGAGCCAGATGCCGATGGCGATTGAGAGTAGCTCTTCTTGCTCCGCACAGTCGTCTTCCGCGACATCGGCGAGGGAGTCGGGGCTCACGAGAGCGGCTTCGTAGGCGGCTTTCCCACGACCGATCAGCCAGGCGCGGAAGTAGTCGAAGCAGTCGTCGGAGCAGCCTCCGTTGATGACATAGGCCGCACCCCAGAGATCCATGCGGTAGGTGGGGGCGTAGAGGGAATCGAAGTGCGTGTGGAAAGAAATCAGCTCGTCGTCAGAGAGCGTTTTTAGATTTTTCTTGAGCTGCTTGCACTGGGCATCAGGGTCGTTCTTCCCAGCCAGACGTGTCGTCTCGATATGTTGCCAAAATTCATCACGGGTCATGTGAGGCTACTCCTCACCAGCGAGACAATACGGAAAATCTAGGCATGCTTTTTGCATTCTTAGATTAAGTATGCGAGTTCTCCCTCTTATTTTTTGTCTCGCTGCACTCTTTCTTTATAACTCACTTACCAAGACACGACAAATTCCCTTCGATGCAATGAACTATATCGAAGTCGCTCAGAGCGTGGTGCGCGGTCATGGCCTTGTGCAGAGTGCGGTGGGGCACAATCAGCCCCAGTGGGAGCTTCTCACGCCGGGCGTGCCTTCCGCTTTTACGGCGCAGGGGCCGCTCTTTCCGCTTCTGATTGCCGCGCTCTCCCCCACACCTGAGCGCTGCCCAGACGTGGCCCTTCTTCTCTCCGTCCTAGGCCTTGGCATGACTCTCTGGCTTGGGTACCGACTGACCCAGCGGCTCTACGGGGCGCACGCGGGCACTCTGGCACTCGGGCTCATGCTGGGGTTTAGTCCCCTGATTCAGGCAGGCAAGACCGCTCTGAGCGAAGGGGTGGCTCTCACCCTCCTTCTTGCTTGCCTCTCGGTTCTGCTACAGGCACGTCACTCAGGGAGCAGACGGCTTATCGTGCTGGCGGGGCTACTGGGTGGCCTTTGTTTTGCCACGCGTTACGCTCTCCTCTGGCTTCTTCCTTTTGGCCTCCTTGCCCTACCCTGGCGACAGTTTGGGCGCTATAGCCTCGGCTTTGCGCTGGTGGCGCTTCCGGTCATGCTTCATAACGTCAGCCAGACCGGTCACGCCCTTCCCCTGCCGCTACCCTCGGATCAGGGACTTCTCACCGTCCTGTGCGAGGGGCTTCTGGCACTGCTGGGAAACTACTTTGTCATGGATCGGCACGGCGCTCCTCAGGCGCTCCTAACAGTCGGACTTGCACTCTGGATCGCCGGCAAGACTAAGCCAGCGGGGCCGCTTCATCCGCTCAGCTCCCACCGCCTTTTGCTGGTCTGGGTCTTGCTCTACACCACGACCCTGACTGCACAGCGCTGCCGTGTCCACTTCGACCCACTTGATGCACGCCTTCTCCTTCCGGCGAGCTTGGTGGGTCTCCTAGCGCTCGTTGGGGCTGGTGCGCAGCTACTCACACCACGGATGCAGCAGGCACTGGCCTTGCTGGGGCTTCTGCTCTTTCTAGGCAAGGAGCTTCGTCTCACGCAGTGGAAGACGCTACCTCCGCCGGAAACTTCCTCGCCACGGCTGCGCTGGCTGGTTGAGAACACATCAAAAAGTGACTGGCTGATCGGCGATGAGCTGGTGGATGCGACTCTTTTCCTGCAACGCAGCCGGGTCTTCTCGTTCTCTGCCTACCCTTACACGCCTTATGTCACGGCAGAGCGGCTCCGTCAGCTCGCCCAAAAAGCGCAGGAGAGCCAAAGCCGCGCCTTTCTGGTTCTCCGCCACACGCCCGAGCCGCCCGAGCGGCTACTTTGGCACTTTGGGCCCGTCATTGCCCCCCTGAAGCAGAACCAGAGAGGGCAATCTAACCTCACTCTTAGGGCATCACTTCCCGATTTTCTGGTCTACGAGCTTCGTCCCTGAATCTTTCCTGAATCTTTTCTTTCCGTCTCCGCCTCTGTGATTGCAGAAGCTATGGAAACTATAGGATACGCAGCGGCAGTGGTGATTGGGATCACGCTAGGGCTGATGGGCGGCGGGGGCTCGATCCTCACGGTGCCGACTCTGGTCTATCTCTTTGGCGAGTCTGCCTCAAAAGCGACGGGCGACTCGCTCTTTATCGTGGGAGCAACCGCCGCGATTGGCGCTGGCCTGATGGCGCGGCGGGGCCTCGTCGTGGGGCGTGCGGTGCTGGGCTTTGCTCTTCCCGCCTCTCTCACCGTCTGGCTGACGCGCCACTTTCTACTCCCCGCGATCCCAGACAGCCTGGGAGGTGTCTCCCGCGACACGCTCTTGCTGATCTTCTTCGCTGCCCTCATGCTTGCGACTGCCGTCTCGATGCTGCGAAAACGCAAGGAAGCTGCCAGCGATGCACAGGAATCTACGGATCTGCGCCAGCTCGTGCCTCCCGCGCTGGTCGTCGGCGTCGTGACGGGCTTGGTGGGAGCGGGCGGAGGATTTCTCATCGTTCCTGCCCTGACGCTTGCGGTGAAGCTGCCCATTAAACGCGCCGTGGGAACGTCACTGGCCATCATCTCCGCCAACTCGCTCTTTGGCTTCTTCTCCGATGCAAAGATCCGAGGAGAAGCTCACTGGGGATTCTTACTGACACTGACTGCCTTGACGGCGGCAGGCATGGGCATTGGGACGCTGCTTTCTAAGCGCATTCCCGGCGAGAAGCTACGCCCCACCTTCGGTATTTTCCTCCTGGTGATGGGCACCTACATGGTCGCACGAGAAATTTTTCTGCACCGCTGAATCCTTTTCCGAAAAGATAAACTCTGTTACGACGAACACCACTTGAAAGAGAACTTTATGAGCACCGCCACCCTATCACCCAACATCCCTTCGACCAATCCCAAGGTCACTGTTAGCGAACTCAATGCCCGCCTGAGCCAGGGCGAGCGCTTCCAGCTCATTGATGTCCGCAGCCCACAGGAGTACGCTGAGGGCCATGTCCCCGGCGCGATGAACCTCCCCATGGACCAGGCCGAGGCACGCATAGACGACCTCCAGCGCCACGATCCCGTTGTCCTTATCTGCCAGAGTGGACGGCGCGCCGGGATGACCTGCGAGCTGCTCAAGGCACACCACGACGGTCTTATTGTGCTGGAAGGCGGAACCAAAGCCTGGATAGACGCATCCCTTCCCGTGGTCAAGACCGCCTCGACCCGCCTGCCGCTCATGCGCCAGGTGCAGATCGGAGCGGGCGGTATGATCCTGACCGGCACGCTCCTCTCGCTCTTTGCCCATCCTGGCTGGATCGGGCTGGCGATCTTTGCCGGAGCGGGGCTCTTTGTGGCAGGCACAACCGGCTTCTGTGGAATGGCGATCCTGCTGGAAAAGATGCCCTGGAACCGGGCAAG
>JAPLCP010000070.1:0-12008 GCA_026392155.1 Armatimonadota bacterium | reverse complement strand
ATGTTTTTTCAACCTTACTACCTGGGCTGCCTTGCTCATGCCTCGTATCTCATCGGTGGCGTAAATGGCGAAGCCGCCGTTATTGATCCCCGCCGCGATGTGGAAGAGTACATCGCGGACGCCAAAAACGCGGGCCTGACCATTCAGTATGTCATCGAGACCCACCTCCACGCCGACTTTGTGAGCGGCCATGTCGAGCTGGCCAAGCGCACCGGCGCGACGATCTTACTCGGGGCAAGCTCCGGGGCAAGCTTTGCGCACCAGCCGATCTCGGGTGGAGAGAAGATCACACTGGGAGACTTGACTCTGTCGTTCTTGGCGACTCCCGGCCACACGCCCGAGGGCATCACGATTCTGGCGGAAGCGCCCGAGCAGCCCACGCGCCTCTTCACCGGCGACACGCTCTTTTTAGGCGATATTGGGCGGCCCGACTTAGTAGGAGCCAAGGGCCTGACCAGCGAGCAGATGGCCCACATGCTCTACACATCGCTACGGGAGAAAATCTTGCCACTCGCCGACGAGATTGAAGTCTGGCCCGCCCACGGGGCGGGAAGCTCTTGTGGCAAGAACCTCTCCGACGACCGGGTGAGCACGCTGGCGGTGCAGAAATCCACCAACCTGCCTCTCCAGCTCGCGATGAAGGGCGACGAAGCGGGCTTTATCGCCTACGCTGTTGAGGGGCTCGGTGCGCCTCCCGCCTACTTCTTCCACGATGCGGCGAAAAACAAAGAGGGCGGCGCGGATGTGGAGAGCATTCTCGCTCTCGCCAAGCCACTTGCGCCCAGCACGGTCGAGGAGCAGAGCGAAGAGGGCGTGCTCGTGCTGGATACCCGCGCCACGGGTGCCTTCAAGTCAGGACATATCCCTGGCGCGATTGAAGTCCAGCTCGACGGCAACTTTGCGCCCTATGTCGGAGCTGTCTTGCCCCCCACCGCACCCGTGATCGTTGTCGCAGAACCGGGCCGTGAGACCGAAGCCATGACGCGCCTTATCCGGGTTGGCTACGAGAACTTAGTGGGCTGGCTTGAGGGCGGCATGGACGCGTGGAAAGCGGCGGGTGGTGAGCTGGGCACGCTTGGGGTGATCGAACCAGCCGACCTGAAAGCGCTGCTCTCCATAAAAGCCGCGCCGACCGTGCTGGATGTCCGAACGCCCAGCGAGTGGGAAGCGGGCCATATCGAGAGCGCAGTGCACATCCCGATTGCGGAGCTGAACAGTCGGCTTATCGAAGTGCCACAAGGCCCGCTCGCCGTGATCTGTGGCTCGGGTTACCGCTCGGCGATTGCCTGCTCGCTGCTCTTGCGTAGCGGTCGCCGCGATGTGGTGGATGTCCCCGGCGGCTGGAAGGCGTATAGCGCGTGAGCCCCAACACCTCCCCGCCCGTCCAGGTTGTGAGCTATGCGCAGCTTCGGGCGACGGCGGGGGAGGGGGTGGGCTCCTACGGCTCGGTGCGGCGGTTCCGCGTGAACCTGAGCACCGAGCCGACCTCAAGCGAGCGATGGTTTGTCCAGTTTTTTAGCAAAGAGAACAATCTGAGCCCCACGGATAGCCAGCTCTGGCTCCACGATGTGAGCTGGCGCAAGAAGATCAAGCAGGGCACTTGGACTCTAGGGCAGTTCCGTCCCCCCTTCAGCCTTCAGCGCCTCACCATAGATCGCCAGCTTCTCGTCCCCGACCGGGCGACGGCCTCCGATTTGCTCTCTCCGGCGGGAGGAATGGGACGCTCGTTTGGCCGCGATCTTGGTGTCCAGTTCGAGGGCCGTGGCTTTAGCGTGGGGCTCTTTCGTGGCTCCGGTGCGCTCCAGCAAGTCGGTTCAGGCACGGGTGGGCCGCTGGTAGTAGGACGTGCGACTCAGCACTTCGGAAGCATTCAGTGGGGTGGCTCGCTCGCCCTCCGGCACAGCAACACGCAAGACTTCAGCCGAGTCTTTCCCGGTGCGAAGAGCTTCTCGGGCTGGGATACCCGCGCGGAGCTGGATGTCGCAACCCAGCAAGGCCCGTGGCGCATGAGCGCGGAGTATCTGGTCGGGCACCTTGATGGCAACCTCAAGCGCCGCGCCGAAGGTGGCTATCTGGATGTGGCTCATCAGCTCACGCCGAGCACAGAGCTTGTTGCCCAAGTGCAAACCTACTCCCCAAACCTAGGAACCAACGGTCTGACACTCGGGCTGAATGTCATCCCACACGATAAACGCAATCGCCTCCAAGTCGCTTACTTGCGGCACCATCAGGAACGAGTCCAGGTACAGTACCAGTACTTTTTATTCGGGAAGTAGCCTTTCCTGAATCCTTTACGTCCCCTACGACCTCTGCTTAGTTAGGAGAAAACGAAAATGAAACACTACGCACGTTTACTGCTGGCCTCAGCGGGCCTACTGGCGCTCTCGACTCTCACCCCCGGCGGCTCATCGTCGTGCTCGACAGGCTTTTGCACGCCTGCTTATGCCCAAGGCGGCCCCAACCAGCCGGACATGCAGACCATCCATAAGCTCTTTGCGGACAGTAAGAAAATCAAGCGCACGGTGAAGAATATCCCCGGCGGCATCGAAGCGCTCACCGAAGCCAGCGATCCGAAGACCGTCGCGCTGCTACAAGAGCATGTCGCGGCGATGAAAGTGCGTCTGGAGAAGAAGCAGCCGATGCGCATGTGGGACCCGCTCTTTGCGGTGCTCTTTCAGCACGCCGATAAAGTCAAGATGACGGTCACCAACACCAAGACCGGCGTGACAATTACGGAGACATCGGACGATGCCTACGTCGTGAAGCTGCTCCAGGAGCACGCAAAAGCCGTCAGTGGCTTTGTCAAAGACGGCATGGCAGGAATGCATGTCAGCCACCCCGTGCCGCCTAAAGGCAAAACGACTGCGCCTGCAAAAGCCAAAGAGCCTGCGTTTGTCGGAAAGGGCGATGGCGAGAAGACCTGCCCGGTCACCGGCGAGCCCGTAGATACCGCGCAGTCGGTCACTTGGAAGGGCAAGACCGTCAAGTTCTGCTGCGTGAGCTGTAAAGCGGCTTTTACAAAGGCCCCCGAGAAGTTCCTCAAGAAGTAGGTCTGTCGCGCATGGTCAAAGTCGGCTCACCCGCTCCCAATCTCACCCTGCACACGCCCACGGGTGAGCCGCAATCGCTCAGCGCCGTCTATGAGCGCAACCCGAAGACACTTCTGGTCTTTCTGCGGCACCTAGGCTGACTGCCTTGCCGTGAGCATGTCACGCAGCTGCGCGACCAGAAAGCCGCCTTCGATGCGCAAAAAATCGGCATTGTCCTGGTTAGCTTTGCCTCGCCCGAGCTCGCCGCGCACTGGCAAGACGCCACCCAGTTTCCGTTTCCCCTGCTCCTTGACCCCGAGCGCCGCGCCTACAAAGCGTTTGGCCTCGGCTCGTCGGTGCTGGCGGCATGGCACCCCAAGATGTTTCTGTACTACTTTCGCCTGCTGGCCAAGGGCCGCAAGCTCATGCCGGTCAAAGGCGATCCCTACCAGCTCGGCGGCGATTTTCTCGTCAATCAGAGGGGGCAGATTCTTTTTGCCCACCCCAGTGCGGAGCCTTCAGACCGACCATCGGTCTTGGAGCTACTGGGGCTGGGGTAGTATAGAGAGTATGGAATTCGACCAGCTTATGGCGCGGCACAAAGATGCGGTCTACCGGCAGATGGTGCGGATGTGCGGCAACCCCGACGATGCCGAGGACGTCCTCGTGGAGTCGCTGCTGAGTGCCTACCGAGCGCTCCCACAGCTCCAGAACGAGGCCGCGTTCCAGGGCTGGCTGGCGATTATTGCGAGGCGTACTTGTGGACGACTCAAGCGCCACGAGGCACTGGCTCCTGTGCTGCACCTTGCGGAGCTGAGTGAGCACGGCATCGAGCCCGTCTCGGGGGCTCCCTCACCCGAGACGCTGGCCATTGAGGCCGAGACAAAAGCCTGCTTGCTCAGCGTGATTCACGGGCTTCCCCCCCTCTACCGCGAGGTCTACGAGCTGCGCGATGTCCAGGAGATCTCGGCCAGCGAGGTCGCTCAGCGGCTCGGGATTACTGTCGCCGCTGTTAAGTCTCGCCTCCACCGTGCGCGGGCTCTGGTGCGCGCCGGAATAGACACGGGCCTTCGCGCCAACTAATCCCGCCTCTCGTCCCGATTAAGGCTTGAGATGCTTGTCCAAAAAGCGAATCGTGCGGCTGGCCATGTCAAAAAGGCTCGTGGTGTGTCCGCCGGGCAGGATCACGCGCTCCTTAGGGTCGCGTGCTGCGGCAAAGAGCGCGTCGCTACTGGCCTTGGGCACGACATCGTCCGTGGCTCCGTTGAGAAAGAGCAAGGGGCGCGGGGCGGCGCGGCTGATGGCAGGCACCGGGTCAACATCGGCCAGAGCGGCGCGTATTTTGGTGGCATCGGTGTCTCCGGTGTCACGGAAGCGCTTGGCGAAGGGATGGGCGCTGGTCGTGATCAGAGTTCCCCAGTCGCCGCCTGCCACCCAGAGCGAGGCCGCAGCCACCCGAGGCTCCTCCGTGAGAAAACGTGCTCCGAGAACGCCCCCCAGCGAGACCCCCACAAACCCGATGCGCTTGGGATCAATGTCCGGGCGCGACAGCAGATAGTCCACAGTGCGGCGCAGGTCCTGCACGGTCTGAGCGGCCACGGTGCGCATTCCCGCCAGATCCTGCTCGCCAATGGGCTTTCCATTGACTTTAGGGCGATCTCCGTGTCCTGCCACATCAATCGCAATCGTGGTATACCCCTTGCCACTGAGCATCATCGCCAGCACTTGGAGCTGATTCTTATCGCCGCCCAGCCCATGCAGCAAGATAATCGCAGGCTGCTTCCCCGGCTTCGGGCTTGCGGGCACGGAGACAAGAGCGGGGACGCGGGCCTCACTGCCTCCGGCAAAGCTCAGGTTGTAGAGCGAGAGTGGCTTCCCCTCAGCGTCCTTGCGCTGGGTCAGCTTCGCCTGAAGCGACGTGTTGGAGTCGTAGGTGATTCCTGCCAGGGTACTCGTCTGTGCCCAAGCCAGAGAGACAGGCAATACGAGCAACAAAAATGCCATAAAGCGGCTATACTTCATGCACTAGTATATCCCAAATCGCAAAGCCCAAAGCAACGATGCATAACACTCTGACCAATAGAATACTTTCTTTTTCTTATGGGACATTGCTTGCCATCAGCCTGTCGCTGGCAGGCTGTCATATCGTACGCGAAGACAGGCAAGAGCCCTCCACTCCCCTCCCTGCGCTTCCCTCCTCCCCAAAGCAGCACGGCACGTTCTTGCTCGCCGAGACCCAAAAACGCCTAGAGCAGACCAAGTTTGGGGTAACCGCCTCGGTCTGGCGACGGCTTGCCTGGGCGTACCAAAAGAGCGGTGATACAGCAGGGGCGATCCGGGCTCTCGATAAGGCCTTACAGATTCTCAATGCCGACATCATGTCTCCCAGCCAAGAAACCCAGGAGCGCTCTCTCCTTGCCGATCAGTATTTTCTCCTCGGACAGACCGAGCTTGCTCGCAAGGCGCTCCAGGATTTTCGCTACCAGGGCACCTCGCCGCAGGCACAAGTAGCCCTCAAGCGCACGAGCCTAACCCCCCTGGAAGAGAAACGGATGGAGGCCCCTGATCCTTTACTAGCTCCCCGACTGGTTCTAGCACTCTGCGACCAAGGAGCACGCGAGGCGGTTCGGAAAGCGCTCTTGCCTCGGCTGGAGTTCTCCCTCATGCGGGGGCCACTGGGGGGACGCGAGGAGTACTACCACGGGACACTGATCTTACTGTTTCATCTGGGGAAGACAAAAGAGGTTCTCGCCGCCATTGAGCGCCAGGCACCTGCGGACCAGCTCCGAAGCCTGAGCTGCCTCCTCTGGGGTGGTACGGTGCGTGCCAGTACGATTCTTTTTGTCGGGGATGCCAACCCCGCCTGGCAAGCGCCCAAGTCACTACGGCCTCCGCTACGAAAACAGCTTTTCCAGGCTCTGGGAGAGCTTTCGGCAGCCCCCATCACCGATACCGATGTGAGTGCGGGCATGATCCTAGCGGCACGCGAGGGGGATTTTGCCCTCGCCGAGTGTTTTGCACAGAAACTAACCGAGCCCACTTACCGTCAAGAGTCACTCCAGGATATCTCCCAACGCCAGATTCCACGACTCTCCTATGCACCAGAGTCATCCAATCGCTTTGAACGCCGTAGCCTTATGGGGAGGAACCTGGGATGCCTGCTTGGCGTGCGCGATCCAGAGTACCAGCAGCGCTTGTTAGAGCAGTTTTTGGAGAAGATGCAGGGCGCAGAAGATGGCAAAATCTTTGCTTCGATTGTGAGTAGTGCAATCTGGAAACACAAGCGAATGGATCTACTGGAGAGGCTCAAGATCCAACACCCCGACCCTGCTTACTTAGTACACCAGCAGATTTTGCAAGCGGATGTTGCTCTGGCTCTCGGAGATACCAAAACAGCACAGACCCACTTAGAGCAGGTCGCGGACAGCCTAGCCCACATTGTCAAGCCGAGTCACCGCTTCCAGGAGGGACTTGCTGCCCAGGAGCTTGCACGCCGCTTAGGCAACCCCGAGTTACTCGAGAAGCTACGTGTCCTCTTGCTTGAGACACTGCCCCAGGTTTCCATCATGACCCTTAAGAACGAGGGAACCATCCAACTGGCGGGACTGAGCTATCTTTGCCACCAAACAGACAGCTACCAGCAGCTGATCACCAAGATCGAGTCGCACCGTAGTGGCTCCCCAAATGAGAAGCTTCTTAGAGGGGATCTTATGGAGCGCCTTGCTCGTGAGCAGGCCCGGCTGGGAGAGACAGAAGCAGCTTTGCAGAGTGTGGAGAAAATCCCATTTTATCTCCCCCAGGTTCTTGGCCTGCTTACGGTGACCGAGCAGCAGCTCAAGACCCCCCCCCTGCCCAACTTCGTCGTGGCTCCCAGCCTCCAAGCGGGCTTGAACCCCAATGTACGGGGAGGGCTTCGACTTTAGGCTTTTTTAGACAAGGCGCAGGGCTTTGCGGACATGCTGAAGGGTCTCTTCCGCCACCACCGCCGCTTTTTCCGCGCCGCGTGCGAGCAGTCGGTCCAGCTCCGCCGGGTCACTCTCATAGAGCGCACGGCGCTGACGGATCGGCTCCAGCATGGCATTGAGCACCTCGGCAGTCTCGCGCTTACTCTGCACGCAGCCACGTGTGCCAGAGCGGCACTCGTCCCACTGCAGCGTAAAGCCCTCTGGGTCGTAGAGCTTGCGGAGCTGACAGACCGCACAGCCCTCGGGAATACCAGGATCGTCTTTACGAATCTTCGTAGGCGTCGTAAATGCCGTCTTGAGCCGCCCGGCCACTTGATCGGTGCTATCGGTAAGATAGATGCAGTTGCCGTAGCTCTTGCTCATCTTGCGAAGCTGACCGCTCTCATCCGCATCCAACCCCGACAAGACGCCCGT
This sequence comes from Armatimonadota bacterium, assembly GCA_026392155.1. Classification (GTDB taxonomy): domain Bacteria; phylum Armatimonadota; class Armatimonadia; order Armatimonadales; family Armatimonadaceae; genus Armatimonas. Next base: position 4,600 of record JAPLCP010000070.1, on the reverse strand, counting down.
CTCTTCGGAAATCAGCGCATCGGGCACAGGAAAGACCTCCTCCCCGACCAAGTGATTGAAGCGCCGCGCGATCTCTCGGCTGATCTCTAGATGCGGAGCCTGGTCTTTGCCCACCGGCACCACGTGGGCGCGGTAGACGATAATATCGGCGGTCTGGAGCACGGGGTAGCCGAGGAGCCCAAAGCTCGGGCCAGAGTCGCCGCCACCCTCACTGACAAACTCGCGCTTCTCTTTGTAGGTCGGGACACGCTCTAGCCAAGAGACGGGCGTGAGCATCCCCAGCAGCACAGCCAGCTCGGCGTGCTGGGGGACTTGGCTCTGGCGGAAGATAGCGCACTTATCGGGATCGAGTCCGGCGGAGAGATAGTCGAGTGCCACTTCACGGCTCGCCGCCGCAATGTCAGGAGGCGGACCGTTGAGAGTGGTGTAGGCATGCCAGTCTGCGACAAAGCAGAACATCTCGTAGCTGTCTTGTAGCTTCGTCCAGGGCTTGAGCGCCCCTTCGTAGTTACCCAGATGTAGCCGACCACCACCGGTCGGCTGCATCCCTGAGAGAAGACGTTTCTTATTCATAAACCAAATTCACTCCCTCCTCCCAGGATTGGGAGGAGGGCTGGGGAGGAGGGCTAGTCTATAGGAAGCATGGGCAACAGGAGCCGCAGGAGGAACTTGACAACCGGCAGCAGGAAGTTGCCGATCACGCCGGTGTAGGAGAGGCCCAGTAAAACAAAGAAGCCGTACTTCTGCATGAAGCTGACATAGACTTTCCCAATGCCCTCGGGCAGGAGTGCGGCAACCACGTGGGACGCGTCCATCGGGTGTACCGGGATCAGGTTCTCGGCAAAGACCAAGACATTGATCATGGTGCCGATAATCAGCCCAATAAAGACATACTGGAACCAGTCCGGTAGCCCGCCCAGGCTCCCGCCCGCCGCAAGGCGCACCACGAGGGAAAAGACACTCGCGGCAACTAAGTTCATCACCGGCCCGGCGATCGCCACCAGTGCCATCCCTAGGCGTCGGCCCACGCCTGTGAACTTGTCGGGGTCTGTTTTTACCGGCTTGCCCCAGCCCAGAGGCATCCCGACGAGAGTCGTCACTGTCATTAGAACAAAGCCGAGGGGATCAAAGTGGGCAAATGGACTGAGCGTCAGGCGACCTTGCTCGCGCGGCCCTGGGTCGCCCAGCTTGTCGGCCATCCAGGCGTGTCCGAACTCATGCACCGTCGTGGAGCTAATGATCCCAAACAGTACGAGTGCCCAGAACCAGATCGGCAGGGCCGGATCGGCCAGCCCGACAGAGTGTATGGTGTGTAGTAGAAACTCTTTCATGATTATCCCTCCAAAAAGCGCTGTGGGAGTCGCTCTTGCCGTAGCAAGTCGTCGTAGCTCTCCCGCTCCCAGACTAAGTCCGCCTGGCCGTTTTGCACAAAGACCACTGCCGGACGGCGGAAGCGGTTGTAGTTGCTGGCCATACCAAAATTGTAGGCTCCTGTGGTCTGTACCGCGAGGATATCGCCCGAGTGCACCTCACCAAGCCCGATCTCAGAGAAGAGCAGGTCGGTCTCGCAGTGCTTGCCCGAAACCGTAACGGTCTTATCTTTTGCTTGCTCCGCACGGCCTGCGACCAGCACGCTGTACTCCGCGCCATACATCACCGGGCGCGGGTTGTCCGAGAGGCCACCATCGACAGAGACGAAGGTCTTGGTGCGCTCCGCCAGCTCGATGGTCTTGATCGGCCCCACGGTGTAGAGCGTCGTTCCGGCCTCGGCCACTAAAGCGCGGCCTGGCTCCAGCATCAGGCGCGGCAGAGGCAGGTCATGTTGCTTCAGCGCTCCGACAACGGCACCTACCACGGAGTCGGCGAACTCTTCGTAGCTCGGCGGGTTGTGGCTCGGTAAGTAGCGCACCCCGAGCCCACCGCCGATATCTAGCTCAGAGCAGACAAAGCCCGTGGCTTCCCGAATCGCGGCGATAAAGCCCACCATGATCTCGGCAGCATCTTCGTGGGTGTGGCTGTCTAAGAGCTGCGAGCCAATATGGCAGTGAATTCCCTTAAAGTCAATGCTGGGAAGTGCCAGCGCCTCTTTGACGGTCTGGAGCGCAAGGCCGCTGGCGACACTGATGCCAAACTTGCTGTCTTCCTGGCCGGTGCTGATCTTAGCGTGGGTGTGCGGGTCAATGCCGGGGGTGACGCGCAATAAAATTGCCTGTCGCTTGCCGCGTGCCGCCGCCAGCTCCGCGAGGCGCTGGAGCTCGTAGGGGTTATCCACCACAAAGCGCCCCACCCCCACCTCGACCCCAAGCTCTAGCTCCTCGCTGCTCTTGAAGTTGCCATGGTAGAGAATCTTCTCCGCGGGGAAGCCCGCCTTCAGCGCTGTATAAAGCTCGCCGCCCGAGGCGACATCAAGCGCCAGCCCTTCTTGGTCGACGAGCTTGGCCATGGCCATCGTCAGAAATGCCTTGCCCGCGTAGGAGACCTCGACCTCACCGGAGTAGCGCTCCGTGAAGACCTTCACAAAGCGGCGGCAGCTCTCCCGGACAAGTGCCTCGTCCATAATATAAAGAGGCGTGCCAAATTCTTGCGCCAGCGCAAGCGTGTCGCATCCTCCGACTTCTAAGTGCCCCTGCTCATTGACCCGCTGCGTTCCCAGCAACATACCGCGTCTGTTTCCCTCACTATAAAGATATGAAAAAACGCGCGGCAGTTGCAAAATCAACCATCGCGCATCGTCAAAATATTCTACCATGCCCAATAATCGCCAATCCACCGGTTGAAATCGGCGTCTGAGAGCCTCGTGCCTCGGCTGAGAAGTCGCTCCGCGACTAGGGACATGCGAGATCGGCAGTCGCGGAGCGACTTTTTGGCGGAACGCCTGCAAACGCCGATTTCAATCGGCGGATTCTGTCGGTAAAATAGAGACGTGACCGAGGCATTTCACCGCTTTGAGGGCGACTACTGGACACAGTCCGAGTGGCGCGAGATGCCCGACACCGCGCGGCGGGTGCGCCGCGCCTTGGGAAGTGAGCCGATTGCGACCTCTCTTCATCTTCTGCCAAGCATCACGCTTCCCCCCGCGCCACGCTCTCTTCCCCCTGGCCCTCGTCCGGGCACAAGCCTGTTGATTGATCTTGCCGATACCCAGCCGATTTATGGTGAAGCGCTCGGCCTCGCTCTGGCGACACTTGACCTTGAAGGGGGGGCACTCTGGGGGTTTTCTCTGGGCGAGTGGCTCCGGCTCACGCCACAAACGGCCCAACAGCGCCCGAGCTACCAGGCGCTGACTCTGGAGTGGGAGCTTCTGGAGCTTCCGGGCGACTCCCTGAGCGAGCTGGCGACCTCAGCGGCGCATGGGCTCATGGCCGCGCACACGCTCGCGGTTCGTCTGGGAGTGCGTGTGACGCGTGAAGAGCCTCCCGCCGAGACGGCCCGTCGTGCGGCGGAGCTGGTGCTCCTTAAGCAGCGCTTTGCCCGCTCGGTCGAGCTGCGCCTGCTGGCTTCTGGCACTCCCTACCCCTCGCGCACGGTCTGGCGGGCGGCCTATGGTCTGGGTTTTGGCTGGGGGCACTTAGATCTCCTTCACTGGCCCGCCGCCCCACAGCGTGGGCTCTTTACTCTCACCAGCGCAGGCAAGCCCGGTTATTTCTTGCCCGAGCGTGCCGCCGAGGGCGAGACAATCCCCGGCCTGATCCTCAGCTTCGAGCTTCCCTCGTGCCCCATGCCTCTGGAGACATTCGATGCGATGGCACTGGCCCTTGCCCACTTCCGCGAGACTCTCGGAGGCCGCCCTACGGATAGCCAAGGACGCGAGCTGGACATGGAGCGCTTAGAGGCCGAACGCGAGCAAGTCGCCACCGCCACGCTCCAGCTAGAGCAAGCTGGGATCGCACCAGGAAGCCGAGAAGCCCTGGCGCTATTTTAAGCCCATTACCCCCACTTAATGTAACCACACGGGTACTTCGGGTATCATCTGTACAGACTGGCCTGCATGCCTTCACACGCAGGCTTTTAGGAGTGAACGAACCATGAAGCGTCTTTTACTTGCAGCAGGACTCCTGACTGCTTTTGCCCCTCTCACGATGGCACGGGAAACCCGCCCTGCCCTTACCTTTCTTCAGGAGCTGAGCGCCAAGCAGAGCGCGGCTCTGGGAACGTACAAAGCCGATGCCCCTGGTATCCCTACGATTGTGATCAAGGCCAAGGGTGCACAGCTCATCATGGCAGCAGACGGCTACCCTGAGCTCAATATCACGCTGAATGACAAAGATCAGCTTATCGCCGCAGGCCTGCCGGAGGGATTTAACTTCACGCTCGTCCGTGACAAAGACAAAAAGATCACAGGCTTAAAAGTCGAGACTCCGATGGGCGGCGGCGAGCTCAAAAAAGCAGAGGATGCCAAGCCTGCCGCAAAACCTGAGGCAAAGAAGACCGAAGTCCCCGATGTGCTGGGAGTCTATGAGTCCGATGAGATCGAGGGAATGCGCATTAAAGGCGAGATGGTCTTTTAGAAGGGCAAGCTGCTCTTAAAGACCGAGGGCCAGCCTGATCTGGAAGTGAAGATCGGCAAGGACGACATGCTCACCACGACGCCTGAGATTCC
>JAPLCP010000046.1 GCA_026392155.1 Armatimonadota bacterium | reverse complement strand
GCCCGTGGACGAGCCCCCTAGAGTGTTGCTATTATTGTTGTTATAGAACCCGGAGAGATTCTGGCCGTTGGTCGTGTCGGTCAGGTCGAACTGAAGCTGGACTTTCTCCGGCACGGGCGAGTACGTGGTCGAGAACGACGTATCCCGGCCCGAGAACTTCCCGCCGCCAGAGTTATTGCTGGTGAGGCCGATACTGGTTGCGAAGGTCAGGTTGGGGCGCGGGGCGAGGTTCAGGCGCACTTGGGCACTGTCCGATGACGAGTTCGTGGTGGTCTGGGTGTTTGTCCCATCCCGGAAGCCACCCAAAAGCCCCCCAGAGCTACCCGAGCTGCCCGTCCCCACCGTGTTGGTGTACCCATTGGCGAAGATACTGCGTCCTTTAGACTGGGAGCGGAATAAACTTGCCTCGACGCTTCCCTTGGGCAGATCGTAGGTGGCGGCGAGCTGATCGCTGATAAAGTTGGCCGCATTCGTGCCGCTCCCCTGAGTGGTTCCGGCGTGGGTGAATCGGACACGCGGTAGGCGCTGGCCCGTATTAGGAGTCCAGCCCGCGCCAAAGTTCAGGGTCTGGTTCTTGAACGACGTTGTCGCCGAGGTGGTTGGTGTTGTCGTGGTTCCGGTCGTGGTGGTGTTGTTCTGCGTGATGGTCGAGTCATTGACGGTAATATCGTAGGCAAGATTGCGCGTGGGAGAGTAGTTAAAGCTTCCGCGTATGCCTTTCTCCGCACGCAGCAGCGCCGCTGCCGTGGACTCGATGCTGGAAAAGCCCGGATCAATGTTACGAAAGCCCACAGTGCCGCTCCAGGTCGGCTTGAAGCGCTCGCCTGCGCCAGCAACGGGAGCGGTGGCCGTTCGCTCAAGAGCCTTACTCCCAAAGGTGGGAGTCTCCATCGCGACAGGGGCATCACCCGGCCCAAAGCTCCCATTGATGATCAGGCCATTACCTGAGGCTTGCTTGGTGATTCCCTGGCTCTGCCCAAACTGAACATTGAACCGTGAGCCCGCCACCGGAGAGAACTGGGTATCGAGCCCAAGCACTTGCCGATCTCCTCCGACTCCCTGCTGGGGCACGGGGGTGTAGTTCACCGAGAGCGACGAGATTCCCAGAAGCGCGGTGTCAGCAGGCAGGGAGCGACGGAGCTGGATAAAGTTGAGGTCGCGGTTGACAATATAGTCCGCATTGACTCCCTCGGTCAGCAGGCGCTCCTGATAGCGCACCTCCACGGGCGTGTTGGCCTGAATCGGGGAGGGCAGGCTATAGCGCGAGGTGAGATCACTGGAGACTGGAAAGTACTGGGTCACGGGCCGGTTGGCTCTCCCCGCACTGTTGGCGGTCTGGCGCAGAAGTGTGACTCCCATTCGTCCATTTGGCCCAATGGCAGTGGGGGACTCAAAGCGCATACCGGTCAGTATCCCCGCAGACGTGTTAAAGTTCTGTGCTTCGTAGGTGAACTCGATCGTGTCCTCGCGGTTCAGAATCCGGCTCTTCTTCATCCGCACAGTGCCGAGGATATTATCGAGCTCGTAGTCCTCGTAGGAGACCAGGAGCTGACCATTGAGATAGAGCTTCTCCGAGCCAGGGATAATCTGGGAGGCGTTGAGATAGTACGGCCCCGTCGTTCCGTTGCCCTGAAAACTACCCCGGCGTGTGAGAGCCCGTGTGATCGAGGCCACGGTCGAGAGTGAGCGATTACCACCGAGCTGCCTGTCGTACTGGACGCCCACCAGACGCCGTGAGAAAGTCACCAGCTCGTTGCCGGGCAGGTTGGCATTGACATCCCCAAAAGCCGCTTTCGTGCGCTTATCAGCACTCTCGTACTCAAATCCCAGCAGCTGCGCGAGGCTGGTCTGTGCCGCAACCCGGTTGTTGGTGAGGCTGGTATTGACCCGAACCGCGTTGAAAACACTGCCCATCAGGGTCATGTCGAGCTGCTGCTGAAACGGCCCGAGGCTGGTGGTGTTGAAGAACTGGTTGTTGTTCTGAAAATTAAACCACTGCTTGGCCGAGGCACTGCCCGAGACCTGGTTGCTACGCAGTGTCAGAACCCAGTTGCCGTAGGCATTGAGATCCTTCCCCAGTGGCCCGATCAGGCGCTCAGGGAAGGTCTTACCGTCCCGCGTGCCGCCGCCTAGCCCACCGCCCATCTGGGTGGAGTTCAGTCGAAACTGATCACGCTTCTTCTTCTCTTCTTTTTTCTCAGTCTCTTGCTTGGTTTCGGTTTCTGTCGTTTGCTTGGTCTCCGTGGTCTGCTTGAGATCCGTTTCCTGAGCCCAAGCGAGCCCCCCCACAAGAGGGAGCACGGCGAGAATGAGAGAGCGCGTGACAAACGTGCTCATGGAAACCACTCTTTGGCGATCGCGGCGGGGCGCTGTGCCCGAACCCGCTCTGCCTGAGCAAAGGCATGGAGACTCTCTCGGCGCGTGGCGCTGGTCTCTCGAACCCGCTGCATTGTCTCGCGCAGGCTCTCAGGGGTGGCCTCCGCGGCGGAGAGCAGGGCATCGTCTTGTCCCGCAGCCTTGGCTAGAGCGGCCACTTTAGGGTCGTAAGAGAGGGCGACAAACGGCGTGGCGCAGCGGGCCGAGAAGATCAGAGCGTGGAGCCGCATCGCCACGGTCAGCTCTGCAACGGCAAAGCGCCCCAAAACATCCTCGACCGAGGCTTGCTCGCGTCGCCAGTCAAAGCTGGGGAGATCGGCGTGCGCCATAAGATCATCGGGTAGGTGCATCGGAATTGCCAGCGTTGTCGGGGAAGCCGTGGCCCGCGCCAGAGTCTCGGGGGAGACACCCGGCCAGTGCCGTAGCGCCACGAGCGTTCCCGACGGCTGGGACAGGTGAGACACAGACGAGGGATTAAGAGCGAATGCAGGGTCGGCCACTACTTCTATAGACCGCCGGACGCCGATTTCCTTCAAAAGCTGTGCACTTTTCTCGTCGCGCACCGTGATGGCATCGGCCTGGTTGCCAATCACACGCACGAGCATCTGGGAGAGCGGCGCGTTGAGCGGCCCAATTCCCTGCCCCCACCAGAGCACGCGCTTGGCTTTCTTGCGGGCTAGGAGCGCCATGAGCGCATACCACAGCACGGAGCGGGCACTGGTCGCGTCTTGCAGGAGACTTCCCCCACCAAAAACAAATAAGTCTGTTCCCTGAAGCGCCGTAAGAGCCTCCCGCCAGCGCCAGCGATTGGCAGTCTGCACACCCGGATGCAGAGACGCGGTCGCGGCGGCATCGTGGGTCAGGACGAGCTGGGATGCCGCCGGGAATGCGCCTTTGAGCGACGTTCGGATACCGGCTAGCACCGCCTCGTCTCCAAGGTTATCGAAGCCGTAGTAGCCTAGAGCCGCGATCTTCACTCGCTGTCTCCCACATGGCTCACCCGCTTCCCGCGTGCCTCGATCACGAGAATCGCCACGGCTCCCAAAGCAACTCCTATCAGTGTCCCAAGAAAGTCTCGGATCACGCTCACCAGTAGGGGGATATGGAGGTGGCAGAACGTGTTGAGATAGTCCGTGACACCGATGACACCGAGCAAGAACAGCGGCACTCCCCAGCGCCACTCCTTGCGTCCACAATAGTACATCCCCAGCATCAACGCGGCAAAGAGAGTCGCCTTGAACCGAGGGCGAACCGGCAGAGTGGCATCGAGAATATCCCGGAAGCGCAGCTCAAAGCCGCTCACTACCGCTGCACCATCGTTGCCCGAGCGCAGCCAGAGCATCGCCAGGACAGCCAGTGCGCCCAGACCTGCCACCACTTGCCAGAGAAGAATCGGCTCTTGGAAAAGCCGTGCGAGCCGCTGCACTTGCAGGCGAACCTTGCTCCAGAGTTCCCTAGGGGAGCTCGCCCGGAGCTCCACGGCCCAGGCGAGAGTTGCGATCAGAAGCGGTAGATAGAGCGCCGCCTTGATCCCCACGAACGCATCAGCCTTGACCAGAAACACCCGATCCGTGAGCAGCCCGACCACCGCAATGATGCCAAGACTGGTGTAACCTAACACGCGCGCCAAGCGCTGAAGTATCACGTGAAGCGGTGGCTCTCCGTCGGGTAGGGGAGAGAGTAAGTCGCGCTGAACTACCGCAAGGCTTGCAAAGAGAATCGCGGCGGCGAGTGCGGCGAGCTTCGGCGAAACCACCGCCAGCGGGATCAGCAAGAGTGCCACGACAAAGACAAGCACCGACACACGATCCAAAGGCTGCGAAAGAACACCTGCGAGCGAATCCACAAGAAGCAGTAAGGCTGCGACGAGCCCCAGACCGATCATGCCATGTGCCCCGAAGGGAACACTCGCTTGAGTATAGGGATGGGCAGCTCCCAGCTTGAAACCACCACGCCGAACCGCCGTGGCGATCTGCTCGATGTAGCGAGTGTTTTCGTCGAGGGGGTGAGATTTTTCTAAAAAGAGGCGAATATAGAGCAGTCTGATATTGCGCTCACGGGCGGCAAGGGAGAATCGCTGGACACTATCGGGGATCGTGACATGGGCCATCTCGGAGCCGAGGATGGTGTGGACACGGATCGTTCGGTCTGCCGTGAGGCGGTGCAGCTCCGCATCGCCTTTCATCTTCGAAAACTCTACCGTACCGTAGTTAAGCTCCTGCGTGCGAAGCGCATTCGCGGTGGTTTTTACCTGGCTGTCGTAGCCGAGGACATCGTCACCCGCGAAAATGACGGTGGGAACATGCTGCTTCTCTAGCTGGAGGAGTGTCCAGCGGACGCTCTCCTCGGTTGGGTTGATGTTGTTGATCACCCGGCCTACCACTCCCAGTTTCGCTTCGCGTGCCGCATTGATCAGGCTAGAGTCAAGGCCCACGCCCAGGGGTTTAAGGCTCTGGAAGGTCTGTGGGATACTCATCCCGGCATCCATGGGGTTTGTGTTGCTAATCCCAGGCGGAAGGCTAATCTGACTGCCGAGGTGGGTACGGTTTTGTAGGGCAGCGACAATGCGATCAAAGTTGCGCAGGTGGGCTATCAAATAAGTGGTATGGTTGATAGCAGTCGGCAGAACCTCAACCCGACGGCTTTCCTCAAGGGAGCCCAGCGTGTCTTCGGTGATTGCCACGGAAGTTACCCCTGCTTCTTTAAAGCGCTGGAGTATTGCCTGGAGTGGCTTGCCTTCAGAGGTCGCGAGTTTCTGAAGCTCTGCCATGTCTATGGCGAGCTCTACCGTCCGGTTTTTTGACTCCGCAGAGTAGCGTAGCGCGGCCCCGTAGATCCCTGCCAGTGCCCCGATTCCGATCATCACCCAAAGTACCCAGCGCAGCTTCTGCATCCTATTCCTTTTACCGCAAAGACGATCTTGCGGCGAGTTCTCGTTCTATGTCCAGCGTCAAGAGACGCAGGACGGTTGCGATATTTTCAGGTATTCCCTGGTTTTGTGCCACCCTATCTGCCCAGAGCGGGCTCCCGCGTTCTGCTGCGACCATGATTTCCGAGACTTGGCGCTGTGTGGCGAGCGCGGCTCGGATACTGGCAGCCCCAGTTGGCCCCTCGCCCGTAACGGCTTGGCCGAGCCGCGCCTCAAGGAGCTCCTGCCAGAGAGCACGACAGGCTAAGTCACTTTCAGGAACCAGGAGATCTAGGCGGCGCTGGTAGCGGCGGATACGGGCCAGGGCCAGATAGCGCCACCCGATTCCTGCCGCTTTATCGGCGCGCGAGAGCTCACTCTCCGCATAGCGAATCAGCCCTTCAATGGCGGCAATCCGGGTCCACTGCGCTCCGGAATCGAGCTTGTAGAATCGTCCCAGGTGCAAGTCCGAAAGAGCCAGGAGCGCCGCTTTGCTGGCCTTTTGAAGCGGCTCTGGCGTCCCTGCCAGACGACGGACGGCTTCTTGCACTTCTGCACGGCCACGGGCTTGATCGGACGTATCGCCGTCACGATTTTCTGGCACGAGATCCTCCCAGACCGGTACCGCGAGGCGCAGGAGCCGCACGGAGCGTGCATAGACATCCTGAATATGAAACTGGAGCAAGTAGGCATGGGTGGAGAGGGCAATAAAGCGAATATCCTGGCTCTGTGCTGTTAAAAGCAAGAGCTGCTGGAGCGTGCTGCTGGTAACCAGCGGCTTGTAGGTTGCCAGCAGGCGCTTTTGCTGCCCTGAGGTGGCCTCGGCAAGGGAGCGGCGCTCCTCACGCAAGTAGGTTGAGGATGGTGGCGGTGGGGCCAGTGCCAGAGGATCGCGTCTGCCCTGGCGCACGAGCTCCGCAAGCCCGGAGAGCCCACGGCGGTCAAAACCGGCGGCGACAGCGGCACGGCTATCCGCATCTGCTTCTCGAACGACGGACTGCTCCCTCCCTCGCTGGTTGCGCTTGGCTCCCGGCGGGTGGGTGGCGAAGTACTCTTCCCACTTGGCCATCGGGCCACTGGCCATGGTCTGAATAAAATGAAGAAGGCCCGCAGGGGCATAGCCTGCTGCGGTGGCAAACTGCAGGCCGACATCGTCGGCCTGGTACTCGTTGTCACGGCTCTGGGCTAGGGCGCGAAGTAAGTTCAGCACCACAGCACTCTGACGCAGAACCACGCTCTTGGGCCGCGCTAGGTTGAGAAGGAGCGCAAAGATGGCATTGTTTTGGAGCTGCTGCCACGCATGCCGCTTGGCGACGTGGCCACACTCATGGGCGAGCACTCCCGCAAGCTCATCGTCGCTGGTCACTTCATCCAGCAGACCGCGCGTGACGAGAACTTTACTGCCAGGCAGGGTGAGGGCGTTGGCGACATCGCTGCCCAGAACAATAAACTCTGGCTTGGCATCAAGGCGATCCGAGTGGGCGGCGACTTCTCTGCCAATCCGAGTCACCCAGCGGGTCAGAAGCGGGTCATCGTCAATGCCCGAGGCCCCAATAAGCGCATCGCTGGACGCCCTGCCTAAAAGTTTCTCTATCTCATTTGCCAGGGTATCGGGACGCTTCACGGCCCCTATTCTACCGGCTCTAGAGAGTTGTGGCGAGAGACTGCTGGATTCGTGCGAGGATGCGCCCGACATTTTTTGTCGCATCGTAGCGCTGCTCGGCATCGTGACGGGCCGCGACTCCCATCGGAAGCAGGCGCTCCGGGCTGCTCAGCAGAAACTCCAGGCGATCCGTGAGGGCAAAGCTATCCCCAGGAGGCAAGAGATAGCCCGTCTCTCCGTCGCGAATAATGTCGCCCGTCCCGCCCACCTGCCCCAGAAGAACCGGCAGGCCGGACGCGAGCGCTTCCATCCCTGCCAGCGAGTAGCAGTCCCCGCGTGTGGGTAGGACAAAGAGATGTGCCTTTTGGTAGAGAGCCACCAAAGCGGGGTCGTTCGGGCCGAGATCTCGGTAGACCTCCACCTGCGGATGGCTCAGGGGCACGGGGTCTCGGGTGACGATATGGAGCTTCCAGTTGCGCTTGCTTGTTTTCTGCGCCCATTCGAGAAGCAAGTCGCCGCCTTTGCGCACAAAGTCTCCCCCCACAAAGAGCAAGTGCACCGTATCATCCAGCACACGCTCGGGGGCTTGCCAGCGGCTTAGGTCAATACCTGGAGGGATAATGTCGATGTTGGCGGGATCCGCACCGTAGTCGTTGACCATGCTCTCTGCCGCCCAGCGCGACCAAGGGAAGAGAAGGCGGGCTCGCTGATAAAACGCGCGCCGCTGTGCCTCTTTCCAGCCCTCATAAGCCGCGATGGAGCTGGGCCGCTTGTTGTAGAGTGCTCCCATACTGTAAAGCTGCCGAGGAGTGCAGTCAATGGCAACAAAGTACGGCTGGCGGGCAAGGAGGCGTGCACGGCTGTAGGCAACCGCGGGAGCTCCAATCAAGAGACCGTCGTAGCGCTGCTTGTGAAATCCTTGCAGAAGCTGCTGCTGCGAGCGAATGCGGGCGACGAGACCACCGGGTAGGAAAGGAATCCGCTCCAGAAGGCCATGAGCGCGGTACCAGTCAATGACAATCCACTCGGGGTCGAGATTTGGCGTGAGCCGCGACACGGTGTCACGCCAGTTCTGGTACTGCGTTTTGAGGCCCACTTCAGTAGAGAAGATAAAGCCGATCCTTGGTAGGGAACTTGGGAGGGACGTAGGGAGGGAAGTAGAGACGCTCACTAAACTCATTCTCGGTAGTTTATAGGGCAAGATTCATACCATTCGTCGGTAAATTCTTCTCGCATGAGTGGTACAATGCTGGTTAAGTCTGCTCTCATTGAGAGATTTTGAGGAAAAGAAAACTTGGCTGCGACGTTTCAACTAGATATTGTAACCCCTGAAAAGACAGTGCTCTCGGGTGAGGTCTCATCGGTGCAGGTTCCCTCGATTGAGGGAAGCCTCGGTGTGCTGGCAGGACATGCCCCCCTTCTAGCAGAGCTAGGAGTGGGAGAGTGTGTGGTACGCCTCGCCGATGGCACGACACGTCAGCTCGTGGTGGCGGGCGGATTTCTCGATGTGGGTAAGGCGAAAGTCTCGGTTCTTGCCAGCACCGCAGAGTTCGATGACGAGATTGATGTCAGCCGGGCAGAGGCCGCACTTGTCCGTGCCCGTGAGCTCATGAGCGGCACCGAGACCGCAGATCGCGCCGAGATCATGGCAAGCATGCAGCGCGCACAAGCACGCATCCGTCTCGCTAAAGGCGGGAACGGGTAAGCCACCGTCATCCGTACAGTAATGAAGAGACACACATGAACAATAAAATCTGGCGCTTGACGTTTACGGCGATCTTAACGGGGCTTGCAATTGGGGTAGGTTTGTATGCGTCCAATCTGGTGTTTGACAATCTTCGAACCCAGAATGTACTGGCAGATAATCAGCGCTGGATCTACTGGCTTGTCTTTGGCCTCTCTAGCATTATCTTTGGGTTTGCGCTAGGACGCTTTATCTTCCGTAAGATCGAGAGTCTTGGTGACCAGATGCGCAAGATGTCCGCACGCGACAAAATTGCGATCGGTCTAGGCTTAGCGCTCGGGATTTTCCTGACCGTGGCACTCTCGGTTGTGATCTTTCAAGCACTGAGCCGAAACACGCCGATGGCCGTGGCGATTGTTCTACTGACGGGAGTGATCCTCAGCTATCTGACCACGGCGGCAGCGCTCTCGATGCGAGAAGAGCTACACTTTTACATGCCCCCTGCGCCCAAAGAAGACGTGGAAGAAGCACTTCCCGTGGCGTCGTTTAAGATTCTGGATACCAATGTCATCATTGATGGTCGGATCGCGGACATTGCGCGGGCAGGGTTTGTCGAGGGGACGATCTATATCCCCGGCTTCGTGCTTGATGAGCTTCAGCATATCGCAGACTCCTCCGATGGTCTCAAGCGCGCTCGGGGACGGCGTGGGCTGGACATTCTCAACCAGATGCAAAAAGAGCTGACTCTCGTCGTGCGTAGCTACGATAAGATGGCCCCCGAGAAAGAAGAAGTGGACTCGCGACTTGTCAAGCTGGCCAAAGCGCTCAATGGCTCGCTGGTGACCAATGACTTCAATCTCAATAAAGTCGCCGAGCTTCAGGGGGTCCCTGTTCTGAACATCAATGAGCTAGCGAACGCTCTCAAGCCGATCGTGCTCCCGGGTGAAGAGATGCGAGTGGCGGTTGTCAAAGAAGGCCGCGAGCAGCACCAGGGAATTGGCTATCTCGACGATGGCACGATGATCGTGATCGAAGGGGGCCGAAAGGCGCTGGGTGAGACCGCCGATGTCATTGTCTCCTCGCTCCTCCAGACCACGGCAGGGAAGATGATCTTTGCTCACATGCGTGAGGACGATGGCGGCGCGGACTACGATCGCAATATCCGCTCCTACACCCGAGGGCCACGCACACCCACGAGAACACACCGCTCGTAGCGACTGCTTTACCATCATGAGAGTCCAGCCTGCCGTGACCGCACTCCTCCCCGCCGCTGGGCGGGGGGAGCGCTTTGGTGGCGAGCAGAATAAAATTTTTTCCGATCTTTTGGGGCAGCCTATTCTCGCTTGGACTCTGGAGGCTTTTGCCCAGTGCGACGAGATTGCGCGAATCGTGCTGGTTGGCAGTGAAGGCGACACCGACAGGCTCTGGGAGCTTGGCGAGCAGTATGCGAAGGATAAGCTTCAGGCTGTTGTGTTAGGCGGTAGTAGTCGCCAGGAAAGTGTCCGACGCGGCCTTGATGCCATCAGCACCGAGTACGTTCTCGTGCACGATGCAGCCCGCTGCTGCATTACACCCGAGCTGGTCGCCGAGGCCGTCGGCGCGACCCGGATTCATCAGGCCATGACGGTCGTTCGCATCGTGACAGATACCCTCATGCGCCGCAGTGGGGAGCTCGTGGATCGGAAAGACCTCATGGCGGTGGAGACACCTCAGGGCTTCCAGACGGACTTGCTACGCCGGGCACATCTCTCAGCCCGCACGGAAGGCTTTGTCGCCACCGACGATGCAAGCCTGATCCGGCGACTGGGGCGGGGGGTGTATCTCCTAGAGAGCACCGTACCCAATCCCAAGATCACCTATGCCGACGACCTACGAATCGCCGTTGCACTGCTCTCGTCGCGAACCCTTCCTCAGCCGGTTGCCCCCACGCCAAGCGAGTAGAGATGGCTGCTGGTTCGGACAAAGATTGACTTTCCGACAAAGGCAGGGGACGCATGGCACCCCGCTTCCAGCTCGTTCTGCGCGACGATTTCAAGCGTGCGTCCGGGCCTGACGACCCAGGCTTTTCCACGCTCATTGAAGAGATAGATCAGCCCTTGGGCATAGACCGGCGAGGCATAAAACCGTCCCCCAAGCCGCTCCTTAAAGACCTCTTTGCCTGTTGCCACTTCTAGGCACGTGAACATGTCTGAGTCTGCGACAAAAAACAAAAGATCACCGACTAACACAGGTGAGCTGAGAATCGGGACGCCTCGGCTGAAGCGCCAGACAATGTCCTCGGCTGTCGGGCCACTGGGCCGGTCTGTTTTCACTGCCCAGAGCTCAGGGCGATTGAAGCCTGTGTTGAGAAAGAGCAGGCCCTTGCCAAAGATCGGGCGTGAGGCGTTTGAGAACCCTGTGTGCGGCAGCCGCCAAAGCTCTTTGCCGGTTTTCGGATCGTAGCCACACGCAGCTCGCGCCCCGACGCTCACGAGCTCTTGCCGCTTGCCTCGCGTGTAGAGATACGGCGTGGTGAATGCCTTCTTTTGCTCTCCATCATCGGTGCCAAAGCTCGTGTTGCGCTCTGTCTTCCAGAGCGTTTTTCCGGTGCGGCTGTCGAGGGCGATTAAATACTGAACATCCATGCCATCGTAGGTCAGGATCAGAGAGTTCTCGAAGAGAAACGGGGATGAACCGGGGCCTTGCGAGTGCTCGCAGTTGAGATCCCGGCGTGTCCAGAGGGTCTCATAGGTCTTGGTGTCAAGGCAAGCGGTGCCAAATGTCCCAAAGTGAATAAAGACGCGGCCTTTCTCAATGACGGGGGAAGGGGAGGCGTAGGTATTGTTGGAGAGCGGAATGTACTGCGGCTTCTCGTTGCGGAAGACGGCGATTTTTTTGAGGAGTTTCCCTGAATCACGGTCAAAGCAGAGTGCGGATTGCTCTTTGCCGTTCATGGTCGCACATGTCAGCCAGACTTGCTTGCCCCAAACCACGGGCGATGACCAGCCCGTCTCAGGAAGAGGAGTTTTCCACTGGACATTTTTGGTCTCACTCCACTCTTTGGGGACGCCCAGCACCGGACTGTGTCCATCAAATCGGGGGCCACGGAAGTCGGGCCAGCTATCGTCTTTTTGCAGCATGGTGTAGTATAACGGAAAAATGGACCGTCGTACATTCGCCCTGGGGCTGATCTCCCTACCCCGCCTTACGTTAGAGGAGCTGCCCGCGATCCATGCGGCGGCGATCGCGGGGAATATAGACGAGATCAAGCGACTACTTGCGGGGGATGCAGGGCGCGTCAATAGCCGTGATGACAAGGGCAATACGCCCCTTCATCATGCGGCATGGCACAACCAGCTCGAGGCGGCGCGGCTCTTAATTGCCAGCGGTGCCCTGGTGGATGCCCGGCGCACGGAAGGCCGTATCACCCCGCTGGAGTCTGCGAGCTACTTGGGGCACCAAGACATGGTGGAGCTGCTTCTTACCGCAGGTGCCGATCCCAATGTGAAGATCTACGACGGCTACACACCGCTGCATCAGGCGGTTCGTAACGGCCATGTGGCGATCTGTCAGCTTCTGATGGCCAAAGGGGCGCGGATTGATTCGGAGCGCGACAATGGCTACACGCCGCTCCATAGCGCATCGGAGAGTGGTCAGGTAGAGACGGCGCTCTGGTTGCTGGTCTGTGGAGCCGACCCGACCCGCCGTGGTAAAGACGGAAAGACGCCGCTCGGGATCGCCAAGAACGACAGCATCCGAGAGCTGCTGCAAAAGGCACTCCTCACCCGCGCCGACACGGAGGCAAAGCTGACGGCACGTGAGCTTCTTTTCCCCGATGCAGCGCTTGCCGCAAAACAAGAGCTACCCGCGTATGCGAGTCACTTTGAGCGGCAGCAAGTAGGGGCTGAGTGGGGGACGACGGCGCTAGGGGGAACGTGGAACGACCTGCAGACAGGCACGACTCCCAAAGGCAATCGGACGTTTCTGGGGCCGCTGAGCAACCAGGAGGTGCGGCTGGCGGTGGGGAAACTCCCTGTCCATAACGCTCTGCGCATCTCGTTTGAGCTGCTGGTGATCGGCTCCTGGGATGGCAATGGGACGCCGCGCTATGGGCCGGATCTCTGGGATCTGAGTGTGCTCAATGGCCCGACTCTGCTACATACGACGTTTTACAATCCTGGCAAAGAGCTTGTCAA
The DNA here is from genome assembly GCA_026392155.1 of Armatimonadota bacterium. Lineage (GTDB taxonomy): Bacteria > Armatimonadota > Armatimonadia > Armatimonadales > Armatimonadaceae > Armatimonas. Next base: position 6,092 of record JAPLCP010000046.1, on the reverse strand, counting down.
TGCGCCCCTGCAAGCCTTTCCCGCCGACTACCCGATAGGCAACAATAAAGGCTACACGGGAGCCAAAGAGCGCAACACGCTGGGCCTGTTTGCCGAAGAAGACGGCTCGCCCCGTGAAGCCGTCTATAAGCTTGCGTTCACCTTTACCCACCGCTCGGACTCCGTCATCCTCCGCTTCTCAGCGATGGGCCTTGAAGGGCTAGAAAACGAGAGCTGGGCGCTTGCAAACGTAAAAGTGACAGCAGTAACTCTTGGCAACTCAGCCGCACCGACACCGACAAAGCCGAAGAAAAAATAAAACCCCGCTCTGGACTTGCTCCAGAGCGGGGGATTTCTATGCGGCGTCTTTTTCGTCCGCGCTCGCAGGTTCTGTTTCTGCGCTTACAGACTCATCACCATCCTCGTCGTCTTCGTCTTCTTCGTCGTCGAGGTCATCGTCATCTTCCAGATCCTCGTCATCGAGCTCTTCTTCATCCTCATCGTCCGCCGGCTTGGTGGACTCTGCGGACTCTGTGCCGGGCTTGCCATGTGCGCCCTGCTGCTTGGCGTTGGTTCGGCTCTCCAGGCGCTGCGCGGCTTTTTTCATGGCCTCTTTCGAGGGCGACAGAATCATGATCATCTGGCGACCTTCGATCAGTGGGTGGCGCTCGACTTGCCCGACTCCGGCATCGGTGGCCATCTTGGCAATCTTGCCCATCGCTTCCTGAGCGAACTCAGGGTGCGACATCCAGCGGGAGCGGAACCGGAACGTAATCTTGACCTTATCCCCGTCCCCGAGGAACTTGATAACATTCTTGATCTTGATATTGAGGTCGTGGTCGTCGATAAAGCCCATCTTCGGAGAGATGGTAATGCCCTTCATGTCCGACTGGCGCTGCTTGAGACGCGCTTCACGCTCTCGTTTTCCCTGCTCGTACTTGAACTTACCGTAGTCCATGATCCGGCAGACAGGGGGAACGGCGGTGGGAGCAACCTCGATCAGGTCCATACCCCGTCCACGCGCGATATCCAGCGCTTCGCGCGGGGTCATGACCCCAAGCTGCTCGCCGTCTTCGCCTACAACACGAACTTCACGAACGCGGATACGATCGTTAACTCGGGGGCCCATGTCCCGATTGCGGTCGAAGCCGCGGGCATCACGATGATGACTTATACTAAACCTCCAGGTTGATTGACAGTGCCGCGATATTTCTCGCGCAAAGAGTCCTAAAAAATAATCGGTTCATTGTATCCGTGGCGTTATAGCCTGTCAAGAATTCCAGATCGGGAGGTTTTGTGAGAAATGACAGGCGGCTCCTGAGGAGCTTTCTAGCATGGGCTCTTTCTCGGCGCAGATGGCTTGGGCAAAGGGGCAGCGGGTGCGGAAGCGACAGCCCGATGGGATATTGAGCGGCGAGGGGGGATCGCCTTCGAGCGGAGCACTCTCCCGGCGCTTGGTGGGATCAGGCAGCGGTGCGGAGGCGAGCAGTGAGCGGGTATACGGATGGCGCGGGTTGGTGTAAAGCGCCTCCGCAGTGCCCAGCTCGACGATGCGTCCCAGATACATTACGGCGACTCGGTGTGCAACATGGCGGATGAGCGCCAGATCGTGCCCGATGAAGACATAGGAGATTCCGCGCTCTTGCTGAAGCTCCATCAGAAGATTCACGACTTGCGCCCGCACGGAGATATCCAGCGCGGAGACGGGCTCATCTAAAACAATCAGCTCAGGGTTCAGGGCAAGGGCACGGGCGATCCCGATGCGCTGGCGCTGCCCCCCGGAAAATGCATGAGGGTAGCGGCTGGCGATTCCCTCGGGAAGCCCTACAGACTTGAGTAGCTCCTCGACACGAGCCTTACGATCTCCCGTAATCTTATGGATCTCCAGTGGCTCGCTCACAAGCTGCCCCACGGTCAGGCGCGGCGAGAGGCTGGCGTAGGGGTCCTGAAAGACCATCTGCACTTTGCGGCGAAACGCGAGCAGCTCGCTGCCACGTAGATTGTGGACTTCCTGGCCCTGGAAGGTGATGCTTCCCCCGGTTTTGGGCAAGAGCTGCAAGAGCGCACGCCCCGTCGTGGACTTGCCGCACCCCGACTCTCCGACAATGCCGAGCGTCTCGCCTCTCTCCACCGAGAAGGAGACGCCATCCACGGCGCGGACAATTTTCCCGCCGCCCACCGCAAACTGCACCGAGAGATTCTCAATATTAAGTAGCATTGTTTTCATCCTCGCCATGAGGTTCTTCCCAGAGTGGTGGGCGTGCGGCATGGGAGATTGTGACCACGCTAAGCGTGTCGGGCCGTCCGTCCTTGTCGGTGTCTTCTAGGCCAAAGTAGATGTACCAGACCCCCGAGGAAGAGCGCTTCGTCTTTGTTTTGCCCGTCTGGAAGCGATGTGAGAAGGTCGGGCGCGAGTAGTGAAGTGAAGCTGCCTCGTTGTACTGTGTGGGTGGGTTGACGGCACAATACTTACATAGCGCCATCAGCTCCCGCCCAATCACGGTCGTGAATCGCTGAAACGCTTCCGTAGAAATACTTTTTAGCCATGTCTGCGCTTGGCTCAGACTCAAGTTACCTTCCCGAGTGAAGTCCAAAATCAAGGGTGTGGCAGATGGGTGTAGTGGCCCACCACCAGGCCGAAGACTTGGGCGTCTCAAGCAGCTTTTTCCCGGACCTGTTTTCTAGGATTGTCTCGATTGAAGACAGGCGGGTTTTCGAGTCCTGCATCGGCGTAGAGCTGAGCCATGACAATGTCACCATCAATCACCCTGCCTGCATCAAGATCAGCTAGGCCTCGTCCGATGCTTGCCATGACTTCTGGAGAGGGGACATGTCCATCGTCCTTTGCGGAGAACATGACCGTTGCCATGTCTTCAAGACGCTTTCGGGCGCTGGCATCGGTCTCCAGGAGTTTTTCAATGTGAGGGGGGAGTGTTATCGTCGTGCTCATGTTCTCAAGTATATACCGGGCTTTTGATTCGTACCAGAGGACTCCCGAACTGAGTGTGGCGATACCTACTTGAATTCGTGACTCGTGTCAGGAGTATCAGGGGTTTCCGGCCAAGGATCGGTAACAACCCCCGTTTTGCTGTTCCAGAGGTATTCCGTTTGCACTGCCATTGCAGGGTAGCGTATGCGGGCCTCTACGTAGACGAACTGATTGTCATTCCATTTGGGGGTAACGCGGATGTATTTTTCGGGTGAGATGTGGCGCGTATGGAGGACACGTCCTGTTGCAACCTCCGTCAGTTGCGCCGTGCCGTCCACCCCCGTTTCGAATCTCAGTTTGCCATTGGGTGATGTCGCTAACGCCGCACTTTCCAGTCGCAGAGGCCCGTCGCGGTGGTCTAGGAATACCTTGAATTGCCAGACGAGATAAGGCAACCAAGGAAGGACTGCCATGCCGACAATGATTAACATCCAGCGCGGTGGCTTTCGCAGATACCGACTACTGCCAGGAGGCTTGTAATTAGGTTTGGGCTGGAGCTCCGCCATAACTCATTCTACCCTGGTGACTCTGTGGCAGCGAACGAGATGCTCTTTTGGCAGGATCGTTGTGGGGAGCGGCTCGACGCACTTCTCGACTGCTTGCGAGCAGCGCGGGCGAAACGGGCAGCCGCTGATCTCACTAGGCCGCGTGGGGGGCTGGCCGGGAATGAAGTTTAGCGCCCCCCCCGCCCCCGAGTTCGGGGGAGCCAGTGTACGCTCCGGCAAAGAATTGAGCAAGCCCTGCGTGTAGGGATGCTTCGGATTCGCGAAGAGCGTGTAGACATCGGCCTCTTCCATCACCTGTCCACCATAGAGCACGGCGACTCTATCACAGACCTGCGCGACGACGCCCAGATCGTGGGTGATGAAGATCACGGCCATCCCCAGCTCTTGCTGGAGCTTTCGGATCAGCGTGAGAATCTGCGCCTGCACCGTGACATCCAGCGCCGTGGTGGGCTCGTCGGCGAGCAGCACATCGGGCTCCGAGGCAAGCGCCATGGCGATCATGGCACGCTGGCGCATTCCCCCCGAGAGCTCGTGAGGGTACTGCCGTGCCCGGCGCTCCGCATCGGGAATCTGCACGCGCCGCAGGGCCTCAATCGCGGCTAGCTTCGCCTCGCTCTTGCTCACCCCTTTGTGGAGCGCGACACTCTCGGCGATCTGGTCGCCAATCGTAAAGACAGGATTTAGGCTGGTCATCGGGTCCTGGAAGATCATCGCGATCCGCCCGCCACGAATCTGGCGCATGTCTTTTTCGGAGAGCTCCAGCAGGTTCTTGCCCTCAAAGACAATCTTTCCCGCCGTCACGCGCCCTGGCTCTGGGACCAGGCGAAGCGCCGAGAGCGCCGTCATGGTCTTGCCCGAGCCCGACTCCCCGACCACCCCGAGGGTCTCACCGCGCTTGACCGAGAGCGAGACGCCACGGACCACCGCGCCAGCAGGAAACGAAACTTCCAGGTTTTCGAGGGAAAGAAGAGGTTCACTCACGGGACGCATTGTACCCGAAGCCATACTTGGAATCCCTCCTCCCCCTGCCCCTCCTCCCAATCCTGGGAGGAAGGGGAAAGGAGGGGATTTTTTTATTTTGGCGCTATGGCTTGGGCGATTTGGGCGAGGACATACTCTTGTTGGTAGATCACTTGCTCATTGCGAAACCGAAGCACCCGAACCTGATGTGCCTCGATCCACGTCTGGCGCTCCAGATCATATGTATGGATGTGGGGAAGCTCGTGAATCTCTCCATCCACCTCAATGGCAATTCGATGCTCGGGGCACCAGAAGTCTAAGATGAAGTTCCCGACAGCGTGTTGACGACGAAACTTTGCGCCACAGAGCCGTCTCCCACGTAATGCTTCCCATAGGATAGCCTCCGCATGAGTCGGATTTTTCCGATGCGCTTTCGCGTGCTTTACAATCTCAGGGATTGTGTTTCTGAGGCGCTCATAACGACGATAGTACATAGTTTTGTTCCTTTCACCCACAGAACGGGTGAGAAAGGCCAATTCTGATAAAATCCACCAAAAAATTCTCAATCACAAACAAACTCCCCTCTCTCCCCTCCTCCCAGGATTGGCACCCAGAGGGTACCCGGGGGCAGGGGGAGGAGGGAAACAGAGGAGGGAAACAGAGGAGGGTATAATCCCTCCATGAGCGTCCAACTTGGAATTTCGTCGTATTCGTACTGGCACTTCAAAGAGCCAAAGATCGCCATTGAGCATGTCATTGACGAGGCCGCGCGCCTTGAAGTCTCGGGCGTGGAGATCCTGCACCGGCAGATGGAGAGCGAGGACAATAGCTACCTCCAGAGCCTCAAGCGCCGTGCGTTCTTAAATGGCCTTGACCTGATCTGCCTCTCGATCCACCAGGACTTTGTGCACCCCGAGGCCGAGGCGCGTCAGCAGCACATTGACCACACGCTGAAGTGCATCGAGCTGGCCTACAAGCTGGGCATCCCATGTATCCGCCTGAACTCCGGTCGCTGGAAGACGATCGCGAGCTTCGACGACCTCATGGACGCGCGTGGCAACGAGCCCCCGATTCCGGGCTACACCGAAGACGATGCGTTTGGCTGGTGTATTGAGAGCATCCAGAAGTGTCTGGACAAGTGTGCCGAGTGCGGCGTAACTCTGGCGCTGGAGAACCACTGGGGCCTCACGCGCACGCCTGAAGGCGTCTTACGCGTGATCGAGGCCGTGAACTCTCCGTGGCTGGTCGGGCTCATGGACACGGGCAACTTCCGCGAGGATCTCTACGAGAACCTAGAGAAGATGGCCGAGTATGTTCGTTTTGTCCAAGCAAAGACCTACTTTGGCGGCGGCGAGTGGTACACGCAAGAGATGGACTACAACCGGATCGCGGGCATCCTGAAAGCCGTGAACTACAGCGGCTATATTTCCCTCGAAATGGAAGGTAAGGAAGACCCCGCCACTGCGGTTCCCAAGAGCATCGCGCTGCTCAAATCTGCTTTCGCCGCCGGTTGAAACCGGCGTCTGCAGTAGCCTTCGGCTGCAAAGCCCGTGCCGGGCTACCAATGTTTCAGCCCGGAACGGGCTTTGCGGCACGCAGTGCCATTGAAGACGCCGGTTTCAACCGGCGGGAGAGAGTAAATGAGTTATTTTCCGTTT
>JAPLCP010000140.1 GCA_026392155.1 Armatimonadota bacterium | reverse complement strand
CTCCTGTGGGGAGACATAGAGCGACTGATAAAAAGCCTCGGGCAGGAGTCCTTTATCCGCTCTCGTGAGAGGACGGACAAGAAGATCATGGAGTGATTCAAACATTCAGAAAAAACAATACATGCAAGCCTCGTGCCAGACCGTAACCAAAAGCCAGTATTTTACGTTGGTGTCTTAATGGCGAAACAAAAATTTGAAGGCTGTTTGCTGGGAATGATCGTTGGAGATGCCATCGGCTTGCCTGCGGAAGGGCTACATCCGAAGCGCCAGATGCAGCTTTTTGGGGAGATCAAAAAACACCGGCTTTTTTTCGGGCGAGGCTTTGTCAGCGATGATACCGCCCATGCGATCATGACGGCCCAAGCGCTGGTTGCGTCGGGCGGCGATCCCGATAAATTTGCCAAAGAGCTCGCGTCGCGCCTGCGTGGGTGGTTTCTGAGCCTGCCGCCAGGAGTCGGGAAAGCCACCGCGCAAGCCTGCATGAAGCTACTAGTGGGTGTCTCCCCAGAGCACTCCGGCGTTTTCTCCGCAGGCAATGGCCCGGCAATGCGCGCCCCGATCATCGGCCTCTTCTGCCTCCACGACAAAACCGCTGCTCGACTCAATGCTCTCATTCGCGTCTCCACCCGAATCACCCACACCGATCCCCAAGCCGAAGAGGGCGCACGGGCAATCGCAAAAGCGACGCAAGATTCCCTCTCCGCGAGGCCGGAGGGAGGTAGGGGGAGAATGCCCACCGGCCCCATCTCTGGCTACATTGTGCATACCGTGGAGGCCGCGCTCGCCATAGCCACACAGCACCCCGATGACGTGCGAGCCGCCGTGATCGCAACCGTCGCGTTGGGCGGTGATACCGACACCGTGGCGGCGATTGTGGGTGGGATTCTGGGAGCGCGACTCGGGGCCGAGGCGGTGCCACAAGACTGGCTCGCAGGCATCATCGAGCCTTGGTGGAGCCAGGAGCGCCTTGCAAAACTCGCCACGCAGCTCGCCGAAGTCGCGCAGACGGGCACTCCCCAGCGCCCCGACAACAACTTCTGGCTCCCCACGCACGCCCTGCTCCTGCCAATTGTTTTGTTTCATGGCTTCCGACGGCTCCTCCCGCCTTACTGACCGATCATTTGGGGTACATCTGGATGAGAGTCCCAGCTTCTCGAAACGCTTGATGTAAAAGTACAGCCGCCTCCCTAGCCCCCGCCGGTCGGGGGCTAAGAGGGCTTCTCCCGCGATAGAATGAGGCCGGAGGATTTTTTATACCGTGCCTTTGAACTCGCGTAGTCGCATTATCACTGAGGGGGTGCAGCGCGCCCCGAACCGCTCCATGCTCCGTGCCGTTGGCTTTGGCGATGGGGATTTCCAGAAGCCCATTGTCGGGATCGCCAGCGCCCACTCGACCATCACGCCCTGTAACATGGGGATTCGTCCGCTCGCCGAACGTGCTGAGGCGGCGATTCGTGAGGCTGGGGGAATGCCGCAGACCTTTGGGACGATCACGGTTTCCGATGGCATCTCGATGGGGACGGAGGGCATGAAGTACAGCCTCGTCAGCCGCGAGGTGATCGCCGATAGCATCGAGACCGCCGTGATGGCGCAAAGCATGGACGCGGTGCTGACCATTGGCGGCTGCGACAAGAACATGCCCGGCGCGATGATCGGGATTGCGCGGATGAATATCCCAGCGATCTTTGTCTACGGCGGGACGATCAAGGCGGGAAAGTACCGTGGCCGCGATCTGAATATTGTCAGCGTCTTCGAGGCCGTGGGTGCGCACTCTGCCGACAAGATGGACGACGAAGAGCTGCGGGGGATTGAGTGTAACGCCATCCCCGGCGCAGGCTCGTGCGGCGGGATGTACACCGCCAACACCATGAGTAGCGCGATCGAGGCGATGGGCATGAGCCTGCCGCACAGCTCCACGATGGCCGCGATAGACCCTGAGAAGGCCGACAGCGCCGCTGAGAGTGGCCGCGTGCTGGTGGAAGCCATTAAAAAACAGCTTCTCCCGCGCCAGATCATGACCCGCAAGGCATTTGAGAACGCGATTGCGGTGGTGATGGCCACGGGCGGCTCGACCAACGCCGTCCTGCACCTGCTGGCGATTGCCCACGCCGCCGAGGTGCCGCTGACTATCGATGACTTCGAGGAGATCCGCCAGCGCATCCCTGTTCTGTGCGACCTCAAGCCGTCGGGCAAGTATTTAGCCAATGACTTCCACCATGTCGGTGGTGTGCCCCAGGTGATGAAGCTCCTTCTCAACGCGGGCCTGCTCCACGGCGAGTGCCTCACGATCACCGGCCAGACCATCGCCGAGAGCCTCGCTCATATCCCCGATGCACCGTCTGCGAATCAGGACATCATCCGCACGATAGACAAGCCGATCTACGCCCAGGGCCACCTCGCCATCCTGCACGGCAATCTCTCCCCCGAGGGCTGCGTCGCAAAAATTACCGGCGTCAAGTCCCCCAAGATCACCGGCCCGGCGCGCGTGTTTGAGAGCGAGGAAGAGACCCAAGCGGCGATTTTGGGCGGGAAGATCAACCCGGGCGATGTGCTGGTGATCCGCTACGAAGGCCCCAAGGGCGGCCCCGGCATGCGCGAGATGCTGGCCCCGACCTCAGCGATTATCGGCGCGGGCCTCGGTGACTCCGTCGGGCTGATCACCGACGGCAGATTTAGCGGTGGCACCTACGGCCTCGTTGTCGGCCATGTCGCCCCGGAAGCCGCCGTTGGCGGAACCATTGCCCTGGTAGAAGAGGGCGATAGTATCACCATCGATGCCACTACGCTCTCCCTCACGCTGAATGTGGACGATGCCGAGCTAGAAAAGCGCCGCGCCGCCTGGCAACCACCCGCCCCGCGCTACACCCGCGGCGTCTTGGCGAAATACGCCAAGCTCGTCTCGACAGCAAGCGTCGGAGCCGTCACGGACTAAGCGCCGACGGATTAGCCGCCGATTTCAACCAGCGAACCAAATTACAGCCGTGTGATTCGTAGGGTGTATTGGGGCTGAAGTTCTCGGGGCTCCGCAACTGCATCGATAATCGCATGCAGAGGCCCTGTATTGACTAAGTTCTCGGAGCTCCGCATTAACAGGGCAGCGGGAGTTGTCGCGAATCTTCTTGATTTAAAAACCTTCAGTTCTACAAAAAATGCCTGTTTTGTAGAACTGAAGGTTTTAAACTAAAATGAATGCTGAACTTTTGAATTATAGAGATTAAATGTTTAATGTTAGTACTGCGAGTATCTTAATAGAACTGGTATTTTAACGGTTGTGTGGAAATCGCCCCCTGCCAAATTCTAAGATGTGACACAGACACGCAAACTAGGACTGGGGCTGGCAGGTGGCTTGCTGGTGGGACTCACGGTTCTGCCACAGACGGGCTGGCTGCTCCGGGCACTGCTTCAGGGGATCGTCGCCGCTGCCCTTTGGCAGCCCGCTCCGCATCTGGCAGTGGCGGGTAGTGTCACCTCAGGCTCGCTCCTCCTCCTGGCGACCTGGGCACTTGTCGCCCTGGTAGGCACGACACTCTGTGGGGGGGTGGCTGGAGTGGTTCTCAGCCGCCCGTCGCTCTGGGCGGGCAAGAGTCCTCGTGTCTCCGTACAAGCCGCACTTCTGCTCTTGCTGGTGGGAAGTGCGGCGTGGTGGGGTGCAGGGGCGGCACAGCTCATCGGGGGAAGCCGACTGGAGGGGGGGCTTAGTGGTGTCTTACTTCTCTTCCCCCTTGCCGCAGGGATGCTGGCTCTCGTGGTCAAGGGGCGACGGCGCGGAGAAGCGCCCGCCACCAGTGTCCTGACCGGTCTTGCCGCACTCTCACTGCCGGTCGCCTTCTCTCTCTCTCTGCTCTGCACCTGCCTACTGCTGGTCGTCGCCCGCCCGTAACCAACCTGCGAAGCGGGCGAAGTTGCCCGAAAGTTTCGCCCGCTCTGCGACGGAAAGGGGGAGAAAATTATTCGGGATGATGCTTGAGTAACGCTACGATGACGGTCGGCAGGTAGAATGCAAGGTGGAGGTAGTTTTATGCAACTCAAAAACACGTCACAGGCCACACGGCGACGATTTTTCGCACTCAGTGGTGCGGGGCTGATTAGCCTCACCGCTCTTGGATGCAGTGGTTCTCAGTCTGGTCCCACACCAAATCCCACTGCTTCACCGACTCCCAACCCTAGTGCAACGCCAAGCCCTACCCCGACTCCGGCACCAAGTACCACCTACACGTTTTCTGTTCTGCCCGCCTCGGGAGGCCTTTCTTCCGGTGAGGCCCGTGGTGGCGCAGGAGCGCAGCAGGTCGGCAAGAGCTTCGGTAGCGGGATCATGGGGGAGCATGCGACCCTCTGGAACGGGGCGACAGGAGCTGTCGTGGATCTACATCCCGCAGGCAAGACCAGCTCCCGCGCCAATGCAAGTAGCGGCGATAAACAGGGGGGATCGGCAGTAAACTCGGTGACCCACGCAATGCTCTGGTCGGGCAGCGCCGCATCGGCACTCGATCTTCATCCTGGTGCAGGCACTTTCTCCGAGATCTTGGGAATGGGAGGCACTCAGCAGGTCGGCACTTTCAACTCCCATGCTGCGCTGTGGCAAGGAACGGCGGCCTCATTTGTTGATCTGGATACCGGCAACGGAGCCCTCAGCTCGCAGGCGTTTGATACGGATGGAGTGCATCAAGTGGGAATTGTCAAGAACTCTGCGGGAAAGAACCATGCAACGCTCTGGTCTGGAACTGCTGCTTCTGCCGTGGATCTACACCCGACGGCCCTCGTGGGCACGGCTGAGGCCGTGGAGTCTTTTGCGGAGGGCGTTCACGGAAGTCAGCAGGTCGGGGCGCTCTCTCTGCGCTCCGTCGGGCTGCACGCGGCGATCTGGAGCGGTAGTTCCGCCTCCGTTCAGGACATACATCCCACGCAGCGTGGCAGGACGAACTCACTGATCCGTGCCACGAATGGGGCACAACAAGTCGGGAAAGCCAGCAACTCTCTGGGAGTGACGGATATCGCCGTGGTCTGGTCGGGGACGGCAGCTTCGGCGATCAATTTACAGGCACTGATTCCCGCAAGCTTTGGTACCGTCAAGCAGAGCGAGGCACAGGGCATCTCTGAGAGCGGTGACATCGTGGGCTTTGTAGATCGCCAAGACGGCTCCACCGTGACACGGGTTCCGGTGATTTGGAAGAAGAACTGACAACTAGAGATCCCCTGCGACGGCATTCATAAAGCGTCGGCGTAGGGGGAGAAACTCGGCTTTACTATTATCCAGATAGACGGCGTTGGTGAGAAGGGAGATCACGCAGCCGGTTTCGGGGTCAAGAACGAGCGCCGTGCCGGTGAAGCCGCTATGCCCCACGGCTTGGTCGGAGAGAAGCTCGCCGCTGGGGGTAAGACCATTGGGTTGGCAGAAAAACGCGAGGGTGTGGCCCGGTGGCATGGACTGGGGGGTGAGCCAGCGCTGGCGGGTGGGAGAGCCAAAGAGCCCTCCGTGGAGAATCGCCTCCCCGAAGCGGGCGACGGCTTCGGCAGTCCCAAAGAGCCCCGCGTTGCCTGCAACCGAGCTGCCCTCACTGCCAATAGCCCGTGCGTTGCCATCGTGGACAATCCCTGCCAGTGTCTCGCCGGAGCCGGGACCTTCCTGCGAGATGGTCGGGGCGCAGCGGGAGTGCTCGGGGTGGAACGTGAGCGTGTCGGTGAGGCCAAGCGGGGCAAAGACGTGCTCTGCGGCAAATTGATCCAGTGTCGTGTTCGTGAGAATCTCTAAAATGTGGGAGAGCAAGATATAGTTAAGGCAGGAATACTCGTAGTGCGTACCGGGAGCACCCCGAAGCTCCAAGTTCGCGATCGCACGAACGGCGGCCTCCATGCCACTGCCTTCGCCTTTGTAGCACGCGATCCACGCAGGCAGACCCGACGTATGGGTGAGCAAGTGGCGTACTGTAGCCTCTTTGAGGTGGGGCGCTTTGGGCAGAAAGCTCGCCAGCGGCGTGTTCAGTGCGACATCGCCGCGCTCTAGCAAAACACTCATGCTGGAGGCCATCGCCAGAGGCTTGGTAAGACTGGCTAGGTCGTAGAGTGTGGCAGATGCTGTTGCCGTAGTGCCCTCTCTCGTGCCCAGTGCCTCATGCCAGAGCGTCTCCCCTCGACGGCGTACACACACCACCGCGCCAGGCATCGCCCTCTGCTCAATTCCCCGCAAAAGCACGGCTCGCGCTCTTTCCATAAGAGTTATTGTACGGTACGATAGCACTACTATGGGATTCAATAAGGTTCAGTGGACGATTTTAGTGACGGGCTCGCTCTTTGTTCTGGGAATCGCCTACGGAAGTGGAATGCGCTCCCAGACCAAGAAGCTCCAGACACTCACCCAAGAGCTTAAGATCAACCGGCGAAACCTGCGCGCCTCTGAGCTGGCGCGCTATGCCGATATCGCCTTGATGCACCAGCTCGAAGCGCGCCGCCTTCTGGATCTGTCGCTGGAGGCCATTGCCCAGCGTAACTATGGAATCGCGCAGGAGCAGCTCAAGACCACCACTCTTCACCTGGAAATGGCCCAGCAAGCCCAGGCCGCCAATACCGCTGAACTGGGAGCGCTGATTCCTATGCTTTCTTCCCTCGGCGAAACGCCAGATCCCACCAAACTCACAGAGCTCGCGCACCAGATGGACACCCAGCTTAACAAAGTCGCGCCCAAGCCCGACTACAAAAGCGAAGTTACCGTCCCGCCTCCCACCGGCAACGATGAGGTAGATCCCGCCTACGAGTTCGGCCAGCGGGGATAGCCCCCGCAGGATTTTCCCTCCTCACTGACGAATCTCATCTCAGGAGAACAACCTAAGATGAGTATGCCAGGATCGGGGCCGGGGGGGACATCGCCCGCCATTCAGGGACCCGCTGTTCAGATGGTCAATGCGATGGTCAATGATGCCGTCCGCTTGGGAGCCAGTGATATTCACATAGAGCCGCGTGCGAACTTCGTCGAAGTACGCTTGCGTGTGGATGGGGTGTTACAGGGCTGGAAAGAGCTTCCCAAGGACCTACAAGACCCGATTGCGGTGCGCATTAAAGTACTCGCCGATCTGGATATCAACGAGAAGCGCTTGCCTCAAGACGGACGTATTGCCATCACGATGCCAGGGAAGTCGTTTGACCTGCGTATCTCTAGCCTGCCGGTGCTCTATGGCGAGAAGATCGTGATGCGCCTTCTGGACCGCTCGATGTCGGTGCGGCCTCTGGAGGGGCTGGACTTTTCGCCTACCAACCGAGAGGTTTTTGAGGAGCTAATCCGCAACCCGCTGGGGCTGGTGCTGGTGACGGGGCCGACGGGCTCCGGCAAGACGACCACACTCTATGCGGCGCTGAACGTCCTGCGCAGCAAGACGGTTAATATTGTCACGTGCGAAGATCCTGTTGAGGTCAATATGGAGGGGATCAACCAGAGCGCGGTCAATGAGAAAGTGGGCCTGACTTTTGGCCGTCAGCTTCGCGCGATCTTGCGCCAAGACCCGGACACGATTCTGGTCGGTGAGATGCGCGACCAAGAGACCGCCGAGATTGCCTTTCGCGCAGCCATGACGGGGCACCTGGTGCTCTCGACACTCCACTCCAACGATGCTCCCACCTCGGTGACTCGCTTGATTGACATGGGGGTTCCTCCGTTTCTGATTGCCTCGGGGCTGATTGGAATGGCGGCCCAGCGCCTTGTGCGACGGCTCTGCATTCGCTGCCGTCGGCAAGCGCCACCCACACTGCGCCAAGCTGGGCTTCTAGGAATCTCAGAGACGGACATGATCTGGCAGCCCGCCGGTTGCTCGGAGTGTGAGGGGACGGGCTATAAAGGCCGTATTGGGGTGCATGAAGTGGTCACCGTGGACGAGAAGTTCTCGCGTTTGATCATTGACAAGGCTCCGAGTGGGGTTCTGCGCCGCGCCTCGATTGAGGCGGGCATGATCCCGATCCGTGAGGACGCGCTCAATAAAATCCGAGCGGGCCTGACCAGTGCCGAAGACGTGATGCGCCAGGTGTACCTAAAAGCGGAGGACGACGAGGACAAGAACTGGCAGTCGCCCAGCCAGCTCGCTCAAATTTCTGGAAGCTCTATCGCTGCCCTGCCTGCTGTTGGTTAGCCCGCAAATACTTTTTTCTGAATATCGTCGAGGAGCGCCAGGCCTGCGATGACTTTTCCGAGGCCGTCGCCGATCATGGGGATCATTCCTAGGCGCATGGCCTCGTTCTGAATCGCGACCGTGGTGGCGCGCTTCATGATGAGCTGCTGGATACTCTCGGAGGCGACCATCAGCTCATGGACACCGATACGGCCCGACGTGCCCATGTTGTTGCAGCGCGCACAGCCCTGAACCTGACCAATTGCCTTGACGGGCAGAGGGGCACCGTACATCATGTCGAGGAGCTTCTGTTGGTTGGGGGTTGCGGGGCCAAACGTGCGACAGTGAGAACACAATCGTCGTGCGAGGCGCTGGGCCTGCGCACCGATCAGTCCCGAGGCGATCATAAAAGGCTCCACGCCCATGTCCATCAGTCGGGTGGGAGCGCCTGCCGCTTGGTTGCAGTGGAGCGTCGAGAGCACGAGGTGCCCCGTCATGGCTGCCTTGAAGGCGATCTCAGCAGTCTCTCCATCACGAATCTCGCCGACTAGAACCACATCGGGGTCTTGGCGCAAGATCGCGCGAAGCTGAGCGGCAAACGTCAGGCCCGCCTTGGGGTTGACCATGCTCTGGCTGATACGATCCATCTCGTACTCCACCGGGTCTTCGCACGTCATGACATTGGTGGCTTCGTCCTTGACGGCATTCAGCGCGGCGTAGAGCGTGGTCGTCTTGCCAGAGCCTGTTGGACCCGTCACAAGTAAGATGCCATAGGGACGCTTGATAAGCGTGTGGAACGCCTCTAAGTTGGGCTTGGAGAACTCCAGCTGATCGACACTTTTCTGGGTTGCACCGCCATCTAGGATACGCAACACCACGCGCTCGCCGTAGAGGTTAGGCAGGGTTGAGACACGGAACTGTACCGTGCGCCCGTCAATTCCCAGGTTGATACGGCCATCTTGCGGGACACGGCGCTCGGCGATATCCAGGTCACTGAGGATCTTAAGGCGAGAGACCAGAGCGGCAAACGAAGTCTTCGGGAGCACGTGAAGCACATGCAAGTGGCCATCAATACGATAGCGAACCTGAAAGTCTTTCTTATAGGGCTCGATATGGATATCCGAGGCGCGTTTTCGGACGCCTTCGATCAGCACTGTATTGACAAACTTGATGATCGGCGCGTCATTGGGATCGTCCACGGTGGCGATATTGTCCGCGTCTTCCGCGAGGCGGCGGATGTCTTCTTGTGAGAGCTCCGCATCATCGTTGAGGATCATGAGGGTTGCTTCTAAAGAGCGAGCCACCTGGCGCTTATCAAACGTATTGCCGCTGGTCTGGTAGGCAAGCTCAATGGCACGCTTAAGCGCGGTGCTTTCTGCCAGCACCGGACGTACACGCCGCTTGGTACGCGACTGCACCAGATCAATGGCGGGAGTATTCCACGGGTTGCCGACCGCGACACGGATCGGCGGATCGGTGAGGTAGGAGTCTTCGATGGCAGGCTCAAGAGGCAGCACCATGAGTGCCAGCGCCTGCTCACGGGAGATCAGGGAGAGTCCTTCGTCGTAGACTTGCTCGCTCTCAACATTGACGAAGGTCATGTCTATCTGGCGGCTGTGTGCGGCGGTAATGTCCTGCTCACTGACCCAGCCTTGGTTGACTAAGATCGAGCCCAGACGCTCCTGTGTGCGGTGCTGAATCTCCAGTGCCTGAGCAAGCTGACCATGTGTGATGAGCCCACGGGAAATCAAGATATCCCCAAGGCGCTCCTTCGCTCCCATCAGACCCGATGATGGCATGACAGCGGGCAGATCCACACCAGTGGTGGGAACGTGATTTCCCTGAGGGGCCGCTGCCTGGCTTACGGCAACAGGAACCTTGTCGCCAATCCGTGCAAGCGCAAGCTCCTCAACGGGAGCTGTGGCAAAGTTATGAAGGCTTTCTGAGCTATGGAGGCTCTCTGAGCTATGGAGGCTCTCTGAGCTATGGAGGCTCTCTGAGCTATGAAGGCTTTCTGAGCTATGAAGGCTTTCTGAGCTATGAAGGCTTTCGGGAAGAGGCTCTAAAGAAGCCTGAAGCGCGACTTGTGCTGTCTCCACTTCCTGAAGTGTGGTACGGATCTCCTCAGGGTCGAGTGGGTAGCGTAGGCAAACGACAGTCCCCGCTTCCAGAGCCCGCTTTCGGGTATCAGGCGTATCACTGTCCATCGCCATCAGAACCGGCAGGCTCTCGATTCCAATATCGGGGTGGCGGATGCGGCGACAGGTATCGAGACCGTTGACCTTAGGCGCGTTCCAGCGGGTTATTAAGACATCATAGGGCGAGCTTGTGCGCGTCTCACTGCGTGGGCTGCTTCCTAGGGTGAGCTGCTCCCAAGCCGCCTCACCATCGCGGACAATCGTCGCTTGATGTCCCTGTCGCTCTAGCGCCTCGTGCAAGAGCAGCGCGGAGAGAGCATCTTCTTCAACAGCCAGTATTTTCATATTATTCCATTTAAATGATCGGTGATTTTGAAGCGCTTCTTAAGCACTCTGCCGTACAATTCTCCTGATGAAATTGCTAGATTGTGGGCTGGTCGGACTGGGAAGTGCGCTGGGGGGAGTTGTACGCTACAGCCTAGGGAGCTGGATCACCATGCGCTGGCCCAGCGCAATTCCTACAGGCACACTGATCGTCAATGTCAGCGGCTGTTTTGTGCTCGGCCTCATTGCGGCCACACTGGGCAACAAGTCTGAGGGCTGGCGCTTGCTGCTCGGTGTCGGCTTCTGCGGAGGCTACACCACGTTCTCGACCCTGATGTACGACACTGAGAAGCTCAAACCTGGCCTCGCGATGGGAAATATCGCCCTCTCGCTCGCCCTAGGCCTGCTCGCTGTCTGGCTGGGCGGAAAGCTAGGAAGCTACGTCGGAACCCGGTAGAACTCGTCGACGGCTTCGCGGACACGTGGGTTTGACACGACAAGAGCGATCAAGTGAGCAATCCCCTCAGGCTCCAGCGTCTCCAGAACGCCCGTATCGGTTCTGAGGCTGGCTCATCGCTCGAATCTCCGGGCAAAGAGAGCCCCGAGGGCGATTCCTGTGGCGTAGCAGACAATATCCCCAAACGAGAAGCTGCCACCAATGGCAAGTGCGCCGAGTCTTGTGTGACGAAGTGCGACGAGCCAAGGGAAGTGCCAGAGCTGGCTAACCTCGACGAGCACGGCCAGAGCCAGTGCAAGAAGAGTGCGCCGCGCCAGTGGCCAGCGCGGCGCTGCGCTACAGACCAGGCAGAAGACAAACAGCGCCCAGAGGCCATCTCCAAGCGCCGAACCAAGCGCGTCGAAGTGCTGTTTCAGGGGGCGCGTGGCAAGTCCTAGAGGCAGGCAAAAAAGTGCCCCCAAGAGCCAACGCGCCCGAAGAGATGCGCTAGAAACGGAGCCCAACACTCAGATCAAGCCCCGAGAGGTCAAAGCCCTGCACTTTACCAACAGAACGCCAGCGCGCCTCTAAAAAGCTACGGAGCCCAATGCTCGTTCCCACGTAGAGACTGCCGCTCGGAGCAAACCCGCTCCCATTAATGCGATCGGCCTGGCTCCGCAAGTTGGCGTAGGCTCCTCCCAAGCTCACGCCCGCATACGGCAAGAACGTCGGGAGCTTGAAGGGCTCGCCCTCTGTGACATAGAGCTGAAAAAGAGGCCACTGGTACTGCGCTGCTAGAGAGGCCATGAACGCACGGTTCTGGAAACCACCCAATGTCTTCCTCTGCGTGGCAAGGTTAAAGTCGGACGAGAGCCGGGGAATCGGGGGCGGGAGAACGGGACCAAAACCGGGTGAGAAGCTTAGCCAGCTCTCCCCAAAGCGAGAGCGCACGGCGGCACTAGTGGGTAAGTAGGTACCCGCGTTAAAACCATAGAGAGGGATGTACGGTGGTTTAGGAGCAGGGGCCTCGGTCTGCCCGAGAGCAAGAAGTGCAAGGAGTAGAGTCGGCATGGCTCAGGATACCCCACGGTGCCCGATGCGGGTATCCTACAGCCATGCACTTCACGACAAAGGCGGAGGCCGAGTCCGCGATTGCGGCTGCCACTGAGGTTTTTTTTGCCACACAAGCACGGGCATCGTTTGAGCGCCATGCAACTCTCACACGGATTAGCGAGGGGCTGGAGGCGCAGCTTGAGGACTTTGCCCAGCTCCTCTGCACGGAGGCGAAGAAGCCGATTCGGGATGCGCGTGTCGAGGTGCAGCGTGCCCGCATGACATTCTCACTCGCCGCAGACGAAGCCCGGCGCTTTGGGGGCGAGCTACTCCCACTGGATCTGAGCGCGGCGGCGGCGGGACGCCTGGGACTGGTGCGGCGCTTTCCGCTTGGCCCGATTGCCGCCGTGACGCCCTTCAACTTTCCCCTCAATCTCGTGGCGCATAAGCTGGCTCCGGCGATTGCGGTCGGTGCGCCAGTGGTGCTCAAGCCCGCGGAGAAAACGCCACGAATCGCCCTCAAACTCCAGGAGCTGGTGCATGCCTCGGGCTGGCCCGAAGCGGCTTTTGCGGTGCTGACTCCCGAGACACCGCAAGAGATCGGCACACTGCTGGCCACTGATCCGCGTCTGCCGGTTTTCTCCTTCACCGGCTCGGATCGCGTTGGCTGGGAGCTGAAGCGGCTGGCAACTAAAAAGCACGTTACTCTAGAGCTAGGAGGCAATGCGGCGGTGCTGGTTGCGGACGATGCAGATATCGCGCCTACCGTGGCCCGCTGCGTCGCGGGCGGTTTTGCTTACTCGGGTCAGGTCTGTATCTCGGTGCAGCGTGTCTTTGTCCATAAAACCCATTTCGAGGCGTTCTGTGAAGCGCTGGTAGCAAAAACGCGGGCACTTCGCCTCGGTGATCCCGCCGACGAGAACACCGATTTAGGGCCGATGATCACCGAGGCGGCGGCGATTCGGGTGGAGCAGTGGGTGGAGCAAGCCAAAGCGGCAGGGGCAAGAGTGCTCCTCCAGGGGCTGCGTGATGGTGCCTCTCTCGCCCCAAGTATCCTCACGCATGTCCCGGTAGACCAGCCGATCGCCTGTGACGAAGTCTTTGGGCCGGTGGTGGTGGTGGAGTCCGTGGAGAGCTTTGACGAAGGAATCGCTCGCATCAATGCGAGCCGCTTTGGCCTACAAGCGGGAGTCTTCACCTACGACATGCGCCGCATTCTCCAGGCGCACCAGCAGCTCCGGGTCGGCGGCGTGATTATCAACGATGTCCCCACTTTCCGCAGCGATTCCATGCCCTACGGCGGCGATGGCGACTCGGGGACAGGTCGTGAAGGCATCCGCTGGACCATGGACGAGTACACAAGCCCAAGAGTTTTGGTGCTGTAGTTTTTGCCATCTCCCCGCGCTTCTTGCCATCTCCCCGCGCTTCGTTCGTTCCTCACTTCGCGCGACCCTCTTCCTGTATCGCTCGTGCCTCGCTAGGAAGAGGGTGAAAGATATTTTTGATTTTTTATCAGAATCATTGCTTCCTAACCGTTCTACAAGTGTGAACAAAGATTTTATAAAAAAGTCATGTCGTCGGAATCTGGATCAGCATTTAAGACAACGCTCACGAGTCTTGCGTACCGAAGCAACCGTCGCGGAGAAGGTTCTCTGGGAAGTGCTACGTAAAGATGCTTGTGGTGGCTATCGCTTTCTACGGCAACATCCCATTGCACCCTATGTGGTGGACTTTTACTGCGCGGCGTTGAAGCTCGTTGTCGAGGTAGACGGAAGCATCCATGATCTTCCCGAAGTCCAGGTTAATGACCAGCTTCGCCAAAGAGCACTGGAAGAACGGGGGCTTCACCTACTACGTCTCACTAATCAGGAAGTTCTCACGAAGTCCGCCGCTGAACTTCGCCAAATCGTTTTGCGTGAATCCAAACGCACACCCTCTTCCTAGCGAGGCACGAGCGATACAGGAAGAGGGTCGCGCGAAGTGAGGAACGAACGAAGCGCGGGGGGGAGAGGGCAAGAAGCGCGGGGAGATGGGAAGAAGCGCGGGGAGATGGCAAGAAGCGCGGGGAGATGGCAAGAAGCGCGGGGAGATGGCAAGAAGCGCCGGGGGAGGCAAAAAAACTACCCCCCGCCATAGATGACGGGCTTGAGGGTGCCGATGTAGGGAAGCGAGCGGTAGCGGCCCAGGTAGTCCATGCCGTAGCCGACCACATACTCTTCTTCAACCGCGAAGCCGCAATAGTCCGGCTCCAAGTCAATCCCCAGAGCACGGCGGCGCATGGGCTTGTCAAGGAGTGTGCACACGCGGATCGAGGCGCACTTACGGGCACTCAGCAGGTCGAGTAAGTAGGCAAGGCGGCGTGCCATCGCGGGGTTGAGAACATCCTCTACCACGATCACATGGCGGCTCTCCACCGGCTCATCCAGGTCCTTGAGAATCTTCACGACCCCGCTGGCCTTGCTGCTGGCTCCGTACGAGCTGACCGAGACAAAGTCAAACGAGAGGGGAATATTGATGCGCCGCACTAAGTCGGCCATAAAGAGGGTTGAGCCGGTCAGGACACCGATCAAGATCAGATCTTTGCCCTCATAGTCACGGGTGATCTGTGCGCCTAGTGCGGCCACACGGGAGGCGATTTCCTCTTCGGTAATACGGATCGTGTCAATATCAGGGTGCATTCTTCTCGTCTGTCTGCCTTTTTATGTCAGTCGCTGACCAGGTCGAACCAGTCCACATCGCTGAGCACCACCTTGGGGGTTGTGCCACTGATGGGCAATTCGTAGAGGTCATAGGCTATTTTATCGGCTGTCGTGGGGCGTGGCGAGAGAAAAAGCACGGTTTTTCCATCTTCACTGAAACGCGGGCGCATCACATCGCCGCTGATCAGGCGCTTGACCGCAAAACCCGGCCCGGAGGCGAGCCAGAGCCCACGTGGCACGGAGGCAAAGGCAATGCTCTTTCCATCGGGGGAGAGAGCAGGCCAGAGCGCGGCACCATAGGCGGCGGGGCCACCCAGTGTGGGAACCGGAGTCCAGGCATTGCCGACCGCCAGGTTGCAGATCTGGAGCGGCGCAATCCCACTCTCTTTACCGATGGCGACTGCCGCGAGAAAGGTCGAGCGAGCATCGGGCTGTATGACGGGAGCCAGGCACTTCCAGTGGCCTTCCGCGTCCACCAAGGCTGTCCCAGACTGCGCGTCTACCGAGACCGTCATCACCCCCGCCGCCGCTCCCACTCGGGTACAGCCCATATAGAGTGTCCGTCCGTCGGTGCTCCACGAGAGTGAGACAAGGCTCCAGTCCTTGAGGGTGGTTAACGGGCCGTTGGGAACTGTCGGGCTAATCTCTGCGACTTTACGACCCTGGCGGTCGGTGAGATTCTCCGTGGTGAGGAGCTTTTTCTGCCGACGGCCGGTGATGTCGCTCAAAAACAAAGTGATGGGCCGCCCTGCCAGGCTCCCCTCTGTCTCGGGATTGGCCGCCTTGGCCCAGACAATCCGACGACCATCCGGCGAGGTAGCCCAGACAGCCCCCTGCCCAACACTCATGTCCAACACGCGCCGGGACTCTTTTCCATCGCGGCTTGCGCTATAGAGGACACTCCCGCGCTGGAAGAGAAACCGCTCCGCATGCGCCACGCCCGCCAGCGCCAGAGTCAGCGCGATGGCAACAAAACTTTGCACCTTCATTTAGCTCCAGTGTACCGTATTTTAATGGGGAAAAAACGAGGAAAAGAGGTATAATTTCCTCTACTATGCTCACCGATGACCAGCTTACCGCTTTCCATGACCAAGGATTTCTCGTCTTACCGCGCTACTTCACCGATGAGGAGATGGCAGGCTATAAAGCCGATATGGACGCTCTCCAGGCGCTCCGCGAGGCAAAAGAGCCCGTGCCCTATCTTTGCCAGCTTCCCCACCTGGGGCCGCTGATGGTGCATCCCAAGACCCTGGCGATGGTCGAGCAGGTGATGGGGCCAGGCTTTGCCTTCCACCATCTACACGCCAGCCGCCAAGGCGCAGGAACCCCCGGCTCGAACTGGCACCAGGACTACGAGCAGGAGCCTCAGACCAACCGTAGCCACATCATGGTGCATGTTTTTTACTACTTCAATGGCCTCAACGGAGAAGTGGGCGACTTAGTGGTGTTGCCGCGCACACAAAACACGGTTATCGCCAACGGAGCGCTTGGGCACCTGGGCCAGCAAGTTCTCCCCGGCGAGATCGTGGTGGATGACCTGCCGCCGGGCTCCGCCGTGATTGTCTACTCCGCACTCTGGCACGCCCGCCGCGCCAAGCCCGGCGGCGCGGATCGCGTCCGCTACTTCGCCGATGCCTCGTACTGCCAAGCGGGAGTGAAGTGGCCGTCGTACCACAGTGCCCAGTGGCGCGAGATTCTGGCTACCGCCCGCGAAAAACTCGGCCACGAGTCGCTCTTTGCCGAAGAGCACTTCTTCGATGTCAGAGAGGCAAAAAACGCCTGGCGCGAGCGGCAGGGGAGCTTGGTGCAACCTCCCCCAGCCGCTTAGACGGCTGTCCCCCTCCGGCTTCGCGAAGGGGGACGGTATACTGCCTACTGGCTTTCCACCGGCGTTGGCTTCTTCGACCACATGCTCACCCATGTCGCGCGGCACGGGCTGCTAAACCTCAGTGTCACCGCGAAGGGTGACTACCACATTGACGATCATCACACGGTCGAGGATGTGGGAATCTGCCTGGGGCAGGCGCTGAAGGCCGCCGTCGGGGATAAAAAGGGCATGACCCGCTACGGCGACGCGACCGTACCCATGGACGAGTCACTGGTGCTCTGCGCCTTGGATTTCTCCGGGCGCGGCGGGGCGCATATTGCCCTAGAGTTCCCCGACACGCGCATTGGAAACTTCGCCGTCGAGCTGGTCGAGGAGTTCTTTCATGCCGTCGCTCGCGAGGCCGGACTCAATCTCCATATTCGGCTGATTGTCGGCAAGAACGCCCACCATATCGCCGAGGCCGCGTTTAAAGCCTTCGGACGTGCCCTGCGCCAAGCCGTTGCGCTGGACGACCGCGTGACCGGCATTCCCTCCACCAAAGGCGTGCTCTAGTGATTGCGCTGATGGACTATGGCGTGGGCAACCTGCGCTCGGTGGAGAAAGCCTTCGAGTTCCTGGGCCACGCCATCAACGTCACCAGCGACCCCGCCGAGATTGCCGCTGCCGACAAAGTGATTCTCCCCGGTGTTGGCGCGTTTGGCGCGGCAGAGAAAACCCTGCGCGAGCGCGGCTTAGAGCAAGTCGCTTTAGACGCGGCGCACTCCGGCAAGCCTTTCTTAGGCATCTGCGTCGGCATGCAGCTCCTCTTTGATGCCAGCGAGGAGATGGGCGAGCACCCAGGCCTTGGTCTGATTCCGGGCCGCGTCCAGCGCTTCCCTGATGCACCCGGCGTAAAAACCCCCCAGATCGGCTGGAACGCGCTCACTTTCCCCAAAGAAAGCCCCCTCATGGCCGGTTTAGAGCCCGGCGCGATGGTCTACTTCGTCCACAGCTTCTACTGCGCCCCGGACGATCCAAGTGTCGTCGCCGCCCAGACCGA
>JAPLCP010000087.1 GCA_026392155.1 Armatimonadota bacterium | reverse complement strand
GGCTGAATGGCACTGGGGCACTTGAAGATGCCGTCGTTTTTGACATAGGGCTGGATCATCTCCGTCCAGATCGTCGGCGTGAACGCCCCCGTGTTGTAGTTGGCCGTCATCGGGTACTGCTCGTCGTAGTCTTGAACATACATCATCACGGCAGTCGAGAGCTGGCGTACATTGGAGAGACAGGCGGCTTGCCGGGCTTTCTCACGGGCCTGAGCAAAGACAGGAAAGAGAATCGCGGCAAGAATCGCAATGATCGCGATGACAACGAGAAGCTCAATCAAGGTGAAGGCCCGAGAGGTCATGGTGGATTATACCGCTCTCCCGACGAGCGCACGGGAGGTATACTTCTTCTCGTATGGACCCGACCACGCTACTCAAGACCATTGTCTCCCTGATCGTGGTGGTCGAGCCGATTGGGGCTGCGCCGGTTTTTCTGACGCTCACCCAGCATCAGACACCCCAGGAGCGCCAGCGCACGGCCCGGCGTGCCACGACGGCGGTCTTTCTGATTCTGCTGATTAGCGCACTCGTCGGCAAGCTGATCCTCGAACTCTTTGGCATCAGCCTCGCCAGCTTTAAAGTGGCGGGTGGGATTCTCTTTTTGTTCATGGGCCTTGAGATGATCAATGCCCAGCCCAGCCGCTCTCGTCAAACCCCCGAAGAGGCGGAAGAGGCCGAACACCGCGACGATGTGGCGATTGTGCCGATGGCGCTTCCCCTTCTGGCGGGGCCAGGGGCGATTGGCTCGGTGATCCTGCTGGCGCAAAAAGGCCCGTTCTTTCCCCATATCCTCTGGGTGGCCGGGATTATCGCCGTGGTGTGCTTTACGGCCTGGATCTGCCTGCGCATGGCGGCCCCGATGGGCAAGGCGCTGGGCAAGACGGGAATGAACATTCTCAACCGCATCATGGGCCTGATCGTCGTGGCGGTGGCCGTCGAGTTTATTATCGGTGGTGTCAAAGCGCTTTGGGCAAGCTAGCGACGCTGGTCAAGGAGATGCAGAGCCGTCTCTTCGTCGAGGAAAGTGGGCGGTACATAGGTGTCCTCTTAGTCTTGCTCCTCGCGGCGGAGCAAGTAGGACTGGTAGCCATCGAAGAAGACAATCACGCCGGTCATCTCATCAATGCGCAAAAGAAGTGACTGACGGTAGCCCGCGCTGTTTTGCTCCTGCATCTCCACCTGATGCCGGAGCTGGCCCAGCTCCGCTTCAAGCTGCTCGATACGAAGGCGGGCTTGCTGGAGCGATGCCTCGGCCTGGTGGCTGTTCTTAGTAAGCTCTTGGCGCAGGGAGACAAGCTGCATCGCGGCCTCGCCGACGAGCTCGGAGAGATCATTTTTCTGGTGCTGGCTCAGCTCCTTTGCCACGCGGGCATAGCGTGACTCCTGAGAAAGATGCCCCGGAAGTGAGGATAAAAACGCGACTATCTGATCGGGGCTATAGCTACTCTGGGGAGGTGCGAAGAGAGAAGGATACTCCGGCTCTGGCTCTGATACGGGCTCGGGCCTAGGGGTTTCGTTGGCGAGACCCACTTGGGCAAAGACAGCGGCCAGTGCCTCTTGGTAGACCTCGGGGGAGGGAGCCGCAGGTGGCTCTGGCGCAGGAGGAATGGGCCGGACTGGTGCGGGGCGACGCTCCTGTCTGGGGAAGATCATCGGACGAGAAAGCGCCGAGCTGACCACCACACGACTCTCCTCATGGCTACTTTGAAGGGCAGGCGGCAGATCCTCATGCTCCTGCAAAGCCTTTGCGGCAGCACGACTGGACGAAGTCTTAAGGTTGTCTTTCCAGGAAATCATGGGAATATCCTCACGCGAGAGTGAGCCGTCTGTGGTGCTTCACGCGCCTTCGCACTCCCTCTTCGCGCTGAAACGCAGGCACTTCCGTGGGGGCAGGGGGCTGATTCTGCTGGCGGACATAGCCCTGGTAGCGGTCGAAGAAGACAATGACCCCCATCATCTCATCCAGACGTGTGCGGAGGGCTTGGCTCTCCGCAACCGCACTGGCCTTACGCTTGGTCATTTGACTCCGCAAGCGAGCAAGCCGCTCTTCCAGAGCTTGGATGCAGATCTCATCATCAGACTGCTCCCGCTGGAAGCTCTCCTCAAGCGCCTTAATCTCCCGACGGATTGTTACGATCTGCTGCGCCGCTTCGCCCACCAGCTCCGCTGCTAGAGTGGTGTCGTCGGAGGTGAGTCCCCTCAGTCGTTCCTGCACATGGGTGTAGCGCTCAGTCTCGCTTAAGCTCTTGGGGAGGCTGGATAAAAAAGCGACGGCATGCTCTGCCGTGAACTGCGGCGGGGCTAGTGAAATATCGGCGGGCTCAGACGAGAGTAAGGCACTGACATCCCAGCTCCCTAAGAGTCCCTGTGTGGGGCCGGGCAAAGACGCGCTGGCGTAGGCGGCCCAGAGCGGCTGTGGCAGAGGAATCTCTGGCTCGACACGCCACTGCGCCGACACTCGCACCGATTCTATCGAGTCCGAGTCCCCTGGCAGCATTCCCTGATTGCGCTCACGATTTCTCCAGTTTGTTTTTATGGTCATACTCAATACCCGTGTTTTTTCCGTCTGGTATATTTGTTGGGAAAAAACAGGTGGCTCTCAACCCGCAGGAATACGGGGAATACGGAGAAATACCAGGAGATTGGTGTTTTTTTTCGCTATACTAGCTCCATGGACTCTTCTCGACTCTCCCAGCAGCTCGTTTTTCTTGCCGAAGCTGACCAGCTCAAGCGCGTGCTCCGGCGCACGTCTTTGATTGGCGGGGATCGCTTGGAGAACACGGCGGAGCATAGCTGGCACTTTGCCCTGATGGCGCTCACGCTGGCAGAGCACGCTCCTGTGGCTCTGGATCTAACACGCGTGCTCAAGATTGCGCTCATCCACGACTTGGTGGAGATTGACGCGGGCGATAGTTTTGTTTATGACACTAGCGCGATGGCCGATAAAGCCGAGCGTGAAGAAGCCGCCGCTGAGCGCATCTTTGGCCTGCTCCCTGCCGACCAAGCTACCGAGTATAGAGCGCTTTGGGATGAGTTCGAGGCGCAAGAGACCTCCGAAGCCAAGTTCGCCGCCGCCGTGGACCGGCTCTGTGGGATGCTCCCCAACTATAAGAACTGCGGCGGGAGCTGGGTGGAGCACGGTGTCAGTGCCGCGCGTGTGGCCCAGCGCAACGCCCCAATAGGCGCAGGAGCCCCGGCACTCTGGGAGGTAGCGCGGGGCTGGATTGACGAAGCTGTGGAGTGCGGCTGGATTACTAGCGAGTGACCGTCACTTTTGTCAGACCGCTGGGGTTGTCGGGGTCGAGGCCACGGGCGACGGTGAGATGGTAGGCGAGAAGCTGTGCGGGCAGAATATCCACTAATGGGGCGAGCAGCTCGGTGCCGGTGTTGGTGAGGGGAAGCGCGGCATCGGGATCCGTGGCGAGGGTGAGCACCCGCGCTCCACGGCTTGCCAGCTTCGCCGCCACTTCGAGCATCATGGGTTTGGTCTTGCCATCGGGCAGGAGCAGCAGACAGGGCGTGTTGGCTGGGACACTGGCAATCGGGCCGTGGAGCAGGTCCGCTGACGAGAAAGCCTGCGTGGTGGTGTGGGTCGTCTCGGCGATCTTGAGGGATGACTCAATCGCGGTGCACAGATGCAGGCCACGAGCAATGGCTAGAATCCGCTCCGCATGGGTGAGCGAGTGCGCCACGGTCTGCGCTTTTCCCTCGAGCCCCAACAGCTCCTTGTGCATCGCATCCGGCACGCGCCCGAGAGTCTCTGCCAGCTCGTCGTTGCCTGCCCAGCGTGCCGCCAGCTTGGCAAAGATTCCCAGAGTGGTGGTGTAGGTCTTGGTGGCCGCGACGGCTTTCTCCACGCCCGCATGACAAAACAAGACATGCTCGGCGATCTGTGAGAGCTTGGAGCCCTCCGTGTTGGTAATCGCCGCCGTGAGTGCGCCGCTTTTCCTTGCCTGCGTCATCACCTCGTTGATATCATCGCCCGCCCCGGACTGCGACACCCCGATCACCAGCGCATCTTTGTAGTTCACATTGGCTTCGTAGAGCGTGTGCACCGAGGGCGCGGCAAGCCCGCAGGGAATCCCCACTGTGAGCTGGAGCAGGTACTTGGCGTAGGTCGCCGCATGATCGCTGGTGCCCCGTGCCGCCAGAATCACATAGCGCACATCCCGCGCTTTAATCGCCGCGACGAGCTCGGCAATGGCATCTTTGCTGCCCGTAAGCGCCCGCTCCAGCGCCGCAGGCTGCTCGTTGATCTCTGAGAGAAGTATAGACATGATCCTATTGTACCCAGAGATGGGAAGTTGGCTGAAACGAAGGCGATAAGTGGTATCATGGCGAGCGTGATGGGGCAGGAACCAGATGGTGTATACGAGAAACGGTGGACTCTTTTTAGGGTTCGACCGGGCGACCTTATGCTGCTTTTACAGCTGATGTCGCGCCACGATGTCAGCCTGAAGGCGGAGCCACTCCCCCCGGATGTCCGCGTCGTGGATGCCTGCTATGATAGCGAAGCCGAGCAGTGTCTTGTGGTCTTAGAGAGCGCTTTCTACTCTCCCGCTCAGGTGCGACTCTCACGGGGAAACTGGAGTGGCGGCTGGGATGAGCTGGTCTTTGCCCTAGAGGAAGACGCTTTGCCCCCCTTGCGCCCCCGGCACCTTGTCGGCGATGTCCGCTGGGAAGCCTACTTCATTCCCCCGGAGCGCATCATCCAGCTCCTCCAGACCATCTCCAGCGGCGAGAGCTATAACCTGCCGCCCATGCCACCCGATACCCAGCTCATGGACGCTTTCTACGATTCCGAGCGCCGCGCCTTTGTCTTGTTTTTAGAGAGCAGTTTCTTTGAACTCTCCGATGTTGAGGGACAAGGCAGCGATATTCGAGTGGGGATGCCCGAGCGTCACTTGAACCTGACGCGGGAAGAAAAGACATCTTGAGAGTTTTAGTAACCGGTGGAGGAACCGGCGGGCACGTGAGCCCCGCGCTGGCCGTGATCCAAGTTCTTCGTAAACGCGATCAGACGATTGTTTTTCGCTATGTGGGTAGTGAGACGGGCATTGAGGCAAAGCTGGCACGAGAAGCCGGACTGGAGTTTGTCGCGGTGGCCAGTGGGAAGCTACGGCGCTCCTCGAAAGGCCCGTTTGGGCTGCTGACTGCCGCCAATATCCGTGATGCGATCAAAGTGCCGCAGGGATTTTTCCAGGCACTCAAGGCTGTCAAAGAGTTCAAGCCCGATGTGGTCTTTGCCACGGGGGGCTACGTCTCCGTTCCTGCCGTGCTCGCCGCTGCCATGCTCCGCATTCCGATCATTACCCATGAGCAGACGGTCACGGTCGGGCTGGCCAACAAGATCAACGGACGCTACGCCAAGCGCATTGCCCTGAGCTTTGAAGGGGCGCTCGACGAGCTACCGCCTGGATTGCGCAAGAAAGCCTTTGTGACAGGAAATCCCGTGCGCGAGGCGATCTTTGCAGGACGTGCAGAGGGCGCCGTGAGCCGCTTTGGGTTCGACCTTACCGATGAGTGCCTGCCCTGTGTCTACGTGACGGGCGGGGCGCAGGGCTCGCATATTCTCAACTATGCGGTTAAAGATGCGCTCCCTGAGCTTCTCAAGCAAGCGCGGGTGCTCCACCAGTGCGGCGAAAAAGACGCCGAGGCGCTGCTTGCCTACCACAAAACCCTCACGCCCCAGCAGCAGCACCGCTGGACAGTTCGCCCTTTTATTCAGACCGATGAGATCGGGGATGCCTACGCCCTTGCCAATCTTCTGGTCTGCCGCTCCGGTGCAGGCACGGTCACGGAAGTGTGTGCTCTGGGCAAGCCCGCCGTCTTTGTTCCGCTTGTCCCCACTAGCGGCGATGAGCAGACACGCAATGCCCAGCGCTTAGTCGAGGCGGGCGCGGCGGTAATTGTCAAGCAGAGCGAGTGCTCTGGTACCACTTTACTTGCTGCCATTTTGCCCCTGCTGGACGATCGCTCGCAGCGTGCCGGAATGGGTGGGAAAGCCAAAAAACTCGCCACCCCCCGCGCCGCCGAAGACCTCGCCGATGCTATCTTAGGGCTTGTGCCGCTTGAACAATCTCACAAGTAAAAACGTCTGGAGGTCTTGTGCAACTCTTCGCTCTTTTTCTTCTCGCCAGTCTAGGACAGACCAAGCCTGCGCCCCTGCCCGTCGCCACGATTCCGACTGCGCCAAAGCTACCGACTCGGATTGCGTTTGCGGACGAGCTGGCGGGCCGCCGTGCCTACTGGGCCGCCCGTGATGCCAGCCATGCCGCCCCTGGCTACAGCTTCCAGTGTGCTCTGAGCATTCTGCGGAGCGACCGAGGAAAGACCTACCCCGCCCAGGTCGCCACGGAGACACTCTACGCCGCGCCGGGAGGCAAGCTCGCGGTGAGCTACGAGTACGGGCTTGCCGGCCAGCGCACGATTCGTCGGGCCATCTCTGATGGCGAGTCGCTGCTCGCGGTGCGCTTCGACGAGCGGGGGAGTGTCAAACAGCCCAAGGTAACGCGTGAGTTCTCACGCCTCTACTTTACGGAGTCACTTCGGCTAGATCGCGCCTTGCAGTCTGCCCGGCTTGATCCGTTAGGAACGAGCCTAGGCGCGCAGCTCACTCTGGAGCCGCCCCGCGCGATGCAGAGCCGCCTCTGGAAAGACACCGATGGGAGCGTTCTGGAGACCGAGAGCCTCATCCCCCGTGCAGGCCGTCCGGTTCGAATCCGTCGCTATCGCTTCACGGCCAATCACACGCTAAGCGCCGCTGAGGAGTGGGAAATCCGTGAGGGACGCCTCACCTACCGCAAAGAGACCTACCAGCCCGCGCCCAAAGCGGCCGCGCCGTTTGACCAGGCTCTCCCTGATAACTACATGGAGGTACCCCTCAAAGTCCCCGAGAGCACTCGGGAGCTACCTCAGCCCATCCAGGTAGACCCCGCGGCTCTGGCGCTCCTGGCAAAGTGGGAGAGCGCTCACCAGCGCTACTTCACGCTCCACGCCGCTGCCACGGTCACCACCGAGCAGCTGAAACGTGCGGACAACTCCCGTGACCCTCGTGGCGGGGGACGCAGTGGCTACAACGGCACCTACGATCTCTGGCTCCAGCGTCCCGGCAGTGCGCTTATCGAGGTCAAGGGGCGTGATGGCTTTCCCGTCAGCCAGACGATCAAGGCCAATGGGGTTGAGATCGTGGTGACCGAGAGCGATGGCAAGAAGCGCAGCTCTCCTCTGCGCGAAGGCACTCGCTTGGATCAGAGCCTGCGCCAAGCCACTCTCCGCAACGCACTAGAACCACTTCAGGGACTTTTGGAAGGCCCGCCTAGCCTCGCGGGCTACGACACGGTGCGCCTGCTCCAGCCGCTCGTGTTGCCTGACGGAACATCGCTGCAAGGAGTCGAGCTGGTACGAACCACCAAGACAGATAGTGCCCGAGGCCGTCCGACAACCACCGAAAATAGCGACCGTATCTGGCTGGGAGGCGATGGCCTGCCACGTCGTATCGAGAGTAGCCGCAAGATTGACATTGAAGGCGCCTTCACCCGTGACCTTCCCCCAATCACGATCTTGATCGTCCAGCTTAAAAACGTCACCACAGACAAAGAACCACCGCTTTAGATTTTATCCTTTGGCAGTAAGCCGAATGAAGGCGTAGAAGTCATCCTCATTCAGGATGACTTCTGTCTTGTCCTGAAGCTCGGCCCAGTTGGTGTGTCCGTTGTTTGCATTGATTCGATACCATTTCTGAATATCTGTACCGAGACGAATTGCCGACGATGAGCTATTTTCTGAGTTACTGCGGTTCTTGATTTGCAGAAGTTTTGGAGGCGAGCCAGGCTTGAAAAAATCTACGGCACGCATCGTTTCGCCACAGACCCATATCCATCCTGATTTGCCTAGCCTGCTCGCGATATATCGCTCCAGCAGGCTGCCGATGAGGTTTTCAGCAGCCATTGATAGTCTATGATATTCTTTCATCTTGCCAAGATCATCCTGTGGGATACTAGCAAATGCATGTAATACTTCATCAACGGCTGGGTCTGGAATGGTTGCTACATTTTTAAAGTTGACTTGACTGCCTCGCTCTGTAAAAAACTTCTGAAGATACTTTTCTAAGTAGGCTTCGATCTCACTGGAGTGAGTGAGTGTGTT
>JAPLCP010000216.1 GCA_026392155.1 Armatimonadota bacterium | reverse complement strand
GCCCGTCGAGGTCTTCGATGGCACTGGTGCGGGCGACTCCACGATTGCCGGAATCACGATGGGGCTTGCCGCAGGCGGCACCATCGAGCAAGCCGTGCGCCTCGGCAACGCCTCCGGCGGTGCCGTCGTCCGCCACGTTGGCGTCGTCACCGCAAGCCGGGAAGAAGTCGCTGCCCTGTTGGTCTAAGACTACGGAGGACTGAGCCAGCCGGTGGCGTTGGCGACCACTAAGCCGTCGTCGGGGCGGGTGTCTATGAGGACGAGAAGGAGCTTTTCGTCTTCGATGTGCCCGCCGATCAGATAGGGGGCTCCTGCGTAGCGGCCCTCTTGTGCGGCGCGGGCGATGTCGCGCAGGGACTTAGGCGAGAAGTTTGTCAGCTTCTCCCGAAGGTCGGTGGCCTTGTCGGGGGGGAGCGGGGTTCCGAGCGAGCGGCCCTCGTCCTCACTAAAGAAGACCTTGGCGAGCTGCGGGCGGATCAGGGCATCGTCGGGGGAGACGCGGGACTCGTCGCGGATGGGGAGCAGACCGATGGCGAAGTTTCTGCCGGGCCGATCCAGTGTCTCTAGCTGGCGTTTCAGTGTCTTGGCGGCGAGCTTTGCCGCGGTTTTGATCCGCTCATCACGCTCGCGTAGTTTGGTGGTATCAAGAGACGCTCCCTCGCCCGTGGTGAGCTTTGCATCGCACCAGACGCAGCCGGCGGCTAGCTTGACATGATCGCCAAACGCTCCCGTCGAGAACGTCGCCTTTTGCTTGAAATCATTGGCGTAGCGCACCACGAGCCGTAGCAAACGCACGCCTTTGACATCCACCTCGAGCTTCTGGGGGCGAAAGGTCTTTCCCCGGCCATCGTCCACAATCACCGGATAGAGCTTGGAGCGGTGCGCCTCGGAGCGGAAGAGAAGCTTGCTGTCGCCGTAGACCTCAAAGTAGCAAAAACCGGTGCCCGCGCGCGTCTCTTCATCGTCGCGGCCCACGGTGGCCTCAAAGCGCAGGAACTTACCCTTAACCGGGATACTCATCCCGCATGCCTGCCCCGAGCCGAGAGGATCGTCTTTGACATCCACCGTCATGGCGTGCTCAAAGCGCTCGCCGTTGACAACTGCCTTGCGGGGTGAGAAAACCAGGTTACCGTCGTAGCGCACGCCAGGGGCTTTGAGAAGGCTCTCCAGCCAGACCGTGTCTTTAGGGTTTTCAAGGGGGTTATCTTGAACAAAGTGTCGGCGAGTCATCGCAAACCCTCCACGAAACAAAAGAGAAACAGTCCACCCGGCGCGATTCGAACGCGCGACCTTTGGCTTCGGAGGCCAACACTCTAATCCGCTGAGCTACGAGTGGGAACAGGCTATGAGTATACCTCTGGTTTGCAGGCGCTGCAAACGACTACTGCGGCCCGTTTTTCTGCCGCTGCTCTAGCTTCTGAAGCTCTTTTTGCGCTGCTTTATCTTGCTTTTTTGTGGCTATCGGGGGGCGCTGTTTAGGATCGTTGTTGTGCGTCAATATCCAGGCGACTAAGGCAACTACCGCCACGGTCCCAGTAGCAATGAGGGCGTACCAGAGATAGCCCACCACAAATGCCAGGAGCCAAAAAACGACCAAGAGCCCCACAAAGATCAGAATCAGGCGCAGGATCAGAGACATAGCCTATTGTACAACCGGAAATCAGGGGCTACGCAGCTTTTTGTTGTGGCGCTGCATCTGAGGTGAGGTACTGGGTGAGCTGGTGGGCAGGCATGGGGCGGGCGAAAAGATAGCCCTGGCCGTAGTCTGCTCCGAGCGTGTGCAGGCGCTCTTGCTGGCTCACGGCCTCAATGCCCTCTGCGGTGACGGCAAGCCCAAGGGTATCGGCAAGGGCGAGAATCGTGCGGATGATGGCCTCGTTCTGGGTGATGAGCTTGGGGTCGGCGTGGCTGAGGGCGCTAACAAAGCTCCGGTCAATCTTGAGGGCTTTTACCGGCAGGCGGCTGAGATAAGCCAGCGAGCAGTAGCCCGTGCCAAAGTCATCTAAGGTGAGGCGTACACCAAGCGCCTCTAGCTCATGCAGGCGGGCGATGCCACTTTCAATATCGCTCAGCAAGATGCTCTCGGTGAGCTCCAGAGTGAGAGCGCTGGGCGGCAGTCCCGTCTCTTGGAGTGTCGCTTGCACCATTGGGACAAAGTCGGCTTCGCGAAACTGTCGCTCAGAGACATTGACATTGACATGGAGGCTCCGATAGGCCAGGGAATCGCGCCAGTACACGGCATCGGTACAAGCGGCTCGCAGAAGGGCCACGCCAAGAGGAATGATAAGCCCCGTCTCTTCCGCGATAGGAATAAAGCGATCTGGAGGAAGATAGTTGCCCTCTTTGGTCTGCCAGCGTGCCAGGGCCTCGACCGCGACCACCGCACCCGTTTCCAGGGAAAGAATAGGCTGGTAGTAGGGCTGAATCTCCTCAGCTCGTAGCGCACGGCGGAGGGCGGCTTCCAGCTCAAAGCGCTCACGGGCATCCTGATCCATAATCGGGTCAAAGAATAGATACCCCGCTTTTCCGATTCCCTTTGCGTGGTGCATGGCGGTATTGGCGTTGCGGAGCAGGTCTATGGGCGGGCTGTGCTTTTCCAGCGCGACTCCAATACTCGCCGCAAGGAGGATCGAGCGGCCTTGCAGGGAGAGTGGTGCGTTCAGTGCTCGGGTCAGTTGCTCGGCGAGGCGATGAATGGCATCGTGACTGTGAAGGTGGGAGATTAGGATCGTGAACTCATCCCCGCCAAGGCGGGCAACAAGCCCTTGTGTCCCCATGACTGTGCGAAGGCGCGTTGCGGTCGCCGTGAGGACTTGGTCGCCCAAGAGATGCCCAAAGTTGTCGTTGATCAGCTTAAAGTTGTCGAGATCTATAAAAAAAAGACAGGCATTTTTAGGTTGCTCTTGTTGGAGCTGCTCAAGATACTCTACGAGCTGACGGCGATTGGCGAGGCCTGTGAGAGGGTCGTGCCTGGCCTGATAGGCGAGCTGCCCTTCAATGGCTTTACGCTCCGTGATATCGGTACAAACCCCCACCAGGTTCCAGCAGCCGGGAACGAGCTCCTCCACACTAATATCCTCGTTAAGCCAGCAGGTAGTGCCATCGTGGAGCTGGATTTGGTACTCTTGCTGGAAGCATGGCATGCCCGTCTGAAGGGCTTGGATCGTGTTGATATCTCTCTGGTAGCGCCCCTCAGCAGAGCAGGCATCAAGGAAAGCGCTTTCCAGAGACTGGCCTTCTGTGATGGCAAAAGAGAGCCAAGAAAGCACCGCATGCGGTGCGATAAGGCGCAGGTCCCAGTGGAGGCAGGTGTCGGTTTCGGGATTAAAAAGGAGGGGAGTGGGGACAGTACTGGGGTCCTTGGGTAGCTCCAGCACCGTCGCCTGCCAGAGGAGACAGTGTGCCTGCGAGACAGCCTTCTGTAAAAAAGCCGCGTCGTCTAGGGGGGTGCTACTATAGGTTCTACGATTCATGCCCACTGGGATTGTCGTCACATCGCTTGTATTTCTGCATAGTGAACTTTGAATGAGTGATACACTCGGTATCATGTTAACTACCCTCAAGCGCTACCCAGACAACCCGAAATCCAATCTCCAGGCATGGGACAGCGCCGATGAGCTTATTCTGAGCTACTTGGCTGCTTTTGATCTTTCTGAGAAGCGTATCTTAGTGATTAACGACGCGTTTGGTGCGCTTTCGTGTGCCCTAACTCAGGGCGAGCGAACGACCTACACGGACTCGTATGTGAGCCATCGTGCCCTCGTGCTCAACAGCAAAGGCGAGCGAGGGAGTATCAATAACCTCGATCAGCTCTCAGGAATCTATGATCTGGTGCTGATCAAGCTTCCGAAAAACCTCTCGTTTTTGGAAGATATTCTATGCCGACTTTCGCAGCATCTACAGGCGGGCTCCAAGCTGGTCTGTGGCGCAATGCTTAAGCATCTCTCGCCTGCCGTTTTTCCGCTACTGCAAAAGTACATCGGCGAGACCTCGACGAGCCTTGCGGAGAAGAAGGCGCGGCTGGTTTTTGCCGAGTTCCAGCGCGAGCCGGTGGAGTCGCCGTACCCGCTGGAAGTCGCGATCGAGGGCTTTGCGCACCCATTTACCAACCACTCTAATCTCTTTAGCCGTGAAAAGCTGGACGCGGGGACGAAGTTCTTGCTGGCGCATCTGCCGGAGGGAAGCTTTTCACGCATTTTAGACCTGGGCTGTGGCAATGGCATTTTAGGAATCGCGGCTAAGAGGCGCTCCCCCGAGGCACAAATTGTCTTTAGTGATGAGTCGCAGCTGGCGCTTCTGAGTGCGCAGGCCAACTACGCGAAGTACTTCTCCGACAGCCCAGAGCTGGTCTGGACCAATGGTTTTGAAGACCAGCCACGAGAGACGCTGGACTTGGTTTTGTGCAACCCGCCGTTTCATCAAGAGACCACCATCGGAGACTTTATCGCTTGGCAGATGTTTGTGGACGCGCGCCGGGCACTGAAAACCGGGGGGGTACTGCGGGTGATTGGCAACTCGCACCTGGGCTACCATCTCAAGCTCAAGCGCATCTTTGGCAAGAGCAAAATTATCGCCAGTAACGAGAGATTTATGATCGTGGAGGCAGTTAAAACCGCGCTTAAATGATACAATGGCGAACCATTGTTTGTTTAAGGCGGAGGGCATATGCCAAAGGTGAGTGGGCGGTTCGAGTTTGTGGGGCCACCAGCGGCGGGTGATCAGCCCAAAGCGATTGCGCAGCTTGTGGAGGGCTTGAATAAGGGCGAGAAACGTCAGACACTCCTAGGGGCGACGGGAACGGGGAAGACGCACACAATTGCGCGCGTGATCGCGGAAGTCCAGCGGCCTACTCTGGTGATGGCGCACAACAAGACCCTCGTGGCGCAGCTCTGCACGGAGCTGAAAGAGTTTTTCCCTAACAACGCGGTTGAGTACTTTGTCAGCTACTTCGACTACTACCAGCCCGAGGCCTATATCCCCCAGACCGACACGTTTATCGAGAAAGATAGCGCGGTCAACGAGGAGATCAATCGCTTGCGGCACTCCGCGACCCAGGCGATTCTCTCGCGGCGAGACACGATAATTGTGGCGTCGGTGTCGTGCATCTACGGCCTAGGCTCGCCCAAAGAGTACAAGAACACGGTGGTCTGGTTCGAAGTGGGGCAGGACTGCGACCGCGATGAAGTCTTGCGCCGCTTAGTGAGCATGCAGTTCTCGCGAAACGACATTGCGCTGACACTGGGGACATTTCGTGTCAAGGGCGACACGCTCGATATCCAGCCCGCCAATGAGGAAGTGATCTACCGGATCGAGTTCGACTGGGACATGGTCAAGCGCATCACGGCAATTGATCCGGTGACGGGCGAGACCCTCAGCGAGCGCGACGAGCTCTCGATCTTTCCGGCAACCCACTGGGTGAGTGACACTGAAAAGATCGAGGAAATTGTCGCTAAAATCGAGAGTGAGATGGAAGCGCAGGTCAAGAAGTTCGAGGCCGAGGGCAAGCTGATCGAGGCGCAGCGCATCCGCCAGCGCACCAATTTTGACATGGAGATGGTGCGCGAGATGGGCTTCTGCTCGGGGATTGAGAACTACTCGCGCTGGTTCGATGGCCGCGACCCCGGCTCGCCGCCCAACACGCTCCTGGAGTACTTCCCCGAGGACTTCCTGATGGTGCTCGACGAGAGCCACCAGACCATCCCCCAGCTCAACGCCATGTATGCAGGCGATAAAAAGCGCAAGGAGACACTGATCGAGTACGGCTTCCGCCTGCCCAGCGCTGCCGACAACCGCCCGCTGCGCTTCCAGGAGTTCGAGAAGCAAGCGCCGCAGCTCATCTATGTCTCCGCTACGCCTGGCCCCTACGAGCGCCAGACCTCCAGCCGCGTTGCGGAGCAGATCATCCGCCCCACCGGCCTGATTGACCCAGGCATTATCATCCGTCCTACCAAAGGCCAGATTGACGATCTTCTCGGAGAGATTCGCGACCGAATCGAGAAGCATGAGCGCATCTTAGTCACGACGCTCACCAAGAAGATGGCGGAGGATCTGACAGAGTATCTGGTGGAGCTAGGCATCAAGGTCCAGTACCTGCACTCCGATGTCCACACCCTGGAGCGCTCAGAAATCCTCAGAGATCTTCGTCTTGGGGTCTATGATGTGGTGGTAGGGATCAACTTACTGCGCGAGGGCCTTGACCTGCCTGAAGTCGCGCTCGTGGCCATTCTCGATGCCGACAAAGAGGGGTTTCTGCGCTCGGAGACCAGCCTGATTCAGACCATTGGCCGCGCTGCCCGAAACTCTGAGGGAATCGTGCTGATGTACGCCGATAACATCACCGGCTCGATGCGCCGTGCCATTGACGAGACCGACCGTCGCCGTGCGATCCAAGTGGCGCACAACACCAAGCACGGCATCACTCCGACCACGATCAAGAAAGCCGTCCAGGACGTGCTCGCGGCCAAGCAAGTCGCAGAGGCCAAGAGCTACTACAAAGTCACCAAAGAAGTCGCCCCCGAGTCGCTGCCCCTCGATCAGCTTCTCCTCGCCCTCACCGACATGGAGAAAGAGATGAAGCAAGCCGCCAAGAACCTAGATTTCGAGCACGCCGCGCTCCTGAGAGACGAGATGAGTCGCCTCAAAAAACTCTTGCCTAGTGAGATGAAGAAGAAGTAGCATACGCCGAAGGCTACGCCACGACTTGGTTCTTGCCGGCACGCTTGGCCATATAGAGTCGCTTATCTGCATGATCAAGCAGATCTTCGTTACTGAGCAGATCGGCAACCCCGATGCTAACGGTCAGAGTTAGTCCCGGCACGAGGCTATTCCAGTCGTGCGTGGCGATTGTCATGCGAAGGCGCTCTGCAAGGAGCCTTGCATCTGGCAGGGGGGTCGCAGGGGTGAGGATCACAAACTCATCACCTGCCTGCCTCACGAGGATATCGCTTGTACGGCTGGACTGACGTAAAAGATTGGCAAAGGCTAGTAGCACGAGATCACCCACGCGATGGGAGTGCTGATCGTTGACCTGTTTAAAATCATCAATATCAATCAAGATCACGCTCAGGGGCAGCTCATAGCGCCGTGCGCGGGTGAGCTCACTCTCTAAAAACCGGCTTAAGTAGCGGCGGTTGTAGAGCTGGGTGAGGGGGTCTTCGAGCACTTGCTGGCGTAGGTTCTCGGTCTCGTGGCGTACACGCTCGATTTCTTGTTGTGCTAGCTGGCTCTGAAGGCGGTGCTGAGCCGACTCTTGGTGAAACTGGGCGTAGAGGCTGTGGAATGTCTGGTAGTGGGTGAGTGCCTTGGCGAGATTCCCTTGGAGCTCGTAGCCTTGGCTGAGCTTCTGATGAATCTCGCTCTGGATAAAGCGCCGGTTGTGTGTTTCTGCCTGTGAGAGCGCTTGTTGCAGCCAGTGGCAGCCCTCCACCGCCTGGTTTTGCTGGACCAAGAAGCTCCCTAGTGCCTGATAGGCACTGAGCTGTGGCTCGGGCAACCCGATCTCATCAGTGAGCTGCTGGGCGGCACGCAGGGTAAGCTCTGCTTGTTCTTGGTCTGTCTGAGAGCACCCCAGCGCGACCAAGGCAGCGGCTTCTAAAGACTTATTCTGCTGCGATAGCGCGATTGTCATGGCACACTTGGCGGCAACGACGGCTTCCTCGTACCGTCCGACAGCTCGCAGCGCACTTGCATAGTTAATCCGTGTGTTACACCGATACGTGGCTGATGCGGTTGCTTCATCGGGAGCAAGAGACTCTTCAAAATAGCGAATCGCTTCGGTGGGTTGCCCACACTCGAGATACACCATTGCGATATTACTAAGAATTTGCGCCTTCTGATCTGGGTTTTCTTTGGTAAGGTCAAGGGCCTCTATGAGGCACACAATTGCTTCGCCATAGTTGCTCAAGCTTCCATGAAAAGCCGCCAGCGTGTTTAAGCTCATCCAGAGCCCTTTGCTGTTTTTTATCTTTCGTAGTATCTGAACGGACGACTCCATGGTCGCGATCGCTTCGGAGTAAGCGCTTTGATGCTTTAAGGCAACGGCTTTGCCATGCAGGCACTGGCTGATGAGTAAGAGATCATGGGTTTGCTGAGCTAGTGGTAGCGCTTCCTGGAAATCACTCTGAGCCGCGGCTATATTGCCCCGAGAGCCTTGCGCCATCGCCCGAGCACGCAGGGCCTTGGCGAGAAGGTTCGTTTGCCCCGTAGAGCGGGCTTGAGCCACTGCCTCTTGGGCCAGCAGGAGTGCCGCCCCCGCATCCTGGCTCATCAGGGTGTGGGATTGTTCAAGGAGTGTTTCGAGCGATGCTTGCTCAGGAGAGGCAGACGAAGACATGGCGTATTCTTGTAGAGAATTGTCGGTTTTCCTATTCTTGAACATTAGCTTAGTACGCTTCCACGGTACAATAGAGGCACTATGTCAACCCCTGTCAATGCCCCTGAGTATCCCGAAGTATCCGAAACAACCGCCCGCGAGATGGGTGTCAATGCGTCTGAGTATGCTCAGATTCAAGAAGTCTTGGGCCGTGTCCCCACCTACACTGAGCTAGGAATGTACGCCGTGATGTGGAGCGAGCACTGCGGCTACAAGTACAGCCGCCCCGTGCTCAAGCTCTTCTCCGAGTACAAGAAAGCGCAAGAGTCCGGCGCTCTGGAGAACGCGGGAAGCGTCGCGCTGGGCGACACGGGCTGGGGCGTGGTCTTTAAGATGGAGTCCCACAACCACCCAAGCGCGGTCGAGCCGTTTCAGGGCGCTGCCACCGGAGTCGGTGGGATTCTGCGCGATATCTTCACCATGGGCGCACGACCCATCGCGAGCCTGAACTCCCTGCGCTTTGGCCCCATTGAGGGCAACGACGCCACCGCGATTCATAACCGCTACCTCTTTGAGCACGTGGTTTCTGGAGTGTGGGCGTCGCCACGGTGGGCGGGGAGATTTACTTTGACCCCTGCTACAACGGCAACCCGCTGGTCAATGCGATGAGCATCGGCATTGTGAAGCTGGACTCGATTGCCTCCGCGAAGGCCAAGGGGATCGGCAATCAGGTGCTCTATGTCGGGTCTTCGACGGGGCGCGATGGGATTCATGGCGCGACTTTTGCCAGTGTGGAGCTCTCCGAAGAGTCCGAGGCGAAGCGGCCCAATGTCCAGTGCGGCGACCCGTTTATGGAGAAGCTGCTCATCGAGGCGACTCTGGAGGCGCTGGCGACCGGCGGGATCGTCGGGATTCAGGACATGGGTGCGGCGGGGCTGACCTGTGGCACGAGTGAGATGAGCGCCAAGGGCAGTCTGGGGATGACCATTGATATCCAGAAAGTGCCGCGCCGTGAGACCGGGATGAATGCCTACGAAGTCTTGCTCTCCGAGAGCCAGGAGCGCATGCTGGCCGTGGTAGAGCAGGGCCGCGAGGAAGAAGTCGCGGCGGTGTTTCATAAATGGGGCCTCAATGCAGCCTATATCGGGGTGATGACCGAGACGGGCAATGTCCAAGTGTGGGATGGCGAGCGCCTAGAGGCCGATATTCCCGCCAAGTCGCTGGCGGATGAGTGCCCGACGTACTACTTAGACGCCGCCGAGCCGGAGTACATCGCCCAAGTCCAGAGCGCGGATTTCTCAAGTTTGGCTGAGCCCGAGAGCTACGGCGACGTGCTCCTCAAACTACTCTCGACGCCCAGTATCGCCAGCAAGCGCTGGGTCTGGGAGCAGTACGACACGATGGTTCAGACTCAGACCGAGGTTCTTCCGGGGCGTGGTGATGCGGCAGTGCTGACCATCCGTGAGGCCAACGGGCGCAAGATCGCGGCGACCACGGACTGTAACCCGCGCTTCTGCTACTTAGACCCGTTTGTGGGAGCACAGCTTGCCGTCGCCGAGGCGGCGCGCAATCTCAGCTGCGTGGGAGCTGTCCCCGCTGCCCTCACGGACTGCCTGAACTTTCCCTCGCCCGAGAAGCCCGCGGGGTTCTGGCAGTTTAGGCGCGCTGTGGAAGGGATGGCGCAAGCCGCAGACTTTTTCAAGACCCCCGTTGTCTCCGGTAACGTCAGCTTCTACAACGAGACCCCTGAGGGCGCGATCTACCCGACCCCAACCGTGGGCATGGTGGGCGTGATCCCCGAGGGAGTCGAGCCGATGGGCCTGGCGTTCCAAAACGACGGTGACTTAATCTATCTCTTGCGCCCTATCGGTACGGAGAGCGCAACGGGAATCGCGGGGAGCGAGTACCTCTACCGCGTTTTTGGCCGCGCCGAGGGCAAGCCAGAGCTGGACTTAGCCGCCGAAGCGAGTGTCCAGAAAGTCGTCCGGGAAGCGGTCGCCGGAGCACTGATCCAGAGCGCCCACGACTGCGCGGAGGGCGGCTTCATGACCGCCGTCGCCGAGAGCTGCCTGGCGGGCAACAAAGGCGCAGAGATTCGCTTCGCCATCACGGATTTCGTCGGGAAAGATGGCAACGATCTTCCCTGGAGCACCGTGATGTTTGGCGAGTCGCCCAGCCGCATCGTCGTGACGGTTAAAGAAGGCACGAAAGAGCAAGCGGCGCTCCTTGATCTCTGTGAACAAAACGGCGTTGAATCTGTCTTTATCGGTCAGGTGAAGGGCAGCAACAAGCTCGATGCCGCCGGACTTCTGGAGCTTTCTCTCGATCAGCTTCGTGAGGCCTTTGAGGGAGCGATTCCAAAAATTATGGGTAAGTGAAACGAGCCTTCCTGCCGATACTTTGGGGAGGAAGGCTTTTTTATGTGGATCTACAGCAAGAAATCAAGCGCGGCATTTAACATCAACCATGTCGCCCGATTGTTTATCGAAGTGACGGGAAGTGGCGCGGCGCTAAAAGTGGAGATTGCCGGAAAGCCACAGATGCTGGCCTACTTCGATGATAAAGAGATGGCCCAAGTCGCGCTTCTCGATATCCTTGCCAAGCGCGAGCTAGGGATTCCTCTAATGCGAATGTAGTACAATAGGATTGTGAACTTCCCTGACCTGCACCGCCACTTGGGGGGCGCAACTCACCCCCGCATTCTCTGGGGCTGGATTGAGAAGCACGGTCGGGAGACAGCGATCGCGGCGCGGCTCCGGGAGCGATTCCCGGACTACGCCGCGTTTTCGTATTTTTTCAACCGTCCCTTCACCGATCTGGCGGACTACCTCACCGTGCACCATCTCGTGGAGGAGCTGCAGGCGCAAGAGCTTCCCTACTTCACGCACCGAGCGGTGCGCGGCGCGGCGGTCTTTGAGGCGCTGGACTACCTAGAGCTGCGCTTCAACCCCTACAAGCGCACGCCCTATAGTCTTCCCGAAGCCGAGCGCCTCGCGCTCATGCCCGAGGCGGCCCAGCAGGTGATCCGCGCCGCCCAGACCGAGTTTCCCATTCGCACGGCGTTTATTCTCTGCATGGACCGGGGCTTCTCGCCTGCGCTGAACCGTCAGATTATCGCGCTGGCACACGCACTGCCCGAGGTCGTTGCCGTGGACCTCGCCGGCCCCTACCAGCCTGGCGGCCCGACTCTGAGCCAGTGGGCGGAGCTCTACGCTGAGGCAAAGGCGCTGGGGCTGCACACCACCGCGCACATGGCCGAGTCCGACCCGACGGACATCCACTCCAGTCTTTTCCCCTACTTAGAGCGCATCGGCCACGGCATCCAGATCGCCCTCCACCGCCCGGAGTTGCTCCCCGAGCTTGCCGAGCGCGGGATTTGTTTAGAAGTCTGCCCGACCACGTACTTGCGCACCAACACGCTTCAGGATCTATCGGAGCTACGCCCCGTCTTCGAGCGCTGTGCTGAAGCAGGTGTTCCCATCTCCATCGCCACAGATAACCCCGCACTCCATGGAGAAGCCGGGAAGCTGGTCAATGAGTATGAGAAGCTCGTCCGCGCCGAAGCTATTCACTTCAACGACATTCTTGAGTATGCTGCTGTAGGCTATAAATTTGCATTTGGCAGAGTCGCCTAGCTGCCCGGCTCGTCAATAACCAGTACCTGAACGGGCTTACGACCTTTTATGGCGCTTCCTACATCCAGTGCGATACAGAAGCCATAGCCCTCTACCCAGAGGCGCGAGCGCAGCGGAATGACTTTTGGATCTACAGCAACCGTGCCGTACCCCACTTTTGTTCCTAGCTTTGTTCGATCTCCTCTGCGCCTCCGATACGAAAGCGCAGCCGGGTGTAGTTTATGGGAAATGGGGGCGACAGTGCCGTCCCCGTCCCCGACTCGATCCGTCGGTCTCCGGGGCGCGCCAGGGGGCGCATCTTGGGAGCCATCAGATCTTGTCCGGCGTGCTTACGTCCTCCTGAGCGGGGCGCTCCCCAGGTATCTGACCACTCCGCTCCTTTGATAACGGGAAAGATCATCGCGGGAGGTGACTGTGCCGACGCTAGTTGCTGTGCCAAGGCTAGCAGGGGGATGAGTGCTAGGCAGACGCTCTGCCTTCGTAATCTCGTATTAATGGCGGCTACCAAACAGTTGCACCCAGTACGCACCCGCCTGACCGATTCCTATGTCCTGGTACTCGCGCCGCAGAATATTTGCCCGATGTCCTGTGCTGCCCATCCAGCTCTGCATTACCTCCTCGGCAGTGCGCTGGCCCATGGCGATGTTTTCACCCCATGAGCTGCCTCGATAGCCTGATCTTTCCGCCCTATCCCTCGGCTGGCTACCATCAGGGCCGGTGTGAGAGAAGTGTCGCTCTCTTGCCATAAGGACAGCATAGTCCTGTGCGGCTTTCATAAGAGCCGAGTGTGCCCGAAGTAAAGGAAGAGCCATCTTGGTTCGCTCGTCATTGGTGCGCCGAAGGACATTCTGTATGGAAGGAGGGAGTGGCACCTCGCCCTTCGAACTTACTGCCGTCGCACCAGTAACCTCCACAGTGGCACGATCAGTTACGAACTCCTTCCCCGTGGCCATATCCCGCCGCACGGTTGCGAACACATGCTGCCCTGGAGAGAGCTCGCTGCGGGTCAAGGAGAGCGTCGGGCTCCCCATCGTTGGCTCGGTGATATCACGTCCATCCAGTGTGATGAG
Source organism: Armatimonadota bacterium (assembly GCA_026392155.1). Taxonomy (GTDB): domain Bacteria; phylum Armatimonadota; class Armatimonadia; order Armatimonadales; family Armatimonadaceae; genus Armatimonas. The sequence continues at coordinate 2,883 of JAPLCP010000216.1, read as the reverse complement.
AGTTCGGATGCTGGCACTACGCGGCACCGGGTCGGCAGAGACTTCAATAACGAGATTGCCAAGAGTGAAGTCCCATTGTGTCGGTAGCCCTATGAAGCGCATGGCACCTGCTGAGACTGCTCCAGAGACCGATGGCAGCGCAGCTATCTCTCGACCTATCCCGCCCCGGGCGATCTCGTTTGCTAGAAGAGTTTTTAACGACGTTCCTACTTTTTTACGGGGATTGGAGGTCTCGATCTCTAACGATTGTGGGTGGCCGATCCAGGCGATACGTCCCGCACCATTCACGATAAAAGTGCAGGGAATTCCATTGCGCCCGGCGGCAGCCATCCAGTTGCGAAAAGCGATTCCACGTGGGTCATGGGCAATGGCCAGGTTCTTCAAGCCCGGGTTACTCTCGATATAGCGGCGGACGATATTGGGATCGCTCTCGGTACTGAGGGCCGCAAACGTCAGCGCTGGGTAGCGCATCTGGAGCTGTGCAAGATGTGGCAGAGTCGCTCGGCAGGGTGGACACCAAGTCGCCCAGAAGTCCAAGACGTAGCCGCGTCCCGACACAAAGCCAGGGACACTGCCATGAAGAAAAACTACCCCCTCAAGCGAGGGGGCTAACGAGCCAGCTGCGAGTTCTACCATGATTGGATTTCCTTTTTCGAGATTATACAACCCATTATAGCAGTGAGCGCCGAAACTTATTTCTCTACCATTTACCTTGCTGCGAAACCGTAATGTTGAGAGAATTGCATCACTTATTACGCGGGAGGCTTTGAAAAAATTCCATAAACTGAACCAAATGTCGTGGACGAGAACGAAACTCCAGGGCTGTCAATATCCGTGAGTGTCAGCCCATTGATATTAAAACGAAATAGTTTATTGTTAGCATGTACAAAGAGAACATTATCTCCCTGATTGATAACATTTTGACCCACTGCAAGGCTTCCTTCCATAGATGTTACAGTCTTCATCGCTGTGAGTGCTCCACCACCCGTCGCCAGACTATATAACGTATTACTTTTTTGTTCGGAAAGGCACAATGATCCATTTGGAAGTAAAACGATTCCGCGGAAAGCATAATTACTTGTTGTGAAAACATTTGCAACTATATCTTTCACAAATGTCGAATGTTAACGAATCACCCGTTACTTTGAATTGACAGATTTTCCAGTAGCTTCCATTAGAACCAAGTACATAAATGTTTCCTGCGCCATCTGTTGTACATCCATACACACTGGAGAGATTTCCATAGGTACTTTCTGCAAGAGTGGCAGCAGGAGTTAATTTTTTCCCTGCTACATCTAAGAGATGAACCGCTGCTGAGGTGACAGTGAAAGTTCTACTCCCTGGCAATCCTAGGACAAGATAAACAGGATATCCGAGCGAGTCGCCCGGTAGAAACTGAGCTGTCCCAGGACGCAAAGCGTAGACAAAATTACCGCTGCCTCCATAAATAGTTCCATCACTACCGAGAGCAAGAGGAGAGGAGTACTCGGTGCCGACTTGGGGAAGAGTGACGCCTGTTAGTGCCCCTGTACGGGAGTCTAACGAGACAAGATGGGGTGTGCCAGAATGTGAGACGTATAACGTTGGTGCTGGAATTTTACCATCACTGGTTTTAATATCTCCTGTCTTAAAGACTACCTTGGTGGTACCTCCTCCAAAATTGGCGACGAGCTTTCCTGTGCCTGTGTTGGTGGGGGTAAAATCTCCTGATGCTCCAATATTTCCCATACCTCCCTCTACAGACCACAGAGGGCGCCAGTTCTCGAAAGTTCCTCCGCTTGTGACGACTTTTGATTTTATGGTGTAGGTTTGCCCAATCTTATAGGTTCCGTTATAGCCATCTGCTGCGGGGAGAATGAACTCTACCCTGGTAATAGTCAAGCCTGCGGGAAGTAAACCTGCCGTCTCTACCGACGTTGTTTCAATTTCTTGTTTAACAGTAATGGGAATCTGAACTGGAGCCGTCGCACTATCCGTTGAGGTGATTTCAACCGTATAATCTCCCGGTGCGACATCAACCACATACTTCCCCGATGAATCTGGTGTGACTACCTTAACAGTATCTCCTTCGGCTCGCCCACCAGATAGAACGATTTTGATCGCAACACGTATGTTGTCAAAAGCAGCAGAGATATTATCAACGCGAGTCAAGTAGCCCTGAACTTTTCGAGTCAGGACACTTGGAGGGGGCGTTGGTGTAGGTGTCGGATCTGGCGTTGGCGTTGGGTCTGTCGTTTTAACACCGCGTCCCCCCCCGCATCCAGAGAGTACGCCTAGGTAGGACAGCGATAGTAACGACAATGAAAGAAAGTTTTTACGTGTGGTGTTCATAAGGGGATCTTTTTGGTTTCTTTAATTTAAGGATTTATATAGGGGTACGATTAAATTATTCTAGTGAACTCTCGTCTCGCGATGGTTCTGATTTTATAGCCTTTATTTATTATTTTTAATAATTCTTGTTTTTCTTTCCATTCATTTCTTATTCTGAAATCACTTTTGTACTCGCCAGTAATTAATAATGATTTATTTGATTCGCATTGTTTTGCTCTAGCAAGGCATATTACTTTCTTGGTTTTGAATAAATCGCCAAAAGCACCGGCAGATTCTTCGTAAATCTCGAAATCTAATGCCATAGTAAATCCGTCACTTGTGCCTTTGTCAATCAAAAAACCTTCTTTCGCGTCTACTGCTAGTATTGAGGCCGAATCCATAAAGGTAATAACTAAATGTTCTGCTACAAAGCGTTTAGATGACTTTGTGATTGCCGTTTGTAGAGCAATTTGAGGTGTTTCTGAACGCTCTCCCTCTATGCTACGGTATGAAAGTACAATCTCGCTTGTTGCGAGACTTGTTAATGTGTAGGAAATAGTTACTTTCATTCCT
>JAPLCP010000161.1 GCA_026392155.1 Armatimonadota bacterium | reverse complement strand
GGCATAGGCGATGTCGTCTTTGTCGGGCGCACCCTTGCGGATGGAGACCGGAATCAGGGCATTTTCTAGGCAGGAGAACTCGTCTAAGAGATGGTGGAACTGAAAAACAAACCCGATCTTCGTGCCACGTAGGCTGGCCAGCCCATCGGAGCTGAGAGTGGCGATGTCAATTCCGTCAATGAGCACCTGACCGCTAGTGGGCGTGTCGAGCGCTCCTAAAATATTGAGTAGCGTAGACTTCCCCGAGCCCGACTGCCCAATAATGGCCACAAACTCCCCGGCAAACGCCTGCATGTCCACCCCATGGAGAACCTCCACGGCCTTATCCGTACCAGGATTGTAGGTCTTGCGTAGCGCAATCGTCTGGACAATAGGCTGATTCATCATGATGTTTTATTTTCAGCTCGCTTTGTACGCCGCTTTCGCGTCGGTTCTGTTGTATCGTTGGTGGTCGGGCTAGGATCAGTGGTGTTCGGGTTCGTATCAGTGATGGTTATGTTAGTATCAGTAGTGGTTAGATTAGTATCAGTTATAGTCAAGTTAGTATTGGTGGTGGTCGGGTTCGTATCAATCACGGGCAAGATTTCATCTAGTGATGTTTGGCTTAGATCAAGAACGGTTGTGCTCTGAGCAATAAGATTACCGATCAGACGCTCTGCGATCTTGCTGTAGAAAAGAGTTCGTAGCAGGCGGAAGAAATCGGCCTCACTGCGACAATCACAGCTCAGTGGCTGACCTCCGGTGGCTTGAATGCAGTACAAAAAGACTCGATCGGAGTCGTCGAGATTAGGGTCGCCACTTAGCTCCGCAAAGACACGGGTTTTCAACCGGACGGGATAGGCACGTGCACCCACCTCAATCTGAAAGAGGGGGAAGCGGTAGTCTGCCAGAGCGGGGACACAAAGCAGAAAAACAGCAGCAGGGACGCTCCCTTGGTCTTGTTTTGCCTCCAGGATCACCTCACCGACAACTGCTCCGTGGGTGCGCTCTCCTAAAAGTAGCGCGACTTGCCGCAGAACGGCTAGAGGGGCAAGGACAGGCGGAGCAACAAAGTGTGGGGGAAGAAGCTCCTCAATCGTGAGGTGACTATCCACGGATCACCTCGACGGGGTTGAGCTTTGAGGCGCGGTTGGCGGGGAGAATGGCGGCGATGAGCGTGGCGGTGATGGCGGCTCCGGCGGCTCCGCCAAAGATCACGGGGTCGTAGATGATGTTGAAGAGCTTGTCCACCTTGCCAAAGCGTGCGGCCTGTGGGATGTTCTCTAAGAGTCGCAGGATGCCGTAGCCCCAGACACAGCCGACGAGTGCCCCGGCCAGCGCGACTCCCAGCCCCTCTAGCGTGAAGACCGTGAGAATCTGCTTGTCTCTAGCGCCCATGCTCTTTAAGATCCCGATCTGCTTTTGCTTCTGAATCACCGAGACAATCAAGACCGATGCAATTGCAAACGAGCTGGCGAGCAGTACAAAGCCGCAGATCATGTCCCGCGACTGGTTCTGTGAGCGAATGGCATTGAGGATAAACGCAGAGTCTTTCATCCAAGACTCGGTTTTATACGGCAGGCTGGCGTTGATCTGATCGGCAACGGCATCGGCGATAAAGGCATCGTCGAGCTTGAGCAGGATAGAGCTGATGTTCTGGCCGGTGCGAAAGAGGCTCTGGGCATCGCGGAGGGTGATAAAGCCCTGCCCGAGGTCGGTGGCGTTGTTGCCGGTGTAGATCAGGCCCGCAATCGTGTAGTTCTCCGTCACGCCCTGCGCCGACTGAACTCGCACCCGATCTCCCAGCCGCACGCCCGCATCCTCGGCCAGCCGAATCCCGATCACGATCTCGCCGGGCCGCAGGTCCAGCCAGCGTCCGGCGATCAGGTCTTTCTGGAGGAAGCTAATACGCTCCTGCTTGGCAGGCTCGGCTCCCGAGATCGTGATGGCGAAGCGCTTCTCGCCACGGATCAGAAACGCGCTTCCCCGAACGGCAGGAGCGACCGTGGTGACATGGGGAAACTGCGAGAGCTGCACTTCGAGCTTCTGCCACTGCTCCAGATCGGTGCGCTGCTGCACGGACTTCTGCTGATTGGTCGCGAGGAGCTCGCCGTCGCGCTGCTGCGTCACCTCGGCGAGGGTCTTGGGGAGCGGATCGGGCGCTTTCACCGTCACGTGCGGCAGTGAGCCCACTAGATCTCCGATAAAGCGCCTCTGGACTCCGGTAATCAGGGTCTGGATAAAGATAATCACCGTCACCGCAATGGCAACCGCAAAGACCGTCAGCACCGTCTGCCCCCCGCCAGACACCAAGTGCCGCCACGCCAGCTTGCTTTCAAATCGCATTACTTTGTCTTTGTTCCGGGGCCGGGAGAGGGTTTGACGATCACAGGGGCAATCGGATCGTCGGGTTTGCGGCCCACGGGGGTGAGAATGACCTGCGTGGTGGCTTCGATCCCTTCGATCACGGGGACGCCATCGGGGCCGGGCGGGCCAACGGTGATGACTTTTTTCTTCACCACGCCGCTCTCGGCAACAAAGACCGTCGAGATGCCGCCTATGGTCGTGACGGTGGTGAGCGGGATGACGAGGCGCTGTGTGGGCTCCCCGAGCTTGATATTGACGGAGAGGGTCTGGCCGGGACGGAGCCAGGTGGGGGGATTGACGGGAGTCAGGCGCACCTCGACCGTCCCGCGCTCCGTGTCTACTTGGGCACCCAGCTCACGGATCTTGGCATTAAATGTCTTGCCGGGGTAGGCATCCGACGACACAATGGCCTCTTGCCCCGTCTGGAGCTTGCCTAAGTTCACTTCATCCAGGTCAATCCGAATCTCGGGCACCGATGTCCGCACGAGCCGCACCAGTGCCGCATTGGGACCGGTGACTCCGCCTGACTCCGTGACGATCTGGGTGATGGTGCCCTCAAAGGGCGCAGTGACCAGCACATCATCGAGGCGCTTCGTGGCCACCTCCAGCGCACGCTCCGCCTCGGCTAGGCGTGCACGGGCGACCTCACGAGCCCGCTCCGACTCACGGACACGGTTGCGTGTGACGGTCACATCCTCGATCCGTGGGCTTGCCAGCAGGCTGGTGAGCTGCGCCTTCCCCGACACCTTTGCCCCAGCAAGCGTCGCCTCTGCGGCGCGGACTTCGGACTCAGCGGTGCGCACATCGGCCTCCGCCTGCTCTAGCTGCTCGGTGCGCGTCCCAGCTTTGAGCTGCTGGAGCTTGGCTTGTGCGTTCTCCAGGATGCGTTTTGCCACCCAGAAGTTCGTCTCGGATTGATCGGCTGCTGCCTGTGCCACTGCTCCCTCTTTGGCGAGCTGCGCCTGACGCTTACGGTCAATATCTGCCTGAGCGTTGCTCGCCTCGGACTGCTGGACTTGTGCCTCTGCGGCGTCTATCTCCTCTTTGCGCGGCCCTTTTTTCAGCTCCGCCAGCCGCCTCTGAGAGCCAATGAGCCTCTGCCGAGCCCCGGCGAGCTTTGCCTCGGCGACGGCGCTGGCTTGATTGGTGTCGGCCTTGAGGCGGGTGATATCGGAAGCGAGGGGCTTGCGTGCGGCCACGGCCACTTGTGCCTGGGCGGTTCGTACCGCATCCTCGGCCTGGGCCAGCGATGCCCGCGCGGTGAGCACCACATCCCTTGCCTGCGCGAGCTGAGAGCGCAGTACTTCGTCATCGAGGCGGGCTAGGAGCTGACTCGTGCGAACTTTATCCCCCTCACGCACCAATACACTTGCCACACGCCCGCTGATCCGTGCGCCCACGCTGGTCTCTAGCTCACTGCGAAGCTGCCCGGTGGCGGCAATGCTCTCCGTCACGGTGCGGGTTTGCGGGAGGATCACCTCGATCTGGGGGGGGCGAGAGCGCCAGTAAGAGAAGCCGCCCCCTGCGGCACCGAGTACAACAAGGCCAGCAATGAGCTGCGGAATCTTTGGCATAGTGCTCGCATTGTACCTGCCGGGAACCGGAGCGAGCGATTATGGGTTATACTTTGTGAAAAATAGCACGGAGTAATACCACCATGGCCTACGCAGGGTTTCGAGAGTTCTTAGAAAAACTAGAAAAAGAGGGTGAGCTCAAGCGCATTAAGACACCCGTTGACCCGGTACTGGAGATCACCGAGATCGCCGACCGGGTGGTGCGCTCCGGTGGCCCCGCGCTGCTCTTCGAGAACCCCAAGGGCAGCAATATGCCCCTCGCAATTGGCGTGTTCGCAACCCGCAAGCGCATGAGCATGGCGCTGGGCGTGGGGGACATTGAAGAGATCGCCAAAGAGATCGAGGAGTGGACCAAGCTCCCGAGCAGTATGCCCAGCGGCCTGATGGCAAAAGCGGCGCTCTTGCCACAGATTGGGGAGCTGGCGAAAAATACCGCGCCGCGCATCGTGAGTCATGGGCAGTGCCAAGAGGTGGTGAAGACCGGCGATCAGATCAAGCTCTCGGAGCTGCCGATCCTCAAGTGCTGGCCGCTGGACGGTGGGCGCTTTATCACGCTCCCGCTGGTCTTTACAAAAAGCGTGGACGGCAAGCGCAACGTCGGGATGTATCGCGTTCAGGTCTATGACGAGACGACTTGTGGGATGCACTGGCAGCGCCATAAAGTGGGCAATCGTCATCACGGCGAGTACGAGGCGCAGGGCCGCAATATCCCCGTCGCTGTGGCCCTCGGTGGCGATCCCGCACTGACCTACGCCGCAACGGCTCCGCTTCCCGATATGATTGATGAGATGGTCTTCGCGGGTTTCTTGCGCAAAAAGCCCGTGGAGCTGGTGAAGTGTAAGACGCAGGACATCGAAGTCCCCGCCGATGCCGAGATTATCCTAGAGGGCTATGTCCCTGCAAACGAGCGCCGCACGGAAGGCCCCTTTGGCGATCACACGGGCTTCTACACGCTCGAAGAGGAGTACCCGGTCTTCCATGTGACGGCGATCACGCACCGGAAAAATCCCGTCTACCCGACGACGATCGTGGGCCGTCCGCCGATTGAGGACGAGTGGCTCGGAAAGGCCACCGAGCGGCTCTTCTTGCCTTTGGTGCGGCTCTTTGTGCCTGAGATCATTGACTATAACCTACCGCCTGAGGCATGTTTTCATAATCTCTGCATCATTAAGATCAAGAAGCGCTACCCTGGGCAGGCGCAAAAAGTGATGAATGCGATCTGGGGGCTGGGGCAGATGATGTTCACCAAAGTGATTATCGTCGTGGATGAGTGGGTGGATGTGCAGAACCTCAAAGAAGTGCTCTGGGTGACCACCAACAACATTGACCCCGAGCGCGACACGCTCTTCACCCGAGGCCCGATTGATGTTTTAGACCACGCCAGTCGCCAGATGGGCTTCGGCTCCAAGATGGGCATTGACGCGACCCAAAAGCTCCCCGAAGAGGGCTTCACCCGCCCCTGGCCGCCCGTGATCGAGATGGACGAGAGCATCAAGAAACGGGTGGACGCCCTCTGGAGTCAGCTGGGGCTCTAGAAATCGTAGGTGAGGGTGCCGTTGAGGGTTGCACCGCCCGTGTTAGGGGGGCTGGTGGGGAAGGCCCCGCTGGCAGTAGTGTTTAGGAGAGCTGCTGTCAATAAAGTTGAACGCGAGCGTCCCATTGGTCGGAACAGGTGTTGGGCTGGGCGATCCCATTGGCGGTGATGTGCAGTGTCCCTTGGCTGCAGTGTCCCTTGGCTATTGTCCGCAGGCAAGATCCTCGTGACACGGATCTCGTAGGCAAGGTGGGGCGCAGGATCGGTGTAGATCCCTGCTTTGCGGGCGGCAAAGCCGTCTTACAGGAATCCCGACCCGATCTTATCCCGAACTCACGTTAAAAAATAAACCTCCTCCCAGGATTGGGAGGAGGGTGGAGCGAAGCGGAGGGAGGAGGGCTACTCGATGCGCACTTTATCCGAGGCACTGCGTCCGAATGTCTCGGGGGCGTACATCTCCTCGGCCTTGGCGGGCGGGGCGATAAAGCTTCCCGGAGTCGTGGCGCGGCAGATGTAGCTGTACTCGTAGGCACCTTCCCAAAGATAGGAGCTAAACGCCTCCGCTCGCTCGTCGCGCAGGTTCTGGTGCTCGTACCAGTGCCACCACGACCAATACCGATTAAAGGCTCCCCCATTCATGGGGGCGGGGGGGGTGGCTTCCGTACCGCGTAGCTCGGGGTTGAGGGCCTCGAAGCCGGCGGGCATCGGGTCGATGAGGGCGACGTGGTAGCGGCGTGTGGTGGCCACCATCGTGACTTTGACCCGAACCTTGGCTCCCGCTTTCACGACCCAGGTGCCGTCGGCGTCGCGCTTGACGTCCGAGGGATTGTCGATCGCTTCGTAGACACGGCTCACGGAGAAGCCATAGTCGGCGGCAGGCAGCTGGAGGTTTTTGGGAGCGTAGCGCATCCCGATTCGGTAGTAGAGCCGACCCGCACCTTGCTTGTCTATGGTCAGCGGCTGCATTCCTGGCTTCTCGGTGAGTGTCGCCATCGGGATTTTTGTCGCGATACGATCCGTCGTGCGACCCTTAAACGTGCCCTCCCCGGCGAATTTTTCTCCCAGCCAGAGCCGGGCGACAAAGTCGGGGGTGACGCCTTCAAACTTGCGGAAGTAGCGGTCGAGCGCCAGCAGGATAAACGCGTTCTCCTGCGTGTTGCCCCACGCGCCCCGCTTGCGGCCATCGAGCAGGCCACGCACCAGCTTTGGAATCAGCTCACTCTGCGGCTGGTCGGCGATCAGGGCATCCAGGACGATTCCATCGGCGCGGCGATCCGACGAAAGAACCAGATAGGCACCGTCGCTGTACGAGAACGTGTAGTGCGCCGCGCCCGCTGTCTCGGTGGCCTTGTTGTCCAGCCAGCGCCGGACACTGGTGAGGTCGGGGTCGCCCGCTAAGACATTTAGCAGCCAGCCAATGGTCTCGGGCCCTTGCTCATCCAGTGGCGCAGAAGCCAGGAGCGCTTTCGCCTTTACTTTGTCCGAGTCGCCTGCCAGGTGCCGGACATAGAGGGCGTAGGCGGTGATCATCCGGCGACAGCGTGGCGAGTAAATGTCCTCAAACTTGCTCTCGATTGCCTTTACATAGGCCAGCGAGCGCTTGTAGGTCGTGTCGGGGACGGCGAAGCCTTTCTGCTTGGCACGGACAAGTGCATGGGCGACATGGACTCCCAGATAGGGCCACGGGCGCTCGTTGCGTGCCCAGAAACCAAAGCTGCCGTCGGGGTTTTGTAGCTCGCCCAGCCGCGCCAGATCGCGTGCCATCGCCGCATTCAGCTCGCTCTCTTTGGGCATTCCCACAGCTTTAAACGCACTAAGAACGTCTTTGAGGGCCGCCGTCGTGAGCACCCGCGAGCTGAGCTGCTCGGCGCAGCCATAGGGGTAGCTGGCCAGGTAGATATAGGCATCGGTGAGCTCTTGAAGCGCTGTGGACGAAGTGGTGATCTCGAGCTCGCCAAACGCGGGGTTGGCATCGCTGGGCGCACGCACGGGCTGCACAATCGCGCCCTTGTCCACGACGCCGTAGGTCGCGAAGGCTTCCGTGGTCGCGGGAGTCCAGACGGGTAGAGACACTTCAGCCGAATCGGCCACACTGCCGCTTGTGGCCGCAAATTGGAACCTAGCGGTGCCGGGCTTGGCGGACTCGGTGGGGAAGCGAACCTCGACCCGATCATTGGCGGGAATCTGCACGCGCCGCCCTCGACCCTCGGTGAGGGTAGCGTTGGTCGCACGCACGGCAACGTCCACGGTCATGGGCGTGTCGGTCTGGTTTTGTAGCACGACGGGAAGCTCGAACTTATCCCCGATATTTAAGAAACGCGGCGCAGAAGGCCGTGCCATGAGCGGCAGGCGTGCCGTCAGCGATGACTCACCGCTTCCGCCTTTATCCGCACCGGACACCGCCACGGCGACGATTCGGTAGCGCGTGAGATTGTCCGGTAGCTTGACACTCACCCGCGCCGTGCCATCCGAGTCCGTGACGACGCTCGGTGAGAAATGCGCCAGAGGGTCGAAGTTGGTACGCACCGCGATGGCAGGCTCCGGCGCTCCCGACTTGTCTTCAGCAAGCTCAGATCTCATCTTCATCGCACGGGCAGGCTTAGGTGCACCAGCCTTAGACTCCATACCCAGGCTGTCTGCCATCATGGCTCCACCGCCAAAGCCGCCACCACCGCCAGGCATTGCATTGCCGCGTCTTCCAGCAAAAGACATGCCCCCTCCCTCGCCATCTTTTTTGCTTGCATCTTGGACTTTGAGCGGGTCTTCGAGCTTGACGTAGCTGCGCAGGTGCCAGTCGCTCACGCCGCTGCCGTGGCGGGGATGGAAGGCGGCGACCAGATCGCCCATGCTCCAGCCTGCAAGCGCCTGAACCGACTCATCCACGACGGCCACGGCGACTTCGCCACCGGCAATCGGTTTGCCGTTGCTGTCTTTCACACTGACATAAACCTCGGTCTCGCTGCCGGGAGCCAGGGCTGCGATTTTTGGTTTGGCAACGACGGTGAGCTTCTTGCTAGCCGTGGAGACCGACAGATCCAGCTCGCCGCTGGCAAAGGCCGGACGCTTGGCGAGTTTTTCGAGAGCCTTGCCCTCGTCGTCGGTGCGGGCAACGGCTCCGACAAGCTCGATGTGAGCGTGTATATTGGGGAGATACGCCTCCTGAATGGGAATCTTGACGGTGTACGTCGGGCCGGTAACACTAAAGCGCTCGGTCCGGATCACGCCATCACGCCGCAGGGTCAGCACGCCCTCAGCGGGAAAGAACGGAGCCTGAACCAGAATCTCGGCGGTCTGGCCGGGCGTGTACTCTTTCGTGCTCGGGATCAGGGTGACTTGTTCTTGCGCCAAGTCACGGCGCGGGCTAGGCTTGCCGCCCGCCACCCAGAGTGTCAGCTCGCTCTCATTAGGCCGCTCTTTACTATCGCGCACCGTGGCCTTGATCTTCCACTGCCCGCCTGCGGGAGCGCCAAGCTCGGTGGAGACAGGCTTCTCGCCCGAGCGCACCGTCCACTCACGGATGTCTTTTTCGACAAGCTGGTAGCGGCCCTTGCTCCACTCGTACTCCTGGCGAGCGGCGCGCAGCTGAATCTCCTGGCCCGGCTCGGCCTTGCCGTCAATGTCGCACGCCAGCGCCTCCAGCACCAGCGGCTTGCCCGCAGCGACAAAGGTTGTCTTGCTGCGCAGCCCAACATAGCGCGCCGAGGGATGGATAAGAAGCGACGTGCTGGCTGCCAGTGCCTGACGGTTGACATCCTGGATCACGGCCTGTGCGCTCACGGAGTAGGGCTGTGCGGGCTTGACACCGTCAAAATCTAAGTGCAGCCGATGCACGCCCATCGGGTCGGTAGCGCCCGTAAAGTTCTGGCTCAGATTGGCTTGGCGACCAAACCCGCCTCCGCCAAAGCCACGCCGACCTCCACGAAGGCTAATGTCCTCGTCGAAGCCGCCGAAGCTCCACCAAGGAGTCCACTTCCCAAATGTAAACTCGCTCCGGCCTGGCGGGGTGTAGCTACTAGGAGTCGCACTTACGGTCCAGGTGGTCTGTGCGCCAGGCAGGGGGCCACCGGCGTAGTAGACCGCTTTGGCAGAGATATCCGCGCCTTTTGGATCGGCGACAACATGCGGCCCGGCGCTCTCGCTCTTCGCCGAGACCTCAAACTCCGGGCGACGGAACTCCTGCACATTAAAGCTATGATTGGTCGCGCCACCTGCCCCGTTAAACATCAGATTGGTCTGTCCCAGGTTGATGGTCTTGGGAAGCTCAAAGGCCACATCAAAGCCGCCCCACGCATTGAGCTTGGCTTCGCCTTTCTTAACCTCATTGCCCTGGCTGTCGTTGAGCTGCCAGGTCAGAGGGGCGCTTGCGGGAAGAGAAAGCGTGGCGAGCTTGGTGCCGGGAAGCTGGCGTACCCAGCCTTTGACATGCACTTTCTCGCCCGGTTTATAGAGCTGCCTATCGTCCCAGACAAACCAGAGCGACTGCGTCCCACGCCCTTGCTTGCGCCAGGTACTCTCGTCCCATCGCCAGAACCGTGACGGCAGAAACGCGCTGTCACTGCCACGCTTGGCGACCAGCATCGTGCCCGGTTTCTCGCTCAGCACTAGTTTGACCAGGCCATCGCGGCCTGTTTTCGCGCTCTGGCCACTACCGACGAGGCTGACTTCTGCCCCTGAGATCGGCTTGCCGGTCGTCAGCTCGGTGGCCAGCGCGTAGAGATCGTCGCCATCGGCAAATGCCGTCAGGCCAATTTTTGTCGTCTGCACCCAGGCAGCGCCGCGCGGGGGCTCGTCGTACGGGTTGCGTTTTTTCCAGCCGTTTGCTTCCCACCAGATCAGCGTGCTGCCTGCTTTGGGGAGTGCGAGATCGTTCTCGTGGAGCGTGTCCTCCGCACCGGTGAGCACGAGATCTTGCTCTTTGATCAGCTTACCCGGAGGTGTCGCGCCCTTGCGCCGCTCCTCCCAGTTGCTCTGCCACGTCCGCCAGGCATCCCAGTTGGCACTACTCACGCTGTAGAGCTTGACTTTGACACTGGGGACGTTCACACTGGAGAAAACCGTGCGGGGAGCCGCTGCGGGATCGGGCACCAGCAAGATCTGCGACGGCCCCGAGAGCTGCTGCTCAGCGGCTCCCACGGTGAAAACAGCGGGCTCGAAGCCCTCTAAGCTCTGTCCGTAGCTGTCCTTGAGCTTCGGCGAGACCGTCACTTTATAGGTCGTGCGGGCTTTCTTGAGGCCGTACAGCTGAAGGTAGTTGCCACTGGCGGTTATCTGCAACCCAGGCGTGGCGGGGGAGACCGTGACCCAGGCGGGATCGAAAACCTCGGCATCAAGCGGATTGGTGAAGCGGAGCGACCAGCCCGCACTGGGCGGGACACTCTGCCCACGAGAGGGGCTCTGTTCCACGAACTTCAGAGGGCCGTAGGTGCGAAACGAGAAGCTCTGCGCCGACTCCGTGACGCGTGACCCTTCGGCACTGGGGGTTCCGGGGCCGACTTGCACCGTGATCTGAGTATCGCCGGGGAGCATTCCCATGGGCTTGAGGGCCAGCCAGCGCTCGGGTGTCTCGCTCTTGCCGACGGCTTTCTCTAGCTCGTTCTGGCTGGCACGCTGAACCCGGACGGGCTTATCGCCCGCGAGCACTTTAACGGTCTTGAGAACAGCATCGGGATCAATTTTCTGGTCGAAGTTTAGCCAGATCAGCGGATCGCGGCGCTGGCCGACGCTGCCATTATCCGGGCCGTAGCTTAGCAGGCGAACGGCAGGTGTCTTAAAAGTAAAGCTCTGCGCTCTCTCCAGCACGCCACCGGTGACGGACTTCGTGCCCGCCGGAAGGCTCACCGAAAACTCGGTTGCCATCGGGAGGCGCTTGCCGGAGCCTGCGTCGAAGATCAGGGTCTGGGTGCCCAGCCAGCGCCACTTTCCCGGGACATTGGGGCTGAGCGTCACCGGGACACGTGCCGCCGCGTCTTCCTGGCCGGTGACCGCGACCATGGGCTGTGAGAATGTCAGGCTGACGCGATCTGCCAGCGGGACTTCTCCCTCGGGCTGGAAGCGTCGCAGGGTGAGTGTGCCCCCCCCCGCCCCCGAGATCAGGGGAGCCAGTGTTGGGGCTAGCTTGGGAGGAAACTCGGCGGTGATGGTCTGACCTGCACGGGGCGCAGGCAGCGATGCCTCACGAAGCGCAAACTCTTTCTCGTCATCGGGCTGGGTAGCGATGGCCTTCACCCGTGCCAGGATCTTGTCAGCGTCGGCATCGGAGAGCTTTTGGGCAGGCGTGATCGGCAGGCGCTCTGTGGGACTCTCGCCTCCAGCAAGCTTTCCTGCCGAGAGCCGGAAGCGCAGCCCCTCAACCTCGTCACTAGCCTCAGAGGCGCGTACCACCTCACCGCCTCGTAGGTATGTCGCACCTACGACTCCCGCCAGAGCAAGTACGCCGAGCAGTGCTCCATACTTTCGTTGCTTCGTCATCTCCCTAGACCCCCTTAGTTTGTATTATACGAGCTTTGGTTCCGGGAAGGAGAAGAAAGGTTCAAATAAAAAAAGCGCCGGGGAGTGGCACCCCGGCGCTTAGGTCAAGAGAGTGAGCGACTTAGAAGTGGAAGCCTATGGGAATCGGCTCTCTATAACTCTATAAGATGATTTCCGGGGGACTCTGGTAGAATAAACCGGTTGTTTTACGAGGGAGTCTTGATGAGAGTATTGTTGTGTCTGGCGCTTTTTTGTGCAGGGCTTGCTGGTGGAGCGCAAGCACCCACACGCTCGTGGGAGCGGCTAGATCGCGGGCTTGTTGCGGTGCGTGGTAGCGATGGCAATGCCTTTGTGAGCTGGCGCTCGCTCGGCACAGATGCTCCCAAGCTTGGCTTCACGCTCTGGCGCGATGGGAAAAAACTTACCCCGAAACCACTCACCGGCGCGACTTGTTTTGTGGATCCCCAGGCTCCCAAAGGCGCACGCTACACGGTGCAGGTAGCAAGTGGACCACAGAGTAAGCCCATGATGCTTTCGGAGACGCCGTACCTGACACTGCCGCTTCGCACTCCGCAAGGCTACACACCCAACGACTGCTCGGTGGGGGATCTGGACGGCGACGGTGCGCTGGAGCTGGTTGTCCACATGACAGGGCGCTCCAAAGACAACTCCCAAGCGGGACAGACAGACCCGCCGATCCTGCAGGCCTATAAGCTCGATGGGACGTTTCTGTGGGAGATCAATCTCGGGAAAAATATCCGTGAGGGCGCCCACTACACGCAGTTTCTAGTCTATGATTTTGATGGTGATGGAAAAGCAGAGCTGGCTTGCAAGACCGCCGATGGCACGCTGGATGGCACCGGAAAAGGGATCGGGGATGCGAGCAAGAGCTGGGCCAACGACAAGGGCTACATTCTCGAGGGCCCCGAGTTTCTGACTGTCTTCGAGGGCAAGACGGGCAAGGCGCTCGCCACGACAAGCTATGTTCCTGCCCGCGGACAAGCTGAGGACTGGGGCGATGGCTACGGCAACCGCGTGGACCGCTTTCTGGCCTGTGTTGCCTACTTAGATGGTAAGCATCCCAGCCTGGTCTTCTGCCGGGGCTACTACACCCGCACGGTGCTGGCCGCCTGGGACTGGCGCGGCGGCAAGCTTTCGTCGCGCTGGGTCTTCGACTCGGACAAGCAGGCTGACCCGAAGAAGTGGCGGGGCCAAGGCAACCACAATGTCTCAGTAGGGGATGTGGACGGTGACGGACGCGACGAGATTATCTACGGGGCAATGGCAATTGACGACAACGGCACGGGGCTCTACTCCACGGGGCTCGGCCACGGCGATGCGCTGCATCTTTCGGATATCGATCCCAGCCGCCCTGGCCTGGAGGTCTTTGATATCCACGAGCACAACCACCACCAGTCCGGCGCGGAGTTTCGTGATGCCCGCACCGGTTCGCTGATTTTTGGCAAGCCCTGCCCCGATGTGGGACGTGGCGTCGCCTTTGACATAGACCCGCGCTACCCCGGCTACGAAATGTGGGCATCCGGTGAGGGCCTCAGCGGTGTCTGGAATGTGAAAGGGGAGCAGGTCTCGAAAAACAAGCCCCGCTCCTGCAACTTCGGAGTCTGGTGGGACGGTGACTTCCTGCGCGAGCTGCTGGATGGTAACAAAGTCACCAAGTGGGACTGGACCTCCGAGACGGAGAAAACCCTCCTCACCGCCGATGACGGTGTCAGTAACAATGGCACCAAGTCCAACCCCGCGCTCTGTGCCGATATTCTAGGCGACTGGCGCGAGGAAGTGATCCTGCGCACGGCAGACAACAAGTCCCTTCGTATCTACACCACCACGATTCCCACAGGCCATCGCCTCACCACGCTCCTCCACGACCCGCAGTACCGGCTGAGTGTCGCCTGGCAAAATGTCGGCTACAACCAGCCCACGCAGCCTGGTTTCTACCTCGGCGAAAAATAAACGCTATGAACTTGGCGTGCGGAACTGCTTTTGGTAGAGCTCGGCGTAGAGGCCGTTTTTTGCCAGAAGCGCCTCGTGTGGCCCCACTTCGACCACACGGCCTTGCTCTAAGACGACGATTTTATCGCACGTTCGAATTGTCGAGAGCCGGTGGGCGATGATCAGCGCGGTGCGGTTCTGAAGGAGCGTCTCTAGCGCCTCTTGGATGAGTGACTCTGAGGTTGCATCGAGGCTACTCGTCGCCTCATCCAAGATCAGCAGCTCTGGGTTCTTGAGGAGCGCACGGGCAATCGAGAGCCGCTGACGCTCCCCGCCCGAGAGCCGGAACGCCCGCTCCCCCACAATCGTGTCGTAGCCATCGGGGAGGGCGGCGAGAAACTCATGGATATGGGCGGACTTGGCCGCGGCGATGAGCTGGTCTTCCGTGGCATCGGGTCGGGCATAGAGCAGGTTTTGTTTGACACTGGCATGGAAGAGAAAGGTCTCTTGGGTCACCATCCCAATCCGGGCGCGCAGGCTCTCCAGCGTAATCTCCCGCAAGTCCAGGCCATCGAGCGTGATCTTGCCTTCGCTCGGGTCGAAGAAGCGCGGCAGCAAGTAGGTAATGGTCGTCTTTCCCGCGCCGCTTGGCCCGACCAGCGCCACGCGCTCGCCCGGTGCAATCGTAAACGAGAGCTCGGAAAGAGCGGGCGTCGCGGCATTGGGGTAGGAGAAACCGACGCTCTCAAAGCGCACCTCGCCGCGGGTTTGTGCGAGCGTCTTAGCCCCTGGCGCATCCGCAATCTCGGGCGCTTGGTCTAGGAGCGAGAAAATGCGCTCGAAGATCGCCAGCGCGCCCTGCACATCCACGTAGACATTGGCGAGGTTTGCGAGAGGCCGGTAGAGGTTGGCCAGATAGGCGACAATGGCGATAATGCTCCCCAGAGTCAGCCGATTATTGAGCGCCTCGATGCCGCCAAAGAGATAGATCAGCGCGGGGCCCGCCACCGAGAAGACGCTCAGGCTCATGAACAGCCAGCGCCCCGCCAGAGTTTGTTTGAGGTTGAGTGCCTTCACCCGTTGCGTGAGCTTCTCAAACGCGCTCGCATCGGCAGGAGCTTGGCCGTAGAGCTGCGTGAGAAGCATCCCTCCGACGTGTAAGCGCTCCTGAACAAAGGCCAGCAAGTCCGCCTGCGTCTCCTGCGCCTCGGTGGAGAGCTTGCGCCGCAGCTTCCCCACGAGCTTTGTCGGCAGATACAGCCCTGGAACGACGATCAGCGCCACTAAGGCCAACCTCGGGTTCATCCCAAAGATCACGATGATGGTGGCAATGACCGTCAATAAGTTATTGGCAATGCTAATGACCGTGCCCGTGGCCACGCCCTGCACGGCCCCAACATCGCTACTCACCCGCGCCACGATCTCCCCGGCGCGCGTCGTTGTGTAGTAAGAAAGCGACATTTGTTGCAGGCGCAGAAATAATCGATTGCGCAGGTCGTAGAGCAAGCCCTCGCCGACTTGTGCGCTCAAAAAGCTCTGCAACACCCCCAGCAGGCCCATGACGATATTCACCCCAATAATCCCACCGACGAGCCAGAAAAGAAGCGTCGGTTGGTGCTTGGGGATCGCGTCATCGAGAATCCCGCGCACTAGGAGCGGCGGCACGACCGCAAGCGCGGCATTGGCGGCAAGGCAGCCGAAAATCCCCACCCAGAGCGTCTTGTAGGGCGCAAGGCAGGTCAGCACGCGCCGCAAGAGCACCCGATCCAGCGGCTTCTGAGGGCCATCGCCGCCCGTGTTGCGGTTCTGCAACCCAAACGTCCGAGGCAGGCCCCCCAAGCTCTGATCCGGCCCCCGCCACCCGCCACCTACACCCATGCGTCTATCATACCGCCCAATCGAATTGGGCGTCTGCAATGGCTTCGTTCCTCAGCCGCGAAGCCCGTGCCGGGCTGGGGAATACGCTGGTATGTAGCCCGGTACGGGCTTTCCAGCGCGAAGCGCTACTCGACGCCCCGTTCACGGGGCGGGTACGATAGAGCTATGGATGAAACGACGCGCTATGATTTGATTGTGATTGGCTCCGGCCCGGCAGGCGAAAAAGGGGCGGCGCAGGCGGCGCTTCTGGGCAAGCGGGTGGCGCTGATCGAGAAGGGGAAGCATCTGGGCGGGGCGGCGGCCAACACGGGGACGCTGCCGTCGAAGACACTCCGCGAGACGGCGCTTTTTCTCTCTGGCTACCAGCAGCGTGAGCTCTATGGGCTCGATGCGTGCCTGCGAGACAAGGCGACCGTGCAGGACTTCTTGCGGCGTGAGCGGCGCGTGGCCGAGACCGAGCGCCAGCGGATCGCGGGGAGCATGGGGAGCCATGGCATTGAGCTGGTGCGTGGCGCGGCGTCGTTTGTGGATGCGCACACCATCAAAGTCTCGGGCGACTCAGAGCGGACGCTGCGCGGCGATATCGTCCTGATCGCCACCGGGTCACGGCCTTGGCACCCGCCCGGTTTTCCCGTGGGGCAGCCAGACATCTACGACTCGGACACGATCTTGAATCTGGAGCGCATCCCCCAGCGCCTGATTGTCACCGGCGGGGGAGTGATCGGCTGCGAGTATGCCTGTCTCTTTGCGACATTGGGCGTGAAAGTGACCGTGATCGAGGCGCGTGATGAGCTGCTTGCATTTCTGGACAAAGACCTCTCGCGTGCCCTGAAAGAGCGCATGGTCACCCTCGGGATTATCTTCCGAATGCCCGACGAGATCGAGCACGTGGAGCGCGACGACGAAGGTGAGGAAGTGGGCTGGCGCTGCGCCCTGCGCTACGGTGGCTCGATTGTCGCGGACACGATCCTCATTGCCGCGGGGCGCAGTGGCAACACGGAGGGCCTGAACCTCGCAGCCGCGGGGCTGGAGGCGGCCAAGCGTGGCTTGCTAACCGTTAATGAGTGCTTCCAGACCGCCGTTCCCTCGATCTACGCTGCCGGCGATGTGGTAGGGTTTCCCTCACTGGCCTCGGCTTCGATGGAGCAGGCGCGCCTGGCGATGTGCTACGCGTTTGAGAGCAACTTCACGGGCCATCTCGCCCCAATCTTGCCCTACGGGATCTACACGATTCCTGAGGCCAGCAGCGCCGGAGAGACCGAGCAGAGCGCCAAAGAGAAAGGCATTGATGCCGTCTGTGGACGTGCCAGCTTTGCCGCCAATGCCCGCGGACAGATTATCGGGGAGCAGTTTGGCTTTATCAAGCTGGTCTTTCGGCGCGAGGACATGCGGCTCATTGGGGTGCACATTATCGGGGAGAGTGCCTCTGAGCTCGTGCACATTGGCCTCACCGCGATGCTTGCCGAACAAGGTGCGGAATTATTCTTGCGTACTTGCTACAACTATCCAACCCTCTCTGAAGCGTATAAATACGCCACCTATGATGCGCTTAAACGCAGAAATAGCTGATCTCTTTCCCTGGTCGGCTTGGTTTGTTGGTCTTGGTTTACTCGGAGGGGCGCTGGCCCACCGTCGTCGTGGCTAGTCGGAAATCTGGCACGAAAGTTGCAAACATAGGAAAAATATGATTTTTCCACGATTGCGATGTCTTAGTGGAGCATCTTTGATTGCTTTCGGAATGCTCCTGTCTCCAGCGCATGCACAGCTTTTTGAGAGCAATCTTCAAGTTTTTAATTATAGCTACAGCTACAATGTTGGGGGCACTCTGGTAACACGCACCATCCCGGTTAAGATCTATGTCAATCTAGGGCATGTGGGTGATCCTGGGTTTGGTCAGCCTTTACCCGTCGTGATGTATCTTCACGGGGCAGGGGAGCGTGGCAATAGCTGGGATGTAGATAACAATAGCCAGGTAGATAGCTGGACTTTCTCGGACTCTCTGAAGCTTGTAGATCGCCCTGCAATCTATGTTGCCCCCCGTGGCATCAAAGACTTCGCAACGAACGACCCTGAGTATCTTGTCAACCAAGCCCTCTGGGGGAGTACTGCACCACTTGGTTCTAACTTTGGCTATGATAGTCTGGGGGAGTACTGGCTCAATAGCTATGGCTCCAGTGATGAGTACAATCACAATAACTTTCCCCTTTCCGCGAGCTTACGGGGAGTTTTCAGCCTCACTGATACGCTGATCACGTCGCCTCAGCTCACCTTAATAGACAACTCCACCCTGCAACTTCCCGCCATTGATGCGAATCGTCAGTATATTGTCGGTTGGTCTGCCGGAGGAGATGGTGCCTGGGATGCGGTTGTCCGTGCCCCTGGTAAGTACGCCGCTGCAATTCCTATCTCCGGTATTGGCGATCCGGGAGCCTTCTTTGGTTCCAATGCGGTTGCGGGTTTGGAAAGTCAACCAATCCGGGCATTTGCGGGGGATAGTGAAGGCATTGATCAACAGACTTCGATTGCAAAAATGCAGGCGGCGATGAGCAGCCGAGGAGCTATCGGAACTGCTCAAATTCTCCCTGGCCAGCACCACTTTACAATTTCCAATGCAGTCTTTGATGCTCAAG
>JAPLCP010000010.1:4533-5158 GCA_026392155.1 Armatimonadota bacterium | reverse complement strand
GGCAAGGACTGTCAGGGCTAGTGGAGCAGATGCTCAACCAGGTACTTGCGCACCAGGTCACGGCAGCACTCAAGGCACAACCAGGCGAGAGAACGCCCGAGAGGATCGGTTATCGGAACGGCATTCGAGAGCGAGAGATGCAGACACGAATCGGAACCATCACGCTCAAAGTTCCAAGGACACGAGAAGGAGAGTTCAGCCCCGATTTGCGGGAGAGGTATCAACGGAGTGAGCAAGCCTTTGTGCTCGCTCTGTGTGAGATGGTGCTCCAAGGCGTTTCGACTCGTAAAGCCGAGGAGGTCACGCAAGTACTCTGTGGAGCCGGGTACCCACCCGAAGGGAAGGGTGTCTCTAAATCTCATGTCTCTAAACTCTGCCTGGTGCTGGATCCTCTAGTCAAGACCTGGCGGGAGCGGCCTCTTGGGACGTTTCCCTTTGTACTGGTGGATGCCATTGTCGTCAAAATCCGTGAGGAAGGGTGAGTTCGTCAGTGTGCCCTGCTGATTGCCTGTGGCATTGACGAGTCGGGTTATCGTCACGTGCTGGGCTTCGCCCTAGGCGATAAGGAAAGCGAGGCGAGCTGGAGCGAGTTGTTCGCAAGTCTGAAGTTACGAGGTCTAACCGG
>JAPLCP010000010.1:3907-4516 GCA_026392155.1 Armatimonadota bacterium | reverse complement strand
GGCCTGGTCAAAGCCATTGGGAGTCACTTCGCGGGGGCAACCTGGCAGAGGTGTCAAGCACACTTTTTGAGGAACTTGAGCGATTCGTGTCCCAAGGCGGAGGTGGAATCGTTTCTTGCCTCGGCGAAGCAAGTGCTTCATGCTCCCAATCTTGCCAGTGCCCGTGCTCGCTTGCGCGAGACGTGCCAGAGCTTTGAAGGTAGATGTAGCAAGGCGGTGGCTCTGCTGGAATCTGCTTTTGACGAGGTGACGAGTGTGCTGGTTTTGCCGGTGAAGTACCATCGTTTGCTTCGTACAACCAACTCTCAGGAGCGTTTGAACGGGGAGATTCGTCGTCGAGACCGGGTGATTCGTATCTATCCGAATCGTGCGAGCTGCGAGCGCTTGTTAGGAGCCCTCTTAATGGAGTTTGACGAGGCGATGACGAGTGGCAAGGTTTACACTAACATGGATGACTACCACGCTTGGCGCTTGGAGCGATCCGAGGGACACGTGCCGCAAGACGAAGGACTCGTTTCACGAGAGGCTTTGCCAGTGGCCGACGCTTCTGCTGCTGCTTTTAAAGGAAAGGAATCTGAGGTGCTCTTGACGGGGGGCTAAGCTGCTGTC
>JAPLCP010000010.1:0-3874 GCA_026392155.1 Armatimonadota bacterium | reverse complement strand
GGCGCTTTTGAAGGCGAGGCTACCGAGCTTCGCGGGCGGCAAAGCCGCCAGGGAGAGGGAAGAGCTAATTACACCAAAATATGGATTTGATACTCCGGAGCGAAAATGCTACAATCTCGTAGTCCAAAAACTGTCCAGTCAAACGTCAGGATTACAATTGCCCGCGTGGTCAATAAATCTGATGATCTTCATGCTTCTGGAATTATACCGCTTTGTCCCCCCGGTTAGAGCGGGGGGACTAGAGAGCGTCGCGTGCTCCGCTACAAAGGCCGTTCCGGCCATACCCAATATATTTTATGGGCGGTACGCCCTTTGTAGCTTTAGCTCTCCAGCTCCCCCGCTCCAACCGGGGGAGCTAGCAGTGCCTGTGGGTGCCTTCGGCAAGCTCCGCACGGCCCTCGACACCGCTGCCTTTGACCGGGGTTTTGAGGAGGGCACACTCCTGACCCTCCCCGAAGCCATCGCTTTGGCGACTAACCCTGGCTGAGAATCTCCAGCACCTCGGGGTAGAGCGCCGCGCTGGTGGCAAACCAGTCTGGGCCATAGATGTCGTTCTCGCCCTTCCAGGTCGAGCACTTTCCGCCGGCCTCGGCGAAGATGATGGGCATCGGGCCGACATCCCAGGGACTCTTGACCGGGTCGAGCATGATATCGAGCTGGCCCATCGCCACTCTCGCGTAGCCGAAGGCATCGCCCCAGGTGCGCTGAAGATAGGTCTTGTCGGCGAGCTGGTTGTAGGCATCCGAGCGCTTCTGAGCACGGATAATCGACGAGCTGACCATCACGGCTTTGTCCAGCGGCTTGTCCGAGACGCGGCAGGCGCGGCCATTGACCGTGCAACCCAGGCCCTTGCCTGCGGCGACCATCTCATCCAGTGCGGGAAGGTAGATTACCCCCGCGACAATCTCACCCTCGCGCTCCACCCCGATCAGTGTGCCGTAGAGCGGGACGCCTGCGACAAACGACTTCGTGCCATCAATCGGATCACAGACCCAGCGAAACGGTGCCGTACCCTCGGAAGCGCCTTCTTCTTCGCCGAGAATGGCGTGGTCGGGGAAGTGGGAGAGGATGCACTCTCGCAAGACACGCTCGCCCTCTTTATCGGCAATCGTGACGGGCGTGTTGTCGCCCTTGAACTCTGGCGTGACTCCCGTGTTGAAGTAGGCCAGGGTGCGCTTGCCACAGAGATAGGCCGCCTCTTTGGCGACCCGCAGTAAATTATCCGTTGTCGGTTCCAGTGTCTTGCTCCTCAGAGATAGGTTCGGTTTCTGTCTTTTTTTGACGCCATTTTGCCAGCACATTCCACCAGGGGGCCGCGTTGGTAGTGGGCATCCCAAGTGCTTTGCGGGCTAAGTTTCCGCCTGGCACGAGCTGGGCACCCGTATTGACCGCTTCTTTGCCTGCCCGGAAGAGAAAATCTCGCCGGGAAAGGGGCTCTTTGTCTTCACTCATAGTGTTTCCTTTGTCTGCTCGGGTGTGATCGTTGATGTTTAGCCCATCGTTCCCAGGCGGCGGCCACCCAGCACGTGTGCATGGAGGTGAAATACCGTCTGGCCCGCGTCGCCCTCGGCGTTTAAAACAATGCGCACCCCGCTCGCCTCAAGGCCCATTTTTCGGGCGACCTCGCCACAGGCCAGAAGCACCGCTCCGGCCAGCTCACGGTCTTCAGGCTGAAGTGCTAAGACATTACGGAGGGGTTTCTTGGGGATCACCAGAATATGAACAGGTGCTTGTGGCGCAAGGTCCTGAATCGCGACGACAAACTCGTCTTCATAGACTTTCTCCACCGGGATCTCACCCCGAGAGATCTTCCCAAAAATCGTATCTTCCATCAGAAATTATTGTATCAGGCTGCCATCGGTAGGCAGATTTTTCAGAGAATATAGACAAACTCGTTGAGGTTAAGAAGCGTGTGACAAAACTCAGCCAGTGAGCGCGTCTTTAGAAACATAAGACTGAGCTGACGCTCTTTTGGGTTGGGTGAGCGGCCAAAACAGAGCCGATACGCTCGGTCTACCTGCGCCCAAGTATCTCCTGGTCGGTCGCGCTGTAGCCGCTCCGCAAAGAGTGCGGCCTGACGCAAGATCAGTGGGTCGTTGAGGAGCATCAGGGCCTGCAGCGGCGTGGTCGTGATATTGCGCTGGGCGACCGTGTAGGTGATCTCCGGGCAGTCGAATACCTCTAGCTGGGGCAGCAAGAGCGAGCGCTTGACTTTCACGTAGACACTGCGCCGCCAGGTTTTCGGGCTGTCTTCGGCTTCATTGGGCCAGTTGAGCCCTTGAAACGTATCGGCCCTGAGGCTCGAATCCACGGGCGGATAGACTGCGGGGCCGCCGAGCTCCAGGTTCAGCGTCCCCGCGACCGCAAGCAGGCTATCGCGCACGGCCTCACCCTCCAGCCGCCGCACGGGCATCCGCCAAAGCAGCTTGTTTTGTGGATCGGCCTTCACTGCCTCTGGGCGAATCTCCGATGCTTGCTGATAGGTCTGGGAGAGGAGCATCAGCCGATGCAGATTTTTTACCCTCCAGCCACTCTCGATAAACTTCCCCGCGAGCCAGTCAAGCAGCTCAGGGTGGGTGGGGAGGTCGCCATTGAGGCCAAAGTTGCTGGCACTTGCCACAATTCCATGCCCAAAGTGCTGTCGCCAGACGCGGTTGACGAGGACTCGCGCCGTCAGAGGGTTCTCTTTGCTCGTCAGCCACTGCGCCAGCGCCGCTCGCCGACCGGTGGTTTTGGCATCTTTCGCTGCCGCTCCCACCTCGGCCTCGCCACCGGGAAGGGAGCAGATAAAGCCGGGCTTGATCTCTTTATCGGGCTGGTAGGCATCGCCGCGCCGTAGCAGAAACGACGGCCCAAACGTGCCGCCCTTATCCGTCACTGCCTGTGCCTTGCCACCAGGGACATCCACCTCGCGGCGCTCCGTCGGGGCAAAGATGGCGGCGAGGCGGTAGTAGTCGGTCATCTTCACCGGATCGTACTTGTGGTCGTGGCAGCGCGCACAGCCCACCGTCAGCCCAAGCACAACGGAGCTTGTTGTGGCAACCAGGTCGTCGATCTCGTTAGCACGCGTCCGGGCGTTGTTTTCGACAATGTCCTGCGGTCCACACGCGAGATACCCCGTCGCGATCAGCGCACTGGGATCGCCGGGCTTTAGCTCATCGCCCGCAATTTGAAGACGCACGAACTCGTCGTAGGGCAGGTCTTTGTTGAACGCGTCGATTACCCAGTCGCGGTAGCGGAACATCAAAGGCCGGTCTTTATCGCCCTCAAAGCCCCCAGAATCCGCATAGCGCGCTAAATCAAGCCAGTGCCGCCCCCAGCGCTCGCCATAGCGCGGCGAGGCCAGCAGTTTTTCAATGAGTTTTTCATACGCCTTCGGATCGGTGTCGCGTACAAACGCCTCGACATCTTCCGGCGCAGGTGGCAGTCCCCAGAGATCGGCGTAGACCCGGCGGATCAGCACGCGCTTGGGAGCAGGTGGCGAGAGAGAGAGCTTGTTCTCTTTCAGCTTGGCGGTGATGAAGGTGTCGATACCTCTCCCCAACCCCTCTCCCTGCCCCCGCCCGGCGGGGGAGAGAGGAGCAAACGACC
The DNA here is from genome assembly GCA_026392155.1 of Armatimonadota bacterium. Lineage (GTDB taxonomy): Bacteria > Armatimonadota > Armatimonadia > Armatimonadales > Armatimonadaceae > Armatimonas. Next base: position 283 of record JAPLCP010000010.1, on the reverse strand, counting down.
ACCAGGTTTGCTTTTGTCCCGAGGCGAGGCTTGTGGTCGCTCCCCAGGGTGCGCCGCTGTCTATCCATTTTTTTAGCACCGCAATCTCGCTAGCAGGGAGCTTGCCCGAGGGTGGCATGAGTGGGGCACGATTTCCGGTGAGCAGGACATGCATCAGGCTCTTGTCGGCGTTGCCCGGAACGATCGCCGCGCCACGTGTTCCGCCTTTGAGTGTGCTCTCGCGGCTCCTCAGATCAAAGTGCGAGAGCTGCGTCTCTGCCCCATGACAGCCCAAACAGCGCTT
>JAPLCP010000008.1 GCA_026392155.1 Armatimonadota bacterium | reverse complement strand
TCAGCTCCTCATTAAAGCTGCGTCCCAGCCCGATGGTCGTCGTGCTGATCCCCGCTCCCGCCATCTCCTTGCACTGAGTGCAGATCGTGGCAATGTCGGTAATTCCCGCGTTGGCCTGGCCGTCGGAGAGGAGCACCACGCGCGAGAGTGTCCCCTCACGCTCAGACTGTGTCGCCAGCTCCTGCGCCCCCTGGAGCCAGCCCCCGTGCAGCGCCGTATTGCCACCCGATTCAATGCCCGCAATCGCGCTCTGGAGTCGTGCGGGGTTCCCTGCCTGCTGGAGGGGCACGAGAGTCTGCACCCGGTTGTCGAAGACGACCACCGCCACCTGATCCCGCTCCGTGAGGCGCTCAACAATCATCTGTGCACAGCGCTTCGCCGCACGCAGTGGCTCGCCATCCATCGAGCCCGAGCGATCCAAGACCAGCGCCAGGTGCAGTGCCGGTCGTTGCTTCGTCTCACTTTGAGGCGGCGCGGCGGGAGCCTGCACCCGAATCAGCACATCGAGCGTGCCCCCCGCCTGAGAGATTCCCGCCTTCTGCGGGGTTAATGTAATCGTTGCCGTTGTCATTGTCGTAACCGTCCTTTCCGGGCGAGCTCGCCCAGCAGTGCGGCGCGAAATAGCTCCGCCGCACTCTCCACCTGCTCCGCGGTGACACTCTCCAGTGCCGTCTGCACAATCGATACCTCACACCAAGACGTGAGAGTCAGCCGTAGCCGTACCTCACGAACCACACCCTCCGTCGCCAGCTCCCGCTGCGCCTCTCGCACCCCTTGCCGCTGCTTCAGCGCCACAGGGTTAGGGGCAGGCACGGGCAGGGCAACAGGAGCTGAGGAAACGACTTCCCCTTGCTGAAAGCGCTCGATTAGCTCCTGCGCCTTGGTTTTCTTGGTTGCCCGCTGCGGCAGGAGCGCAACCAGAGCCTCATCTGTCTGTGTAGGCAGATACTCACCCACTTTTGCCAGCGGCCAGCCGTCTTCCAGAAGTGCACGCGCCGCCAGAAACTCTATCGCCTGCCGCTGCCCAAAGAGCGCTTCGCGTCCGTCGCGCTGCGGTCGTTGGAGCACACCGGAAGTGACATAGAAGCGAATAAGACGCTCGCTAGGCAGTGGCTCGGGGCTCAGTGCATAGCGGGGCAGAACCGCCGCTAGCGCCTCAGCGAGCTGTGCAGCGGTTCCCGTCCAGTCAGATGAGAGTGTAAAGGCAATCATGATTAATGCTAACATTAAACACTGTTATTACCAATCTGTCAAGAGGTAGATAATGCAACAAGACGAATGATTGCGTTTCCTCCCCCCGCAGAGCGGCCACTTCCTGAGTTTGGATTTTGCTCACGTTGGATGACACGAAACGTAAGATTGATCCGGGGATCAAGGGTGCGAGCCGACTTGGGGAGCTGGTGGAGCCAGAAGTGCTGGGTTGCCCCCGCCATGATCAGAAGGCTCCCCGCCGTAAGATCAAGCGCCACTTTTTGCTCCTTGAGGTGCTTGTGCTTGAAGTGGAAGCGCCGGGTCGCTCCTAAGTTGACCGACGCAATCACCGGGTTCTCCCCTAGTTCCTTCTCATCATCGGAGTGCCACCCCATACTGTCGCGCTCCGTGCGGTAGTAGTTCAGTAGGACGCTGTTGAAGACCACACCCGCCACCGGCTCGATTCGCTCCTTTATCGCCAGAAGCTCGGGCGTCCAGGCTTGCGGCTGCATCGTCATCCCCGAGTAGGTGTAGCTGCATCCGGGGTCGCCATGCCATGCTGTGAGCCGTGGCTGATCTACTAAGCGACCAAAGAGCCGAATCTGATCTTGCCGCCACAGGGTGGTCTGGGTCAGCTCAGCAAGAAGGCGGGCTGCTTCGGACTCGTCGAAGAAGTTAGGGTAGAAGCGCACATCGGCATCGGGCATCTCGAGTGCATACCCATCCCTACCCAGTGCGTCGCCATCCATGCCATCAGTATACGCTCTATACCAACCCCGTGGCGATAAGGAGGCAGCCCTCCCCACGCCTCGAAACCCGTCCGCGAATCGCCAGAGTGCTCTCAGTCAGTAGCTGGCTCCCACAGTGTTCATAGACCTCAGGGGGCACGGTTCATAGACCTCAGGGGGCACGGTGACCTGGGCGAGTCCCGTCTCATCCTCCAGCGTCAGGAACACCACAATCTCGCCACTGGGAACCGCAGGGCGATGTGGCATCAGGGAGAGGCCAGCGAGGGTTATCTCCTCCCCCTCCTCACAGCTCTGGAGGGCAGCGCAGGGCAGGATGCCACGCTGGGTCAACTCTTCTCGGCGGTGGCGCATCGGGTGACCAGAGGGCGAGAAGCCGAGCGCCTGCCACTCCTGCTGCTCTTTCTCCCTCTCCGAGAAGTCTGGTAGATCTGGCGGAAGCATGGGGCAGATTGTCAACTCTATCCCTTGCTGTCCAGGCTGGAGTTTGCGCTTCAGCACTGGTGCTCGGTGGAGGGCGGGCAAGCTCCAGATCGCCCGACGACGGGATGGCGAGAGTGTATCCAGCGCCCCGGACAGCACGAGCCACTCCAGCACCTCCCGTGGCACGAACCCAAGGCGGAGACAAGCGGAGGGTAGATCGTCAAAGTCGCCGTTAGCATCCCGCTCGCTGGCGATGGCTTCGGCGAGCTCGGGCTTGACGTTCTTCACGAAGGAGAGTGGGCAACGGATACTGCTAGGCGTCTCCACTTGCCACTGGGTGGCATGGCTCCGGTTCAGGCAGGGAGCAAGAGGGATAATCCCCCGGCGGCGTGCCTCTTCCACCACCGTTGCTACCGGCCAGAATCCCATTGGCTCGACCGAGAGCAGCGCTGCGAGGAACTCGGCGGGATGGTGGTGCATCAGCCAGGCGGTGCCTTGCGCATGGTCGGCGAAGGCAACAGAGTGCCCATGACAAAACCTGTAGCGCGAGAATCCTTTGATTTGCTTCCAGAGCTTCTCAAACGCCTTACCTGTCATTCCGCGTGGCTTGGCTCGCTCCAGCAGATCTTTCCCCAGCGACTTCATCTCCTCCTCGCTTCGGGCATGGGTGATAGCCTTCTGCCAGGCATCCGCTTCATCGGCGCTAAAGCCGCCGACAACCCGCACGACATCGAGCACCTGATCCTGGAACAAAATCCGCCCGTAGGTCTCGGCGAGCACTGGCTCTAGCTCGGGCAGTGGGTAGTGGGGCTTGGCGTGCCCGTGTCGAACCGCGACATAGGGTGCGATTCCCCCACCGACCAGCGGGCCAGGGCGAACGAGCGCGACGGCGTGCACCAAGTCATCGAACTTATCGGCTTTGAGTCGCCACTGGAGCGCCATCTGAGCCGGGCTTTCGAGCTGGAATACCCCAATGATCTTGGCAGCGCGGATCATGGCAAGCGTCTTCGGGTCTTCTCTATCCCGGCTCGTGTAGTCGAACAGCTCATCCTGTGCCTTTAGCTTGGCGGTGGCGATGTCTACCGCAGTGAGTGCCCTGAGGCAGAGCTGATCCATCTTCAGTAGCCCGATGCCGGGCGACTCGACGTCGTCCTTGTCGAAGGCCACCACAGGAACGCCCTTGGCTGCCCAGAGCACGGGAGCGACTTCACAGACGGACACATCACTAACCACGATCCCTGAAGAGTGCGTTCCTAGGTGCCGAGGGTTTCCCGCGAGCTGAGCGCAGAGTGCAAAGAGGTCGCCGTAGGTATCCGGGTCGATATTAAGTGCCTTCAGTTCTGGGAGGGTCTGGAGGCGCTCAGCGAGGTCATCTCCCTTGGCATGCCAGAGTAGCTCCCGGAGACGATCTAGCTCTGGCCCATCAAAACCGAGGATCTTGCCGAAGTCTCGCAGGAGGCTTCTCCCTCGGTAGGTGACGTAGTTGCTGACATTGGCGACCTTCTCGCTGCCGTAGGTCTGGCGCAGGTAGGCGTACATCTCGTCGCGGCGGTCGTGGCGAAAGTCTATGTCGATATCGGGTGGCTTGAGGCGGGCACGAGAGAGGAACCGCTCAAAGCTCACGCGCCGGGTGATGGGATCATGGTCGGAGACGCCTAAGGCATAGAGCGCCGCCGACCCGATTGCCGAGCCACGGAGGGCACAGCCGATGCCGCGTCGCCGCGCTTCTTGGATCACATCGTGACAGATGAGAAAGTAGTCGCAGTAGCCCAGATCACGGATGGTCTCCAGCTCGTGGATCAGGCGGGCATGGTCGGTGATGCCGCGCCGACGCGAACCTTCCCAGACGAGCCCAGAGAGCAGGGAGAAGGCGCTCTCACCTCCTGGAAGCTGGGGGTATCGTGGGAAGTGGCGGATCGTGGGATCGAGCGGCGGCGCGAGGCGAGCCGCGAGTTCTCGGGCGTTTCGTAGCGCGTCGGGTCGGTCGCTGAAGAGCTGCTCCATCTCCTCGTCAGGTTTGAGGGAGCGCTCACCGTTGAGGGGAAGCCCGCCGTGCTCCTCGCCCACGGGAACGCTCAAGTTCACTCTAAGAAGTGCCTCGTGCGCGGGGAACTCCGCCTTAGTACTGTAGGCGACCGCGTTGGTGGCGATGGCAGGAATCCCCAGCCTATCTGCCAGGTCGAAGAGGTGGAGCGAGAGGCCATGCTCGCCTTCCGCCAGAGAGCGCACTACCTCGACGAAGACATTGCCACGCCCGAAGATGCCCACCAGTCGCTGGAGAGTTCTCTCCGCCTCACCATCCCGCCTCTGGAGTAGAAGCCTCGGAATCCAGCCTCGTGGCGGCGCTCCCGTCAGGCAAACGAGCCCCTCACTGTACCGC